>NZ_JAQQPT010000006.1:0-286046 GCF_036688725.1 Pseudomonas lactucae | reverse complement strand
CATCGTCAAGATTAAATTCCGAAACCCCATTTGCGAAAGCAGGTGGGGTTTTGTTTTGGGCGCTCGGAAAGTGTCGAGAGGCTCATCGTTGCCCGGCGACGTGCGGCCTTTCTATGCAATGCCTCTGCGCATGGCTATCATGCGTGCCTCATTGTGAGGCGATACTTGCATGCTAACGCTGTTAGAGCTTTTGAAAGATGGCCGATTCCATTCCGGGGAGGCGCTAGGTGCTGCGCTGGGTGTTAGCCGCAGTGCTGTATGGAAGCAGCTGCAGCTTCTTGAGGCTGAATTGAATCTACCTATTCATAAGGTGCGTGGTAAGGGATATCAGTTAGCTTCGCCGCTGGTATTTCTGAACGCAGAACAAATTGCGCTAATTGCGCCATCTTTAGCGTGGCCTATTCATATCTACGATTCCATTGACTCCACCAATGCAGAGGCGTTGCGCTTGGTAAATGCCACATGCGCTACGCCGTTTCTGGTGTTGGCCGAGCAACAAGTGGCCGGAAGGGGCAGGCGTGGCCGTAAGTGGATAAGCCCATTCGCCCAGAATATCTATTACAGCCTCGTACTGCGTATTCAGGATGGTCTGCGGCAATTGGAGGGGCTAAGTCTTGTTGTTGGCTTGGCCGTCATTCAAGCGTTGCGAGAGTCGGGTGTACAGGGAGCAGTCCTGAAATGGCCGAACGATGTATTGGTGGGGCAGAAGAAGATTGCCGGGATATTGCTGGAGTTGGTTGGGGATCCGGCTGACATTTGTCACGTTGTCATCGGAATTGGAATCAACGTGAATATGCAGAGGGCTGATGAGGTTGATCAGCAATGGACTTCAATGCAGCTTGAGACGGGGGTGGCGGTTGATCGTAACACCCTGGTAGCCCTGGTGGGTCTGCAGCTCCAACGCTACCTGGATCGACACAAAGCGTCTGGCTTTGCTGCCCTACAAGAAGAGTGGGAGCAGAATCATGGGTGGCAGGGGCGGTCGGTATCGCTCATCGCAGGTGTAAATCGTGTGGACGGTGTGGTGCTTGGTGTTGATCAGCAAGGTGCGTTGCGTCTGGATGTTGACGGTGTTGAGAAAGCATACAGCGGTGGCGAGTTAAGCCTGAGGTTGCGTGATGATTCTTGAGCTCGACTGTGGGAATAGCTTTATCAAGTGGAGAGTACTGGAGGCGGGTAGGGCAAATGCCTACGCGGAAGGTGTTGTCGGTTCGAATATCGCTTTGATTGAGGGCCTTTCGGCGGTGCCGAATTTGTCGCTGACGCGTTGCCGGCTGGTGAGCGTTCGCGCCCTGGAGGAAACAGACAAGCTGGTCGAGACATTGGTCGAGGCTTTTGGTGTCACTGTTTCCTGTGCGACGTCTGCTGTCGAAATGGCGGGGGTGCGCAATGGTTATGAGGATTTCCAGCGGCTTGGCCTTGACCGATGGTTGGCGATCCTTGGTGGGTACAAGCTGGCATCAGGCGCTTGTCTGGTGTTGGATTTCGGTACGGCTGCGACTGCCGATTTCGTTGCTGCAGATGGCGAGCATTTGGGGGGATTTATTTGTCCTGGCATGCCTCTTATGCGCAACCAGCTGCGAACGCATACTCATAAGATACGTTACGACGATGCTGCGGCTGAGCGGGCTCTGGAATGCCTTTCGCCTGGGCGCACTACTGCCGAGGCGGTGGAGCGAGGATGTATGCTAATGCTGAGAGGATTCGTGCTGACCCAGATCGAGCTTGCCAGGGCCTATTGGGGAGATGATTTCACTGTGTTTCTGACCGGTGGAGATGCGGACTTGGTCTGCAATGCCGTGCCGCAGGCGCGGGTCGTTCCAGATCTGGTATTTGTTGGTCTGGCAATGGCTTGCCCTTTGTCCTGAGGTGTTTATGCGTTGGTTGTTCTTGCTTCTACTTATCCTCAATGTCTTCTACTACATATGGCATCAGCAAGAGGCGCCACTACGCGCCAAGGATGTGACTCCGCTAAGTCTTTATCGAGGCTCGCAGCAGGATATTCGTCTGCTAAGTGAGTCTTCTGAGGCGATGACGCGAAGGGATCGAGCGAAATCGTCCGATACGTGCTTGTACATTGGTGGGTTCTCCGACCCGCGCCAGGCACAATCCGTCGAGCAACGCCTCACCAGTCTGGATATAAAGGCCAGGCTTCAGTTGTTGAATACGGCTGACGCCACGGGCTACTGGCTTCGAGTAGCCCCTGAAAGCAGGCGCTTGGCCGACGATTTGCCCTTTGAAAACCTTGCTAAGGAATTCAATGAGTTAAAACACAAAATAATGCTGTGCGAAGGCATTGCAACTGTCGAATAGTTTGCATAGAATGGCGCCCGCTTCGCAGTGAAGACCTCTAGGGGGATTTGATGTGAAGCGGCGTCAACGCAGCTAACCTCATAATTTAAATGAGAAAATGCTTGACAGAAGGCCGGCGTGATGTAAAATGCCGGCTCGCTTAGGAGGGGTTCCCGAGCGGCCAAAGGGATCAGACTGTAAATCTGACGTCTACGACTTCGAAGGTTCGAATCCTTCCCCCTCCACCATTTTAGCGTGAGCTGCAAGCTCCGCGGGTATAGTTTAGTGGTAGAACCTCAGCCTTCCAAGCTGATGATGCGGGTTCGATTCCCGCTACCCGCTCCAAGTTTGCAGGTTGTGCACGGTGTTTTGCTCTTGTAGCTCAGTTGGTAGAGCACACCCTTGGTAAGGGTGAGGTCAGCGGTTCAAATCCGCTCAAGAGCTCCATATGACAAGGCAGATATGAAAATATCTGCCTTTGTTTTAACAGCTGCCTCGGCTTGATTGCTGTCCGTTATTTCAAGTCTTGTGGGGTTGGTTGTTGTAAAGTCTTTTTCAGGCCTGCATAATGGTCGGCCTGATTTTGTTTTAGGTCAGTAGCTCAATTGGCAGAGCGACGGTCTCCAAAACCGTAGGTTGGGGGTTCGATTCCCTCCTGACCTGCCAGATTCACGTGGTGTATCTGGCTTTCTTTTCACAGGATCTTCATAGATGACTCCTAAGGCTGAAGCTCAAAGCTCTCGTTTCGATCTGGTCAAGTGGCTCGCTGTAGTCGTCTTGGTGGTCGTAGGCGTTGTTGGCAATCAGTACTATTCTGCTTCGCCGATCCTGTACCGCGTCCTCGCTTTGCTTGCTCTTGCTGCTGTAGCTGCCTTTGTAGGCCTGCAGACTGCCAAAGGCAAGTCTTTCGCGGTCCTGGTAAAGGAAGCTCGTACCGAAATCCGTAAAGTCGTTTGGCCGACTCGCCAAGAAACCACTCAGACCACATTGATTGTCGTGGCTGTAGTTCTGGTTATGGCGTTGCTGTTGTGGGGGCTTGATTCCCTGCTCGGCTGGCTTGTTTCCTTGATTGTTGGCTAAGGGTGTCCCGTGGCTAAGCGTTGGTACGTTGTGCATGCTTACTCGGGTTACGAGAAGCATGTTATGCGCTCTTTGCTGGAGCGCGTAAAGCTGGCAGGCATGGAAGATGGCTTCGGCGAAATTCTGGTTCCCACTGAAGAAGTGGTTGAAATGCGGAATGGTCAGAAGCGCAAGAGTGAACGCAAGTTCTTCCCTGGCTATGTGCTGGTACAGATGGACATGAACGAAGGTACTTGGCACTTGGTCAAGGATACTCCTCGTGTCATGGGTTTCATTGGCGGTACCGCTGATAAGCCTGCGCCGATCACCGATAAAGAGGCGGAAGCAATTCTGCGTCGCGTTGCTGACGGTAGCGACAAGCCTAAGCCGAAGACGTTGTTCGAGCCGGGTGAGGTTGTTCGTGTTACAGATGGTCCGTTCGCTGATTTCAATGGCACCGTCGAAGAAGTTAACTACGAAAAGAGCCGGATCCAAGTGGCAGTGCTCATTTTCGGTCGCTCTACCCCGGTAGAGCTGGAGTTCAGCCAGGTCGAGAAGGTCTAGCTGAGCAAGCATCCCAACCCCACAGCCTAGGCTGTGGGGTTTTGTCGTCACTGGGATAAACGCGCAAGTAACCGGGGAGCCTTTCGAGGCGTTTGAACCCGTAATTGGAGTGCCTCATGGCCAAGAAGATTACCGCTTACATCAAGCTGCAAGTGAAGGCCGCTCAGGCCAACCCTAGCCCACCCGTCGGTCCAGCTCTGGGTCAGCACGGCGTGAACATCATGGAATTCTGCAAGGCCTTCAACGCCCGTACTCAGGGTCTTGAGCCAGGTCTGCCGACTCCAGTGATCATCACTGTATACAGCGACCGTAGCTTCACCTTCGAAACCAAGTCGACCCCGGCTTCGGTTCTGTTGAAGAAAGCTGCTGGTCTGACTAGCGGTTCCGCTCGTCCTAACACCGTTAAGGTTGGCACCGTGACCCGTGCTCAGCTGGAAGAAATCGCGAAAACCAAAAACGCGGATCTGACTGCAGCTGATATGGATGCAGCCGTGCGTACCATCGCCGGTTCTGCTCGTAGCATGGGCCTTAACGTGGAGGGTGTGTAATGGCTAAGCTGACCAAGCGCCAAAAGGCTATCGCCGGCAAAATCGAAGCGGGCAAGTCCTACAACTTCGTAGACGCTGCCGCCCTGCTGACCGAGCTGTCGACTGTCAAGTTCAGCGAGTCCGTTGACGTTGCTGTGAACCTGGGTGTTGACCCACGTAAATCCGACCAGGTCGTTCGTAGCGCAACTGTGCTGCCACACGGTACTGGCAAGACTGTACGTGTAGCTGTCTTCACCCAAGGCCCGGCGGCTGAAGCTGCTCTGGCTGCTGGCGCTGATCGCGTTGGCATGGACGACCTGGCTGCCGAAATGAAAGGCGGCGACCTGAACTATGACGTCGTTATTGCTTCCCCGGACGCAATGCGTGTTGTAGGTCAGTTGGGCCAGATCCTGGGTCCACGTGGCCTGATGCCTAACCCTAAAGTCGGCACCGTAACCCCAGACGTAGCTACCGCGGTTAAAAACGCCAAGGCTGGTCAGGTTCGTTATCGCACCGACAAAAACGGCATCATTCACACCTCCGTTGGCAAAGTCGGCTTCGATGCCGTCAAGCTGAAGGAAAACGTTGAAGCCCTGATCGCTGATCTGAAGCGTATCAAGCCAGCTTCTTCGAAAGGTATCTACGTCAAGCGCGTTACCCTGAGCACCACTATGGGCCCAGGTCTGGTCATCGACCAAGGCTCGCTGGACGTATAAGACACGAATTGGTGCAAGCGATTGCGCCAATTGAAAGATTGGGGTCCCTGCCTGGCGGGGGCTATCCAAGACCGTAGGCGACGCAAGTCTTAAACCAACAAGCCTACGCAGATGGTGCTCCCGGTTCCTTACCGAATCAGACACCAAAACGACATCCGGCTCCGGCCAGATGAAACGGTAACAAGCAGGAGTTAAACCCGTGGCAATTAATCTCGAAGACAAGAAGGCCATCGTCGCTGAAGTCAACGAGGCTGCCAAAGCTGCTCTGTCCGCTGTCGTGGCTGATGCCCGTGGTGTGACAGTAGGCGCTATGACCGGACTCCGTAAAGAGGCTCGTGAAGCTGGCGTATACGTACGTGTTGTACGTAACACCCTGCTCAAGCGCGCTGTTGCTGACACTGAATACAGTGTTCTCAACGACGTGTTCACCGGCCCGACTCTGATCGCGTTCTCCAAGGATCATCCAGGCGCTGCTGCCCGTTTGTTCAAGGAATTCGCCAAGAGTCAGGATAAGTTCGAGATCAAGGCAGCTGCGTTCGAGGGCAAGTTCCTCGCAGCTAACCAAATCGACGTACTGGCAACACTGCCGACCCGTAACGAAGCTATTTCGCAGCTGATGAGCGTGATTCAAGGCGCTACCAGCAAGCTGGCTCGTACTCTGGCTGCAGTTCGCGAGCAAAAAGAAGCTGCCGCAGCCTAAGGCTGAGCAAATTCTCTCGCGTATTTTTGTTTATTTCGATGGCCGCGTAGGCCGTCCCCCAATTCAGGAAATACAGCAATGTCTATCTCCCAAGACGATATCCTCAACGCCGTAGCTGAAATGTCGGTTCTGCAGGTTGTTGAGCTGATCAAAGCTTTCGAAGAAAAATTCGGCGTTTCCGCTGCCGCTGCTTCCGCTGGCCCAGCTGTTGCTGCTGTCGCTGCTGAAGAGCAAACCGAATTCAACGTCATGCTGCTGGAAGCTGGCGAGAAGAAAGTAAACGTGATCAAGGCAGTACGTGAACTGACCGGTCTGGGCCTGAAAGAAGCCAAGGCTGTCGTTGACGGCGCTCCTGCCCAGGTTCTGGAAGCAGTGTCGAAAGACGCCGCTGACAAAGCCAAAGCTACTCTGGAAGAAGCAGGCGCTAAAGTCGAGCTGAAGTAAGCATCGACCTTGCGTCTCCAGCCCAAGCGTTAAGCTGAAGGCTGATGGCTGGTGGCTCTTGCCACCGGCCTTTTTCCGTTCTTGGCTGTCGACTCGGTCGCCGCCATTAACGCGCTGTAGCCACCCGACGCGGTGGTGCAAACCATGGGGTTTGCAAGATTTTCTGGCTGCTCCCGTCGGAGGGGCCAAACAAGCAGGTGACCAAGCTGGGGAACGCTGATGGCTTACTCATATACTGAGAAAAAACGTATCCGCAAGGACTTTAGCAAGTTGCCGGACGTCATGGATGTCCCGTACCTTCTGGCTATCCAGCTGGATTCGTATCGTGAATTCTTGCAGGCGGGAGCGACCAAAGATCAGTTCCGCGACGTGGGCCTGCATGCGGCCTTCAAATCCGTTTTCCCGATCATCAGCTACTCCGGCAATGCTGCGCTGGAGTACGTCGGTTATCGCCTGGGCGAACCGGCATTTGATGTCAAAGAATGCGTGTTGCGTGGCGTTACGTACGCCGTACCTTTGCGGGTAAAAGTCCGTCTGATCATTTTCGACAAAGAATCGTCGAACAAAGCGATCAAGGACATCAAAGAGCAAGAAGTCTACATGGGCGAAATCCCATTGATGACTGAGAACGGTACCTTCGTTATCAACGGTACCGAGCGTGTAATCGTTTCCCAGCTGCACCGTTCCCCGGGCGTGTTCTTCGACCACGACCGCGGCAAGACGCACAGCTCCGGTAAACTGCTGTACTCCGCGCGGATCATTCCATACCGCGGTTCGTGGCTGGACTTCGAGTTCGACCCGAAAGACTGCGTGTTCGTGCGTATCGACCGTCGTCGCAAGCTGCCGGCCTCGGTATTGCTGCGCGCGCTTGGCTATACCACTGAGCAAGTGCTGGACGCTTTCTATACCACCAACGTATTCAGCCTGAAGGATGAAACCCTCAAGCTGGAGCTGATCGCTTCGCGTCTGCGTGGTGAAATTGCCGTTCTGGATATCCAGGACGAAAACGGCAAAGTGATTGTTGAGGCTGGTCGCCGTATTACCGCGCGCCACATCAACCAGATCGAGAAAGCCGGTATCAAAGAGCTGGAAGTGCCTCTGGACTACGTTCTGGGCCGCACTACTGCCAAGGTCATCGTTCACCCGGCTACAGGCGAAATCCTGGCCGAGTGCAACACCGAGCTGAACACCGAGATCCTGGCAAAAATCGCCAAGGCCCAGGTTGTTCGCATCGAGACTCTGTATACCAACGACATCGACTGCGGTCCGTTCGTCTCCGACACCCTGAAGATCGACTCCACCAGCAACCAATTGGAAGCGCTGGTCGAGATCTATCGCATGATGCGTCCAGGCGAGCCACCGACCAAAGACGCTGCCGAAACTCTGTTCAACAACCTGTTCTTCAGCCCTGAGCGCTATGACCTGTCTGCGGTCGGCCGGATGAAGTTCAACCGTCGTATCGGTCGTACCGAGATCGAAGGTTCGGGTGTGTTGTGCAAGGAAGACATCGTCGCGGTACTGAAGACTCTGGTCGACATCCGTAACGGTAAAGGCATCGTCGATGACATCGACCACCTGGGTAACCGTCGTGTTCGCTGCGTAGGCGAAATGGCCGAGAACCAGTTCCGCGTTGGCCTGGTGCGCGTTGAGCGTGCGGTCAAAGAGCGTCTGTCGATGGCAGAAAGCGAAGGCCTGATGCCGCAAGACCTGATCAACGCCAAGCCGGTTGCGGCAGCGGTGAAGGAGTTCTTCGGTTCCAGCCAGCTCTCGCAGTTCATGGACCAGAACAACCCGCTCTCCGAGATCACCCACAAGCGCCGTGTTTCTGCACTGGGCCCGGGCGGTCTGACCCGTGAGCGTGCTGGCTTTGAAGTTCGTGACGTACACCCGACGCACTACGGTCGTGTTTGCCCGATCGAAACGCCGGAAGGTCCGAACATCGGTCTGATCAACTCCCTGGCTGCCTATGCGCGCACCAACCAGTACGGCTTCCTTGAGAGCCCGTACCGCGTGGTGAAAGACGCTCTGGTCACCGACGAGATCGTGTTCCTGTCCGCCATCGAAGAAGCTGATCACGTGATCGCCCAGGCTTCGGCCACGATGAACGACAAGAAAGTCCTGATCGACGAGCTGGTAGCTGTTCGTCACTTGAACGAGTTCACCGTCAAGGCGCCGGAAGACGTCACCTTGATGGATGTTTCGCCGAAACAGGTAGTTTCGGTTGCAGCGTCGCTGATCCCGTTCCTGGAACACGATGACGCCAACCGTGCGTTGATGGGTTCCAACATGCAGCGTCAAGCTGTACCCACCCTGCGTGCTGACAAGCCGTTGGTAGGTACCGGCATGGAGCGCAACGTAGCACGTGACTCCGGCGTTTGCGTCGTGGCTCGTCGTGGCGGCGTGATCGACTCCGTTGATGCCAGCCGTATCGTGGTTCGTGTTGCCGATGACGAAGTAGAAACTGGCGAAGCCGGTGTCGACATCTACAACCTGACCAAATACACCCGCTCGAACCAGAACACCTGCATCAACCAGCGTCCGCTGGTGAGCAAGGGTGATCGCGTTCAGCGCAGCGACATCATGGCCGACGGCCCGTCCACCGACATGGGTGAACTGGCTCTGGGTCAGAACATGCGCATCGCGTTCATGGCATGGAACGGCTTCAACTTCGAAGACTCCATCTGCCTGTCCGAGCGTGTGGTTCAAGAAGACCGCTTCACCACGATCCACATCCAGGAACTGACCTGTGTGGCGCGTGACACCAAGCTTGGGCCTGAGGAAATCACTGCAGACATCCCGAACGTGGGTGAAGCTGCACTGAACAAGCTGGACGAAGCCGGTATCGTTTATGTAGGTGCTGAAGTTGGCGCTGGCGACATCCTGGTCGGTAAGGTCACTCCGAAAGGCGAGACCCAACTGACGCCGGAAGAGAAGCTGCTGCGTGCCATCTTCGGTGAAAAAGCCAGCGACGTTAAAGACACCTCCCTACGTGTACCTACCGGTACCAAGGGTACTGTCATCGACGTACAGGTCTTCACCCGCGACGGCGTTGAGCGTGATGCTCGTGCACTGTCCATCGAGAAGACTCAACTCGACGAGATCCGCAAGGACCTGAACGAAGAGTTCCGTATCGTTGAAGGCGCGACCTTCGAACGTCTGCGTTCTGCCCTGGTAGGCCACAAGGCTGAAGGCGGCGCAGGTTTGAAGAAAGGTCAGGACATCACCGACGAAATCCTCGACGGTCTTGAGCACGGGCAGTGGTTCAAACTGCGCATGGCTGAAGATGCTCTTAACGAGCAGCTCGAGAAGGCTCAGGCCTATATTGTTGATCGCCGCCGTCTGCTGGACGACAAGTTCGAAGACAAGAAGCGCAAACTGCAGCAAGGCGATGATCTGGCTCCAGGTGTGCTGAAAATCGTCAAGGTTTACCTGGCAATCCGTCGCCGCATCCAGCCGGGTGACAAGATGGCCGGTCGTCACGGTAACAAGGGTGTGGTCTCCGTGATCATGCCGGTTGAAGACATGCCGCACGATGCCAATGGCACCCCGGTCGACGTCGTCCTCAACCCGTTGGGCGTACCTTCGCGTATGAACGTTGGTCAGATCCTTGAAACCCACCTGGGCCTCGCGGCCAAAGGTCTGGGTGAGAAGATCAACCGTATGATCGAAGAGCAGCGCAAGGTCGCAGACCTGCGTAAATTCCTGCACGAGATCTACAACGAGATCGGCGGTCGCAACGAAGAGCTGGACACCTTCTCCGACCAGGAAATCCTGGATTTGGCGAAGAACCTGCGCGGCGGCGTTCCAATGGCTACCCCGGTATTCGACGGTGCCAAGGAAAGCGAAATCAAGGCCATGCTGAAACTGGCAGACCTGCCGGAAAGCGGCCAGATGCAGCTGTTCGATGGCCGTACTGGCAACAAGTTCGAGCGCCCGGTTACTGTTGGCTACATGTACATGCTGAAGCTGAACCACTTGGTAGACGACAAGATGCACGCTCGTTCTACCGGTTCGTACAGCCTGGTTACCCAGCAGCCGCTGGGTGGTAAGGCTCAGTTCGGTGGTCAGCGTTTCGGGGAGATGGAGGTTTGGGCACTGGAAGCATACGGTGCTGCATACACTCTGCAAGAAATGCTCACAGTGAAGTCGGACGATGTGAACGGTCGTACCAAGATGTACAAAAACATCGTGGACGGCGATCACCGTATGGAGCCGGGCATGCCCGAGTCCTTCAACGTGTTGATCAAAGAAATTCGTTCCCTCGGCATCGATATCGATCTGGAAACCGAATAACACGTGACGCGAATCGAGAGCGGTGCAGTGATGCCCGCTCTCTGCTCCGCCAGGAGGAAAGGCCTTGAAAGACCTACTGAATTTGCTGAAAAACCAGGGTCAAGTCGAAGAGTTCGACGCCATCCGTATTGGATTGGCATCGCCTGAGATGATCCGTTCGTGGTCGTTCGGTGAAGTTAAAAAGCCGGAAACCATCAACTACCGTACGTTCAAACCTGAGCGTGACGGCCTGTTCTGCGCCAAGATCTTTGGCCCGGTAAAGGATTACGAGTGCCTGTGCGGTAAGTACAAGCGCTTGAAGCACCGCGGTGTGATCTGCGAGAAGTGCGGCGTTGAAGTTGCACTGGCCAAGGTTCGTCGTGAGCGCATGGCGCACATCGAACTCGCTTCGCCAGTTGCCCACATCTGGTTCCTGAAATCACTGCCGTCCCGTATCGGCCTGTTGATGGACATGACCCTGCGTGATATCGAACGCGTTCTCTACTTCGAGAGCTATGTCGTTATCGACCCAGGCATGACCACCCTTGAAAAAGGTCAGCTGCTGAACGACGAGCAGTACTTCGAAGCGCTGGAAGAGTTCGGTGACGATTTCGATGCCCGCATGGGTGCCGAAGCGGTCCGCGAGCTGCTGCACGCTATCGACCTGGAACACGAGATTGGTCGTCTGCGTGAAGAAATTCCGCAAACCAACTCCGAAACCAAGATCAAGAAACTGTCCAAGCGTCTGAAGTTGATGGAAGCCTTCCAGGGTTCCGGCAACTTGCCAGAGTGGATGGTGCTGACCGTTCTGCCGGTTCTGCCGCCAGACCTGCGTCCGCTGGTACCGTTGGACGGTGGCCGTTTCGCAACGTCCGACCTCAACGACCTGTACCGTCGCGTGATCAACCGTAACAACCGCTTGAAGCGTCTGCTCGATCTGTCCGCTCCGGACATCATCGTGCGCAACGAAAAGCGTATGTTGCAAGAAGCGGTCGATGCTCTGCTCGACAACGGCCGTCGTGGCCGCGCTATCACCGGTTCGAACAAGCGTCCTCTGAAATCCCTGGCTGACATGATCAAGGGTAAGCAAGGTCGTTTCCGTCAGAACTTGCTCGGTAAGCGGGTTGACTACTCCGGCCGTTCGGTAATTACCGTAGGTCCGACCCTGCGTCTGCACCAGTGCGGTCTGCCGAAGAAAATGGCTCTCGAGCTGTTCAAGCCGTTCATTTTCGGCAAGCTTGAAATGCGTGGTCTCGCTACCACCATCAAGGCTGCCAAGAAGATGGTCGAACGCGAGCTGCCAGAGGTTTGGGACGTTCTCGCTGAAGTGATTCGCGAACACCCAGTCCTCCTCAACCGTGCACCGACCCTTCACCGTCTGGGTATCCAGGCGTTTGAACCGGTACTGATCGAAGGTAAGGCTATCCAGCTGCACCCTCTGGTCTGTGCTGCGTACAACGCCGACTTCGACGGCGACCAAATGGCCGTGCACGTACCGCTGACACTGGAAGCCCAGTTGGAAGCGCGTGCGTTGATGATGTCGACCAACAACATTCTGTCGCCAGCCAACGGTGAGCCAATCATCGTTCCGTCGCAGGACGTTGTATTGGGTCTGTACTACATGACCCGCGAAGCGATCAACGCCAAGGGCGAAGGTCGTGTGTTCGCGGATCTGCAGGAAGTTGACCGTGTGTTCCGTGCCGGCGAAGCCGCACTGCATGCCAAGGTCAAGGTGCGGATCCACGAAACTGTCAACGACCGTGATGGCGGCAGCGTGAGCAACACCCGTATCGTCGACACCACTGTCGGCCGTGCGCTGTTGTACCAGGTTGTTCCAAAAGGTCTGTCGTACGACGTCGTCAACTTGCCAATGAAGAAAAAAGCGATCTCCAAGCTGATCAACCAGTGCTACCGCGTGGTTGGTTTGAAAGAGACCGTAATCTTCGCTGACCAGTTGATGTACACCGGTTTTGCTTATTCGACGATTTCTGGCGTTTCCATTGGTGTTAACGACTTCGTTATCCCGGATGAAAAAGCTCGCATTATCGCGGCTGCTACCGATGAAGTGAAAGAGATCGAAAGCCAGTACGCCTCGGGCCTGGTAACACAGGGCGAGAAATACAACAAAGTGATCGACCTTTGGTCCAAGGCCAACGACGAAGTGTCGAAGGCGATGATGGCTAACCTCTCGAAAGAGAAAGTCATCGACCGTCACGGCGACGAAGTTGATCAGGAATCCTTCAACTCGATGTACATGATGGCCGACTCGGGCGCACGGGGTTCTGCTGCGCAGATCCGTCAGCTCGCCGGTATGCGCGGCCTGATGGCCAAGCCGGACGGTTCCATCATTGAAACGCCGATTACTGCGAACTTCCGTGAAGGTTTGAGCGTACTTCAGTACTTCATCTCCACTCACGGTGCTCGTAAAGGTCTGGCGGATACCGCGTTGAAAACCGCTAACTCCGGTTACCTGACTCGTCGTCTGGTAGACGTTG
Organism: Pseudomonas lactucae; assembly: GCF_036688725.1. Lineage (NCBI taxonomy): Bacteria > Pseudomonadati > Pseudomonadota > Gammaproteobacteria > Pseudomonadales > Pseudomonadaceae > Pseudomonas > Pseudomonas lactucae. The sequence goes on along the minus strand of NZ_JAQQPT010000006.1, from coordinate 272,977 downwards.
CGCAAGATCTGGTTGTAACCGAGATCGATTGCGGCACCGAGCATGGCCTGCTGATGACACCGCACATTGAAGGCGGTGACGTTGTAGAGCCGCTGGGTGAGCGCGTATTGGGTCGTGTGATTGCCCGTGACGTGTTCAAGCCAGGTACCGAGGAAGTTATCGTTCCTGCCGGCACCCTGGTGGATGAGAAGTGGGTCGAGTTCATCGAGCTCAACAGCATCGACGAAGTGATCGTTCGCTCGCCGATCAGCTGCGAAACCCGCTACGGCATCTGCGCCAAGTGCTACGGCCGTGACTTGGCTCGTGGTCACCAGGTGAACATCGGTGAGGCAATCGGCGTTATCGCCGCCCAGTCCATCGGTGAGCCAGGTACCCAGCTGACCATGCGTACGTTCCACATCGGTGGTGCGGCAAGCCGGACCTCCGCAGCTGACAGCGTTCAGGTGAAGAATGGCGGTACAGTCCGTCTGCACAACCTGAAGCACGTTGAGCGCGTGGATGGCCACCTGGTTGCTGTGTCCCGTTCCGGTGAGCTGGCCATCGCTGATGACTACGGTCGTGAGCGTGAGCGTTACAAGCTGCCGTACGGTGCTGTGATTTCGGTTAAAGAAGGTGACAAGGTCGACGCTGGCGCAATCGTGGCCAAGTGGGATCCGCACACTCACCCAATCGTTACCGAAATGAAAGGTACCGTGACCTACGTGGGCATGGAAGAAGGCATCACGATCAAGCGTCAGACTGACGAATTGACCGGTATGACCAACATTGAAGTACTCGACGCCAAAGATCGTCCAGCTGCCGGTAAAGACATCCGTCCTGCCGTGAAGATGGTCGATGACAACGGTAAGGACTTGCTGCTGCCAGGCACTGACGTAATCGCTCAGTACTTCCTGCCAGCCAACGCCCTGGTCGGTGTAGCGGATGGTGCGAAGATCGCGATCGGTGATGTTATCGCGCGTATCCCGCAAGAAACTTCGAAAACCCGCGACATCACCGGTGGTCTGCCGCGTGTTGCCGACTTGTTCGAAGCGCGTCGTCCGAAAGAAGCGTCGATTCTGGCTGAAGTCAGCGGCACCATCGCGTTCGGTAAAGAGACCAAAGGCAAGCGTCGTTTGGTCATTACCCCGAACGACGGTAGCGATCCGTATGAAGAGCTGATTCCGAAGTGGCGTCACCTGAACGTCTTCGAAGGCGAACAGGTAAACCGCGGCGAAGTTATCTCCGACGGTCCGAGCGATCCACACGACATTCTGCGTCTGCTGGGTGTAAGTGCGCTGGCCAAGTACATCGTTAACGAAATCCAGGACGTTTACCGCCTGCAGGGCGTGAAGATCAACGACAAGCACATCGAGACCATCCTGCGTCAGATGCTGCGTAAAGTTGAAATCGCTGAATCTGGCGATTCGAGTTTCATCAAGGGCGACCAGATGGAACTGACTCACGTGCTGGTGGAGAACGAGCGTCTGGCTGGCGACGAGAAATTCGTTTCCAAGTTCACTCGCGTACTGCTGGGTATCACCAAGGCGTCGTTGTCCACTGAGTCGTTTATCTCGGCGGCCTCCTTCCAGGAGACCACTCGCGTACTGACCGAAGCAGCGGTAACCGGCAAGCGCGATTACCTGCGCGGCCTGAAAGAAAACGTGGTTGTGGGTCGTCTGATCCCGGCCGGTACCGGTTTGGCTTACCACAGCGAGCGTAAGCGCCGCCGTGATGCTGACAAGCCGCTGCGCGTGAGCGCCAGTGAAGTGGAAGCTGCACTGACCGAAGCGCTGAACTCAAGCGGTAACTGAGTTCTGCGGTAGATGAGTCCGGGCCCTGGCAGCTCCGTTCGTCGGATCGAGGCATTTTTGCACCGATTCGATGAGCGGAGAGGCCGGGGCCTTGCCTTGACTGGGGGCAAGATCCTCTTTAGACTCTTGTACCCCTAAATTTGGCGGGAATTCGTTCCTGCCATTTTGCTTTTCTTGCAAGACAATAGCGTCGCAAGACAACAGTGGAGCTAGTAGATGGCAACTATCAACCAGCTGGTACGTCAGCCGCGTAAGCGTATCGTCGAGAAATCCGACGTACCTGCGCTGCAGAACTGCCCGCAACGTCGTGGCGTATGCACCCGTGTGTATACCACCACGCCGAAAAAACCTAACTCGGCACTGCGTAAAGTATGCCGTGTGCGCCTGACCAACGGTTTCGAGGTTTCCTCGTACATCGGCGGTGAAGGCCACAACCTGCAAGAGCACAGCGTGGTACTGATCCGCGGCGGTCGTGTAAAAGACTTGCCAGGTGTTCGTTATCACACCGTACGCGGCTCCTTGGATACTTCCGGCGTTAAAGGTCGTAACCAGGGTCGTTCGAAGTACGGTACCAAGAAGCCTAAGTAGTAGCGGCTTTTTGTAAAACTGAATCATCTTATTTTCTGAGTCGATAAGAGTAAGGTCGGAGGCGTCCCGAAAGGGCACTGATTCCGAGCGAACCTGAAGACCGTTTGAGGGCTTATCCATGCCAAGAAGACGCGTAGCAGCCAAGCGCGAAGTGCTTGACGATCCAAAATACGGAAGCCAAATCCTGGCCAAGTTCATGAACCACGTGATGGAAAGCGGCAAGAAAGCCGTTGCCGAGCGTATCGTTTATGGCGCGCTGGAAAAGGTTAAAGAACGCAAGAACAGCGACCCCCTGGAAATCTTCGAGAAAGCTCTCGACGCCATCGCTCCGCTGGTCGAAGTGAAGTCGCGCCGTGTAGGCGGTGCTACTTACCAGGTTCCGGTCGAAGTTCGTCCGTCCCGTCGTAACGCCCTGGCAATGCGCTGGTTGGTAGACTTCGCCCGTAAGCGTGGCGAGAAGTCTATGGCTCTGCGTTTGGCCGGCGAGCTGTTGGACGCTGCTGAAGGTAAAGGTGCTGCTGTTAAGAAGCGTGAAGACGTGCACCGTATGGCTGAAGCTAACAAAGCTTTCTCGCACTACCGCTTCTAAATCCAGCTTCACTAATTTTGCGAGGGCTTTATGGCTCGTACTACTCCGATTAGCCGCTACCGTAACATCGGTATCGTTGCTCACGTGGATGCTGGTAAAACCACCACCACCGAGCGCGTACTGTTTTACACCGGCAAAAGTCACAAAATGGGCGAGGTGCATGACGGCGCCGCGACCACAGACTGGATGGTTCAGGAGCAGGAGCGTGGTATTACCATTACTTCTGCTGCTATTACCGCCTTCTGGAAGGGTTCCGAGAAGCAGTACAAAGACGAGCACCGCTTCAACGTTATCGATACCCCAGGCCACGTAGACTTCACCATTGAAGTTGAGCGTTCCCTGCGCGTACTCGACGGCGCTGTCGTTGTGTTCTGCGGTACCTCGGGTGTTGAGCCTCAGTCGGAAACCGTATGGCGTCAAGCCAACAAATACGGCGTTCCACGTCTTGTTTATGTAAACAAGATGGACCGTGCTGGTGCCAACTTCCTGCGCGTGATCGGTCAGATCAAGCAGCGTCTGGGTCACACTCCGGTGCCAATCCAATTGGCAATCGGTTCCGAAGACAACTTCCAGGGTCAGATCGACCTGATCTCCATGGAAGCTGTTTACTGGAATGATTCCGACAAAGGTATGGTTCCTGTTCGTAAGCCTATCCCTGCAGAGTTGCAGGAGCTGGCTGACGAGTGGCGCAACAACATGGTTGAAGCTGCGGCCGAAGCCAACGAAGAACTGATGAACAAGTACCTCGAAGGTGAAGAGCTCACCAACGTGGAAATCAAGGCCGCTCTGCGTCAGCGTACCATCGCTGGTGAGATCGTCTTGGCTGTTTGCGGTTCCTCGTTCAAGAACAAGGGTGTTCCCCTGGTTCTCGATGCTGTGATCGACTACCTGCCTGCTCCAACCGACATTCCTGCTATCAAGGGTACCAACCCTGATAACGAGGAAGAGGAAATGGAGCGTCATGCAGACGACAGCGAGCCGTTCTCGGCCCTGGCGTTCAAAATCGCTACCGACCCATTCGTGGGTACTTTGACCTTCGTCCGCGTTTACTCGGGCGTGTTGGCCTCCGGCGACGGCGTGATCAACTCGGTTAAAGGCAAGAAAGAGCGCGTGGGTCGTATGGTGCAAATGCACGCAAACGCCCGCGAAGAGATCAAGGAAGTACGCGCTGGTGACATCGCGGCCCTGATCGGCATGAAGGACGTCACCACTGGTGAAACCTTGTGCAACGCTGATAAGCCAATCATCCTGGTTCGCATGGACTTCCCGGAGCCGGTTATTTCGGTTGCCGTAGAGCCTAAGACCAAGGATGACCAGGAAAAAATGGGTATCGCTCTGGGCAAGCTTGCTCAGGAAGATCCATCTTTCCGCGTCAAGACTGATGAAGAGACTGGTCAAACGATCATCTCGGGCATGGGCGAGCTTCACCTGGACATCCTGGTTGACCGGATGCGCCGTGAGTTCAACGTCGAAGCCAACATCGGTAAGCCTCAGGTTTCCTATCGTGAGCGCATCACGAAGAACTGTGAAATCGAAGGCAAGTTCGTTCGTCAATCCGGCGGTCGTGGTCAGTTCGGTCACTGCTGGATCCGTTTTGCTCCTGCTGACGAAGGTCAAGAAGGTCTGCAATTCGTGAACGAAGTAGTAGGTGGTGTTGTTCCTAAGGAATACATCCCTGCTATCCAGAAGGGTATCGAAGAGCAGATGAAGAACGGTGTTGTTGCCGGCTATCCGCTGATCGGCCTGAAAGCAACCGTTTTTGACGGTTCTTACCACGACGTCGACTCCAACGAGATGGCGTTTAAGGTGGCTGCTTCCATGGCAACCAAGCAACTGGCCCAGAAGGGCGGTGGTGAGTTGCTTGAGCCAATCATGGCGGTAGAAGTTGTTACACCTGAAGACTATATGGGTGATGTCATGGGCGACCTTAACCGTCGTCGCGGCATGATCTTGGGTATGGAAGACACGGTTTCCGGCAAAGTGATTCGCGCCGAGGTTCCGTTGGGTGAGATGTTCGGTTACGCGACCGACGTTCGCTCCATGTCCCAGGGTCGCGCAAGCTACTCTATGGAATTCAAAAAATACAACACAGCTCCGGCGCACATCGCTGAAACTGTATCCAAAAAACAAGGCTGATTCAGTCCTTTAGGCAAGGAGTTAATTGTCGTGGCTAAAGAAAAATTTGATCGTTCCCTACCGCACGTCAACGTTGGCACCATCGGTCACGTTGACCACGGTAAAACCACTCTGACTGCTGCTCTGACTCGCGTTTGCTCCGAAGTATTCGGTTCCGCAATCGTTGATTTCGATAAAATCGACAGCGCACCAGAAGAGAAAGCTCGTGGTATCACCATCAACACTGCGCACGTTGAATACAACTCGCTGATCCGTCACTACGCTCACGTTGACTGCCCAGGTCACGCTGACTATGTGAAGAACATGATCACCGGTGCTGCCCAGATGGACGGCGCGATCCTGGTTTGCTCGGCCGCTGATGGTCCGATGCCACAAACCCGTGAACACATCCTGCTGTCCCGTCAGGTAGGTGTACCGTACATCGTTGTTTACCTGAACAAGGCTGACCTGGTAGACGACGCTGAGCTGCTGGAACTGGTTGAGATGGAAGTGCGCGATCTGCTGAGCACTTACGACTTCCCAGGTGACGACACTCCGATCATCATCGGTTCTGCTCGTATGGCTCTGGAAGGCAAAGACGATAACGAAATGGGCACCACGTCCGTTCGTAAACTGGTTGAGACTCTGGACAGCTACATCCCAGATCCAGTCCGTGTTATCGACAAGCCATTCCTGATGCCAATCGAAGACGTATTCTCGATCTCCGGTCGCGGTACTGTTGTAACTGGTCGTATCGAGCGCGGTATCGTCAAGGTTCAAGATCCACTGGAAATCGTTGGTCTGCGTGACACTACCGTCACCACCTGCACCGGTGTTGAAATGTTCCGTAAGCTGCTCGACGAAGGTCGTGCTGGCGAGAACTGCGGCGTTCTGCTGCGTGGTACCAAGCGTGACGACGTTGAGCGTGGCCAGGTTCTGGTTAAGCCAGGTTCGGTTAAGCCGCACACCAAGTTCGAAGCTGAAGTGTACGTGCTGAGCAAAGAAGAAGGCGGTCGTCACACTCCGTTCTTCAAAGGCTACCGTCCACAGTTCTACTTCCGTACTACCGACGTAACTGGTAACTGCGAACTGCCGGAAGGCGTAGAAATGGTAATGCCAGGCGACAACATCAAAATGGTTGTCACCCTGATCAAAACCATCGCTATGGAAGATGGTCTGCGTTTCGCTATCCGTGAAGGCGGCCGTACCGTTGGTGCTGGTGTTGTAGCTAAAATCATCGAGTAAGCGTCTCTTTTGAGATAGCTTCGATGCTTTGAAAAGCCCCCGCTCAGCGGGGGCTTTTTTATTGGGTTGACACCTATCTGGGGCGTCTATAGAATTGCGCCTCCTTTTAACGGGCGTATTGCGCTCGCTGGGAATAGCAGCCGGAGTCTGAAATCCAATGCAAAATCAGCAAATCCGTATCAGGTTGAAGGCTTTTGACCATCGCCTGATCGACCAATCCACCCAGGAAATCGTGGAAACCGCGAAACGTACTGGTGCACAAGTGCGTGGTCCAATTCCACTGCCTACCCGTAAAGAGCGGTTCACCGTTCTGGTCTCCCCGCACGTCAACAAAGACGCGCGTGACCAGTACGAGATCCGTACTCATAAGCGCGTTTTGGACATCGTCCAGCCAACGGATAAAACCGTTGACGCACTTATGAAGCTCGATCTGGCGGCCGGTGTGGAAGTACAGATCAGCCTCGGCTAAGACTTGGGTCTTAGTCGTGTAACGCTCTGAAATGGGCGGCCATAGCGGGTGAAAGCCCCGTACACTCATGAGGTTTACAACATGACTATTGGTGTAGTCGGTCGTAAATGCGGTATGACCCGTATTTTCACCGAAGAAGGTGTCTCCATTCCGGTCACGGTCATTGAGATCGAGCCGAATCGCGTCACCCAGTTCAAAACTGAAGAAACCGATGGCTATCGTGCAGTGCAAGTCACTGTCGGCGAGCGTCGTGCTTCGCGCGTGACTGCTGCTCAAGCAGGTCACTTCGCTAAAGCAAACGTTGCAGCTGGTCGCACCGTCATGGAGTTCCGTCTTGAAGACGGCGACTACAAGGCTGGCGATCTGATCAACGCTGAAATCTTTGCTGCTGGTCAACTGGTTGATGTAACCGGTCAGTCCAAAGGTAAAGGCTTCCAGGGTACGATCAAGCGTTGGAATTTCCGTGGTCAAGACAACACTCACGGTAACTCCGTTTCCCACCGCGTCCCGGGCTCTATTGGCCAGTGCCAGACTCCTGGTCGTGTATTCAAGGGCAAAAAAATGTCCGGTCATATGGGCGCTGAGCGCGTGACCGTGCAGTCCCTCGAAGTAGTGCGCGTCGACGCTGAACGCAATCTGTTGTTGGTCAAGGGTGCTGTTCCTGGCGCTACTGGCGGCAACCTGGTTGTACGTCCAGCGGCCAAGGCTCGCGGTTAAGGGGAAGCTGACATGCAATTAAATGTAAATGACGCTCAAGCGATCGAAGTTTCCGAACTGACATTTGGCGGCGAATTCAACGAGACGCTGGTTCACCAAGCAGTCGTGGCCTATATGGCTGGCGGCCGTCAAGGTAGCAAGCAGCAAAAGACCCGTTCCGACGTACGTGGTGGCGGTAAGCGCCCTTGGCGTCAGAAAGGTACTGGCCGTGCTCGTGCCGGTACTATCCGTAGCCCAATCTGGCGTGGCGGTGGTACCACTTTCGCAGCTCGTCCACAGGATCACTCTCAGAAGCTCAACAAGAAGATGTACCGCGCAGCTCTGCGCTCCATCCTTGCTGAACTCGTGCGTACTGATCGTCTGGTCGTGGTTCAGGACTTCGCTGTTGAAAGTCCAAAAACCAAAGATCTGCTGGGCAAACTGAACAACATGAGCCTGACCGACGTTTTGATCGTGTCTGAAGCTGTTGATCAGAACCTGTACCTGGCTGCTCGCAACCTGCCACACGTTGATGTACGTGACGTGCAAGGTTCCGATCCAGTTAGTCTGATCGCATACGACAAGGTGTTGATCACCGTGTCGGCCGTGAAGAAATTCGAGGAGCTGCTGGGATGAACCAGGAACGCGTATTTAAAGTTCTGCTTGGCCCGCACGTTTCCGAAAAGGCTACGGTTCTGGCTGACAAGAAAGGCCAGTTCGTTTTCAAGGTTGCAACTGACGCAACCAAGCTGGAAATCAAGAAGGCCGTCGAAAGCCTGTTCAGCGTGAAAGTAGAGCGTGTTACTACCCTGAATGTTCTGGGTAAGAGCAAGCGCACTGCTCGCGGTCTGGGCAAGCGTAATGACTGGAAGAAGGCAGTTATCTCCCTTCAGCCAGGCCAAGATCTCGATTTCAGCAGCAGTGCTGAGTAAGGAAGGGGTGCATCATGGCAATCGTTAAATGCAAACCGACTTCCCCTGGCCGCCGTTTTGTGGTCAAGGTGGTCAACCAGGAGCTGCATAAAGGCGCTCCTCACGCACCGCTGCTCGAGAAGAAATCGAAGACTGGTGGTCGTAACAACAATGGTCGCATTACCACTCGTCACATCGGTGGTGGCCATAAGCAGCATTATCGTCTGGTCGACTTCCGTCGCAACGACAAAGATGGCATTTCTGCCACTGTCGAGCGTATTGAATACGATCCAAACCGTACTGCTCACATCGCTCTGCTGCTGTACGCAGATGGCGAGCGTCGCTACATCATCGCCCCTAAAGGCGTGAGTGCTGGCGACCAGCTGATCGCAGGTGCTTTGGCACCGATCAAGCCGGGCAACGCTCTGCAACTGCGTAACATTCCAGTTGGTAGCACCGTACACGGCATCGAATTGAAGCCAGGTAAAGGCGCACAGATCGCTCGTTCCGCTGGTGCTTCGGCTCAGCTGATCGCTCGTGAAGGTGTCTACGTGACCCTGCGTCTGCGTTCTGGTGAGATGCGTAAAGTGCTGGCTGAGTGCCGCGCGACCCTGGGCGAAGTCTCGAACTCCGAGCACAGCCTGCGTTCGCTGGGTAAAGCTGGTGCCAAACGCTGGCGTGGCGTTCGCCCAACCGTTCGTGGTGTTGCCATGAACCCGGTTGACCACCCACACGGTGGTGGTGAAGGTCGTACCTCTGGTGGTCGTCATCCGGTATCGCCATGGGGCTTCCCGACTAAGGGCGCGAAGACTCGTGGTAATAAGCGTACCGACAAAATGATCGTCCGTCGTCGCAAGTAAATAGAGGGATACGACAGTGCCACGTTCTCTGAAAAAAGGTCCTTTTATTGATCTTCACCTACTGAAGAAGATCGAAGTGGCGGCGGAAAAGAACGATCGCAAACCAGTTAAGACCTGGTCGCGTCGTTCGATGATCCTGCCACAAATGGTCGGTCTGACCATCGCAGTACACAACGGTCGTCAACACGTCCCAGTTCTCGTTAACGAAGACATGGTCGGCCACAAACTGGGCGAGTTTGCCGGTACCCGCACTTATCGTGGGCACGTGGCAGACAAGAAAGCCAAGCGTTAAGGGGTTAGGAAATGGAAGTAGCCGCTAAGTTGTCGGGCGCTCGAATCTCCGCCCAGAAAGCCCGCTTGGTCGCCGACCAGATCCGCGGGAAGAAGGTGGGCGAAGCGCTCAACCTGTTGGCTTTCAGCAGTAAGAAAGCCGCCGAGATCATGAAGAAAGTGCTGGAGTCGGCCGTAGCCAACGCCGAGCATAACGAAGGCGCAGACGTTGATGACCTGAAGGTCAGCACCGTTTTCGTCAACGAAGGGCGTTCGCTGAAGCGCATCATGCCGCGTGCCAAAGGCCGTGCTGATCGCATCGTCAAGCGGTCTTGCCATATCACTGTCAAGGTTGCTGACAAGTAACGGAGTCGAAGAGATGGGTCAGAAAGTACATCCCATTGGCATTCGCCTGGGAATCGTCAAGGAGCACACCTCCGTCTGGTACGCAGACGGTCGGACTTATGCGGACTACTTGTTCGCTGATCTGAAGGTGCGTGAGTATCTCCAAGACAAACTAAAAAGCGCGTCCGTAAGCCGTATCGATATCCATCGTCCGGCGCAAACTGCACGTATCACCATCCACACCGCTCGTCCAGGTATCGTTATCGGGAAGAAAGGTGAAGATGTTGAGAAACTGCGTCAGGACCTGACCAAGCAAATGGGTGTGCCTGTGCACATCAATATCGAAGAGATCCGCAAGCCGGAGCTCGACGGTATGCTGGTTGCGCAGAGCGTAGCTCAGCAGCTGGAGCGTCGCGTAATGTTCCGTCGCGCTATGAAGCGCGCCGTACAGAACGCCATGCGCATTGGTGCCAAAGGCATCAAAATCCAAGTGAGCGGTCGTCTCGGCGGTGCTGAAATCGCACGTACTGAATGGTATCGCGAAGGTCGTGTGCCATTGCACACCCTGCGTGCCGACATCGACTATGCCAACTACGAAGCTCACACCACTTACGGTGTGATCGGTGTAAAGGTTTGGATCTTCAAAGGCGAAGTAATTGGTGGTCGCCAAGAAGAACTGAAACCACAAGCACCAGCGCCTCGTAAAAAAGCTGCTAAGTAAGGGGTACGCCAAATGTTGCAACCTAAGCGTACGAAGTTCCGCAAGCAGATGACAGGCCACAACCGTGGTCTGGCTCAGCGCGGTAGCAAAGTCAGCTTCGGCGAGTTCGCGCTGAAGTCTGTAGCTCGTGGTCGTCTCACCGCTCGTCAGATCGAGTCAGCGCGTCGTGCTCTGACCCGTCACGTAAAACGTGGCGGCAAGATCTGGATCCGTGTATTCCCGGACAAGCCGATCTCCAAAAAACCTCTCGAGGTTCGGATGGGTAAAGGTAAGGGTAACGTGGAATACTGGGTAGCCCAGATTCAGCCAGGCAAAGTCCTGTATGAAATCGAGGGCGTTTCTGAAGAGCTGGCGCGTGAGGCTTTCGCCCTGGCTGCTGCAAAGCTGCCGCTCGCCACCTCCTTTGTTAAACGGACGGTGATGTGATGAAAGCGAATGAACTTCGTGAAAAATCCGCACAGCAGCTGAACGAGCAACTGCTCGGCCTGCTGCGCGACCAGTTCAATCTGCGTATGCAGAAAGCAACTGGCCAGTTGGGGCAGTCTCATCTGCTCTCGCAAGTTAAGCGTGACATCGCTCGCGTGAAGACTGTGCTCAACCAGCAGGCAGGTAAGTGATCATGGCTGAAGCCGAAAAGACTGTCCGTACGCTGACTGGCCGTGTTGTCAGCGACAAGATGGACAAAACCATCACCGTTCTGATCGAGCGTCGCGTTAAGCACCCGATCTACGGTAAATACGTTAAGCGTTCGACTAAGCTGCACGCGCACGACGAAACCAATCAGTGCCACATCGGCGACAAAGTCACTATTCGTGAAACTCGTCCGCTGGCCAAGACCAAGTCTTGGGCACTGGTTGATGTTCTCGAACGCGCTGTGGAAGTCTAAGGACTAGGGGTCGGAGAAATTATATGATTCAGACTCAATCCATGCTCGATGTGGCCGATAACAGCGGCGCTCGCCGCGTTATGTGCATCAAGGTGCTGGGTGGCTCCCATCGTCGTTACGCTGGTATCGGTGACATCATCAAAGTTACCGTCAAGGAAGCAATTCCTCGCGGTAAAGTGAAAAAAGGCCAAGTGATGACTGCTGTTGTAGTCCGCACTCGTCACGGCGTACGCCGTGCAGATGGCTCCATTATCCGCTTTGATGGCAACGCTGCTGTTCTTCTGAACAACAAGCAAGAGCCGATCGGCACCCGTATCTTTGGGCCAGTGACCCGTGAACTTCGTACTGAGAAGTTCATGAAGATCGTCTCGCTCGCCCCAGAAGTGCTGTAAGGAGATCCGACATGCAAAAGATTCGTCGTGACGACGAGATCATCGTGATCGCCGGCAAAGACAAAGGTAAGCGCGGTAAGGTGCTTAAGGTTCTCGCTAATAACCGTCTGGTTATTGGTGGTCTGAACCTGGTTAAGCGTCATACCAAGCCTAACCCGATGTCGGGCGTACAAGGCGGTATCGTCGAAAAAGAAGCTCCGCTGGATGCTTCTAACGTCGCCATTTTCAACGGCGAAACCAACAAGGCTGACCGCGTTGGTTTCAAAGTAGAAGATGGCAAGAAAATTCGTGTCTTCAAGTCGACCCAAAAAGCGGTTGATGCTTGAACACTGCTAGGTAGAAGACCATGGCACGACTAAAAGAGATTTACTGGAAAGAAATCGCACCGAAGCTTAAGGAAGAACTTAAGCTTTCGAACGTGATGGAAGTTCCACGCGTTACCAAAATCACCCTGAACATGGGTCTGGGCGAAGCGGTCGGCGACAAAAAAGTCATCGAGCACGCTGTTGCTGACCTGGAAAAGATCACCGGTCAAAAAGTCGTTGTGACTTACGCTCGGAAATCCATCGCTGGCTTTAAAGTCCGTGAAGGTTGGCCGATCGGCGTCAAAGTGACTCTGCGCCGTGAGCGTATGTACGAATTCCTGGATCGTCTGCTGTCGATCTCCCTGCCTCGGGTCCGCGACTTCCGCGGCCTGAATGCCAAGTCCTTCGATGGTCGTGGTAACTACAGCATGGGCGTGAAAGAGCAGATCATCTTCCCGGAAATCGACTACGACAAGATCGATGCTCTCCGCGGTCTGGACATCACCCTGACCACCACTGCCAAGAACGATGATGAAGGTCGCGCCCTGTTGCGTGCTTTCAAATTCCCGTTCCGCAACTGATTGGAGTAGGACCATGGCCAAGATGAGCATGAAAAACCGCGAGCTGAAACGTCAGCTCACGGTTGCCAAGTACGCCAAGAAGCGTGCAGCACTGAAAGCAATCATCGTTGATCTGAACGCAAGTCCAGAAGCGCGTTGGGAAGCGACAGTTGCTCTGCAGAAGCAGCCACGTGACGCAAGCGCTTCGCGCATGCGTAACCGCTGCCGCCTGACCGGTCGTCCACACGGCGTTTACCGCAAGTTCGGCCTTGGCCGTAACAAATTGCGTGAAGCGGCAATGCGTGGTGACGTACCAGGTCTGGTTAAAGCCAGCTGGTAAGTACTTTCAGCGTCCAGGCGGTCTGAATCGCAAGATACTGACCGCCGGTGACCTTGAATCTGGAACAAGCCCCTTTTGGGGCTTGTTTCATTTCCGGAGTGTGTCTAAAATACGCGGCTCGCCTGAGCCCGTGTTTTTTATGCTCGGAGATTCTCAGCGACATATGTAGCCGCAAGGCTAATTTTTTTGTATTAGGAGCGTCTAGCCCATGAGTATGCAGGACCCGTTAGCGGACATGCTAACTCGTATCCGTAATGCCCAGATGGCTGAAAAGTCCGTCGTAAGCATGCCATCTTCCAAGTTGAAGGTAGCTGTTGCCAAAGTCCTGAAAGACGAAGGCTACATTGCGGGTTATCAGATCAGCAGCGAAATCAAGCCACTGCTGTCCATCGAGCTGAAGTACTTCGAAGGCCGTTCGGTCATCGAGGAAGTGAAGCGCGTTAGCCGTCCAGGCCTGCGTCAGTACAAGTCCGCTGAAGATCTGCCGAAAGTTCGTGGCGGTCTGGGCGTGTCTATCGTCTCCACCAACAAAGGTGTGATGACGGATCGTGCTGCGCGCGCTGCCGGTGTCGGCGGCGAAGTTCTTTGCACTGTGTTCTAAGGGGGGATAAGCATGTCTCGCGTCGCTAAGAACCCCGTTAAGCTGCCAGCCGGTGTCGAAGTCAAATTCGCAGGCCAACAGCTTTCGGTGAAGGGTGCCAAGGGCACTCTTGAACTGAACATCCATTCGTCCGTTGAGATCGTTGAAGAAGCTGGTGAGCTGCGTTTCGCTGCTCGCAATGGCGATCAACAAACTCGCGCAATGGCCGGTACCACGCGTGCGTTGGTAAACAACATGGTCCAAGGCGTAAGCCAAGGCTTCGAGCGTAAGCTCCAGCTGGTCGGTGTTGGTTACAAAGCGCAAGCAAAAGGCACGGTTCTGAACCTTGCCCTTGGCTTCTCGCACCCAGTGGATTACGAACTGCCGGAAGGCATCACCGCTGAGACCCCTAGCCAAACCGATATCCTGATCAAGGGCATCGATAAGCAGCTGGTAGGTCAGGTGGCCGCTGAGATCCGCGACTTCCGTCCACCAGAGCCGTACAAAGGCAAAGGTGTGCGCTACGCGGACGAAGTCGTCCGTCGTAAAGAAGCCAAGAAGAAGTAGGGCATAGCAAATGACCGACAAAAAAGTTACTCGACTGCGTCGCGCTCGCAAAGCACGCCTGAAAATGCACGAACTCGAAGTCGTGCGTCTCTGCGTGTATCGCTCGTCGCAGCACATCTACGCCCAGGTCATCTCGGCCGACGGCAACCAGGTCCTGGCAAGCGCCTCGACTTTGGATAAAGAACTGCGTGATGGTGCCACCGGCAACATCGACGCGGCCACTAAGGTTGGCCAGCTGGTCGCTACGCGTGCTAAGGCCGCTGGCGTCTCGCAAGTGGCTTTCGACCGCTCTGGCTTCAAGTACCACGGCCGCGTTAAAGCGCTGGCTGATGCTGCTCGTGAAGCTGGGCTGGAGTTCTAAGTTATGTCAAATAACGACCAAAAGCGCGACGAAGGCTACATTGAGAAGCTGGTTCAAGTTAACCGCGTAGCCAAAACCGTTAAAGGCGGCCGTATCTTCACTTTCACCGCGTTGACCGTGGTAGGTGATGGTAAAGGGCGTGTTGGCTTCGGCCGTGGCAAGTCACGTGAAGTGCCTGCCGCGATCCAGAAGGCAATGGAAGCTGCTCGTCGCAACATGATCCAAGTTGATCTGAACGGCACCACTCTGCAGTACGCAATGAAGTCCGCTCACGGCGCTTCGAAGGTGTACATGCAGCCTGCTTCTGAAGGTACCGGTATCATCGCTGGCGGCGCTATGCGTGCTGTCCTCGAAGTTGCTGGCGTTCAGAACGTTCTGGCCAAGTGCTACGGCTCGACTAACCCGGTAAACGTGGTTCACGCCACTTTCAAGGGTCTGAAGGCTATGCAATCTCCTGAGTCCATCGCTGCCAAGCGTGGTCTGACTGTCAAGGAGATCTTCTGATCATGGCTACCGTTAAAGTAACGCTGATCAAAAGCATGACCGGCCGCATCCCTAACCACAAATTGTGCGTTAAAGGTTTGGGTCTGCGTCGCATCGGTCACACTGTAGAAGTCCAGGATACTCCCGAGAATCGCGGGATGATCAACAAGGCTTACTACATGCTGCGTGTAGAGGGTTAATCGATGAAACTCAATGATCTGAGTCCAGCGCCGGGTTCCCGTCGCGAAAAGCATCGTCCGGGCCGTGGTATCGGTAGTGGTTTGGGTAAGACCGGTGGCCGTGGCCACAAGGGTCAAACCTCCCGCTCCGGTGGCACCATTGCTCCAGGCTTTGAAGGCGGTCAACAGCCGCTGCATCGTCGCCTGCCTAAGTTCGGTTTCGTATCCCTGAAAGCCATGGACCGCGCAGAAGTGCGTCTGTCCGAGCTGGCTAAAGTGGAAGGCGACATCGTTACTGTGCAGACCCTGAAAGATGCCAACGTGATCAACGTCAACGTACAGCGTGTGAAAATCATGCTGTCCGGTGAAGTGACTCGCGCTGTCACTATCGGCAAGGGAATCGGCGCCACCAAAGGTGCGCGTTCGGCTATCGAAGCAGCTGGCGGCAAGTTCGAGGAATAAATGGCTAAGCAAGGTGCTCTCTCAGCGCTCGGCAAAGGCGGTATGTCTGAACTTTGGGCTCGTCTGCGTTTTCTGTTCCTGGCGATTATCGTCTACCGAATAGGCGCACACATCCCGGTTCCAGGTATCAACCCGGACCGACTCGCAGACCTGTTTCGACAGAATGAGGGGACCATTCTTAGCTTGTTCAACATGTTTTCCGGCGGCGCGCTGGAACGGATGAGTATCTTTGCACTGGGGATCATGCCGTACATCTCGGCATCGATCATCATGCAATTGATGACCGCCGTCAGCCCGCAGCTGGAGCAGTTGAAGAAGGAAGGTGAGGCTGGCCGTCGCAAGATTAGCCAGTACACCCGCTACGGCACTGTCATCCTCGCCCTTGTTCAGGCTATCGGCATGTCCGTTGGTCTGGCCGGGCAGGGTGTTGCGTTCACTGGTGACTTTGGCTTCCATTTCGTCGCGGTATCCACGTTTGTGGCTGGTGCGATGTTCATGATGTGGCTGGGTGAGCAGATTACTGAGCGTGGTGTTGGTAACGGTATCTCGATGTTGATTTTCGCAGGTATCGTCGCCGGTCTTCCGAGAGCAATCGGGCAGTCTTTCGAGTCTGCACGTCAGGGTGATATCAATATCTTCGCCCT
The DNA here is from genome assembly GCF_036688725.1 of Pseudomonas lactucae. Lineage (NCBI taxonomy): Bacteria > Pseudomonadati > Pseudomonadota > Gammaproteobacteria > Pseudomonadales > Pseudomonadaceae > Pseudomonas > Pseudomonas lactucae. The sequence goes on along the minus strand of NZ_JAQQPT010000006.1, from coordinate 256,619 downwards.
GGTTGCCATCGGTTTGCTGGCAGTAGCGATTATCGGTTTTGTGGTGTTCATTGAGCGTGGCCAGCGTCGTATTGCTGTTCACTACGCCAAGCGTCAGCAGGGCCGTAAGGTTTTTGCTGCGCAGACCAGCCACTTGCCGCTGAAAGTGAATATGGCCGGTGTGATTCCGGCAATTTTCGCGAGCAGCATTTTGCTGTTTCCGGCTTCGTTGGGTACCTGGTTTGGTCAGTCTGAAAATATGGGCTGGCTGCAGGACCTCTCTCAGTCGATCGCTCCTGGTCAGCCGTTGAATATTCTGCTGTTTAGTGCAGGGATTATTTTCTTCTGCTTCTTCTATACGGCGTTGATGTTCAATCCGAAAGACGTAGCGGAAAACCTGAAGAAGTCCGGTGCCTTTATTCCGGGTATCCGTCCAGGTGAGCAGTCTGCACGCTACATTGATGGCGTTCTGACCCGTTTGACCCTGTTCGGTGCTCTATATATGACGGCCGTGTGCTTGCTTCCCCAGTTCCTGGTGGTTGCAGCAAACGTTCCGTTCTACCTTGGCGGGACCTCGTTGCTGATCGTGGTCGTGGTTGTGATGGACTTCATGTCCCAAGTACAATCGCACCTCGTTTCGCACCAGTACGAATCCCTGATGAAGAAAGCCAACCTGAAGGGCTACGGCAGCGGCATGTTGCGCTGAGTACCCCATAAGGTTCGAGGAGTTGGTGATGAAAGTTCGTGCATCGGTGAAAAAGCTGTGCCGTAACTGCAAGATTATTCGCCGCGAAGGTGTTGTTCGAGTAATTTGCAGCGCGGAACCGCGTCACAAACAGCGCCAAGGCTGAGTGTGATCCGCTTGAAGCCCGGCAGCTAGTGCGCTGCCGGGTTGATTATTTGTTATTACAGCGATATTATCTCGCGCCCTATTTCTTGGCTTCCGGGGCGTAGGTAGCTGTCAATTGGAGTCCCACTGAATGGCCCGTATTGCAGGCGTTAACATTCCAGATAACAAGCACACTGTTATCTCGCTGACCTACATCTATGGTGTTGGTCGCACTACTGCGCAGAAAATTTGCGCAGATACTGGGGTAAACCCAGCCGCAAAGATTAAAGATCTGAGCGACGAGCAGATTGAGCTGTTGCGTGGCGAAGTGGCGAAGTTCACCACTGAAGGTGACCTGCGTCGCGAAATCAACATGAAAATCAAGCGTTTGATGGACCTCGGTTGCTACCGTGGTCTGCGTCATCGTCGTGGTCTTCCAGTGCGCGGTCAGCGTACCAAGACTAACGCGCGTACCCGTAAAGGTCCGCGTAAGCCGATCCGCAAGTAATCGCCCACGCGAATCGACAGGAAAATTATCATGGCAAAACCTGCTGCTCGTCCTCGTAAAAAAGTTAAAAAGACAGTGGTTGATGGCATCGCCCACATCCATGCGTCTTTTAACAACACAATCGTGACCATCACCGACCGTCAAGGTAACGCGCTTTCTTGGGCTACCTCCGGTGGTTCGGGTTTCCGCGGTTCCCGCAAGTCCACCCCGTTTGCTGCTCAAGTAGCTGCTGAACGTGCTGGTCAAGCTGCGCTGGAATACGGCCTGAAAAACCTCGACGTTAACGTCAAAGGTCCAGGTCCAGGTCGTGAGTCTGCTGTCCGTGCTTTGAACGGCTGTGGCTATAAGATCGCCAGCATCACCGACGTGACGCCAATCCCGCACAACGGGTGCCGTCCGCCGAAGAAGCGCCGCGTGTAATCCAGGAGATTGTAAAGAATGGCTCGTTACATTGGTCCAAAATGCAAACTCGCTCGTCGCGAAGGCACCGATCTCTTTCTGAAGAGCGGCGTGCGCGCGATCGAATCGAAGTGCAACATTGAAGCAGCACCTGGTATCCACGGCCAACGCCGCGGTCGCCAGTCCGATTACGGCACCCAACTGCGTGAAAAGCAGAAGGTCCGTCGTATCTACGGCGTTCTCGAGCGTCAGTTCAGCGGCTACTACAAAGAAGCTGCTGGCAAGAAAGGTGCAACCGGTGAAAACCTGCTGCAACTGCTCGAATGCCGTCTGGACAACGTTGTATACCGTATGGGCTTCGGTTCGACTCGTGCCGAATCCCGTCAGCTGGTATCGCACAAGTCGATCAGCGTTAACGGTCAGACCGTAAACGTTCCTTCCTACCAGGTTCGTGCTGGTGACGTGGTCGCAGTTCGCGAGAAAGCTAAAAACCAACTTCGCATTGTCCAAGCTCTCGATCTGTGTGCCCAACGTGGCCGCGTAGAATGGGTAGAAGTAGACACTGAGAAGAAGTCGGGCGTTTTCAAGAACGTTCCAGCTCGCAGTGATCTGTCCGCCGACATCAACGAAAGCCTGATTGTCGAGCTCTACTCCAAGTAAGGGCTAGAAAATAGGTGCATCCATGCAGATTTCGGTAAATGAGTTCCTGACACCCCGCCACATTGATGTGCAGGTTGTCAGTCCAACCCGCGCCAAGATCACTCTCGAGCCTCTCGAGCGTGGTTTTGGCCACACCCTGGGCAACGCGCTGCGCCGCATCCTGTTGTCCTCAATGCCCGGCTGTGCAGTAGTCGAGGCCGAGATTGACGGTGTGCTCCACGAGTACAGCGCCATCGAAGGTGTACAGGAAGACGTAATTGAAATCCTGTTGAACCTTAAAGGTCTGGCTATCAAGCTGCACGGCCGTGACGAAGTTACGCTGACCTTGTCGAAGAAGGGTTCGGGGGTGGTTACCGCTGCCGATATTCAGCTGGATCATGATGTCGAGATCGTTAACCCCGATCACGTAATCGCTAACCTGGCGTCTAACGGCGCCCTGAACATGAAGCTCACCGTAGCTCGTGGTCGTGGTTATGAACCGGCCGACTCGCGTCAGAGCGATGAAGACGAAAGCCGCAGCATTGGTCGCTTGCAGCTTGACTCTTCGTTCAGCCCGGTTCGCCGTATCGCATACGTGGTGGAAAACGCCCGTGTCGAACAGCGTACTAACCTGGACAAGCTGGTTATTGATCTGGAAACCAACGGTACTCTGGATCCTGAAGAGGCTATCCGCCGCGCTGCAACCATTCTGCAACAGCAGTTGGCTGCGTTCGTCGACCTCAAAGGTGACAGCGAACCAGTGGTAATCGAGCAGGAAGACGAGATCGATCCGATCCTGCTTCGCCCGGTTGACGATCTGGAACTGACTGTACGTTCGGCTAACTGCCTTAAGGCGGAAAACATTTACTACATCGGCGACCTGATTCAGCGTACCGAAGTAGAACTGTTGAAGACTCCGAACCTGGGCAAGAAATCCTTGACTGAAATCAAGGACGTTCTGGCCTCCCGCGGTCTGTCCCTCGGCATGCGCCTCGACAACTGGCCGCCTGCAAGTCTTAAGAAGGACGACAAGGCGACTGCCTGATCGTCGTAATCACCGAACGTGAGTTTGGTAAGGAATGAACCATGCGTCATCGTAAAAGTGGTCGTCACCTGAGCCGTACCAGCTCGCACCGCAAGGCCATGTTCCAAAACATGGCGGTGTCGCTGTTCGAGCACGAGCTGATCAAAACTACACTGCCGAAAGCTAAAGAACTGCGTCGCGTTGCTGAGCCGCTGATCACTTTGGCCAAGACAGACAGCCTGGCTAACCGCCGTCTGGCTTTCGACCGTACTCGTTCGAAAGCTATCGTTGGTAAGCTCTTCAACGACCTGGGCAAGCGTTACGCTACCCGTGAGGGTGGCTACCTGCGCATCCTCAAGTGCGGTTTCCGCGCTGGCGACAACGCGCCTATGGCGTACGTCGAGTTGGTTGATCGTGCTACTGCCGGCGAAGCTGTAAGCGCCGAGTAAGACGACAAGCTGCAACGAAGAACCGGGCCTAGCGCCCGGTTTTTTGTGCGCGTAACAAAAGCGCGATTTGTACAAGCTTCCTCAGATAGGCATCAGCACTATAGGAACTGGGATTGTTGGTAGTTATTTTCTATTGAAGCCTGCAATTTAATGAATTTGTAGGCGTCATGTTAATGGTCAATACTCCCCTCCAAGCCGATTAGCCGGCAGATCCAAGCCCGACCTGAGGAAAATTGAGCATGAGTCAAAATAAAATCCTTACTACCGCCAGCGGCGCGCCCGTTGCGGATAACCAGAATTCCCGTTCCGCCGGTCCGCGCGGTCCCTTGTTGCTCGACGATTTTCACCTGATCGAGAAGCTGGCCCACTTCAACCGTGAAAATATCCCGGAGCGTCGGGTACACGCCAAAGGCTCGGGTGCCTACGGTACATTCACCGTCACCCAAGACATTACCCAGTACACCAGCGCCAAGCTGTTTGGCGCCGTTGGCAAACAAACGCCGACCTTCCTGCGGTTCTCCACGGTGGGCGGTGAGCGCGGTTCGGCGGATACCGAGCGCGACCCACGTGGCTTCGCTTTGAAGTTCTACACCGAAGAGGGTAACTGGGACATCGTGGGTAACAACACACCGGTGTTCTTCATCCGCGACCCGTTGAAGTTTCCTGATTTCATCCACACCCAAAAGCGTTTGCCGCAAAGCAATCTGAAAAGCGCGCAGATGATGTGGGACTTCTGGTCGCACTCCCCAGAGGCGCTGCACCAGGTCACCATTCTGTTTTCGGATCGTGGCATTCCAGACGGTTATCGTCACATGCACGGCTTCGGTAGCCACACTTACAGCCTGATCAATGCCAAGGGCGAGCGTCACTGGGTAAAGTGGCACTACAAGACCAAGCAGGGCATCAAGAACCTTGCGCCGGCTGAGGCTGCACGTCTTGCGGGTACCGATCCTGATTACGCCCAGCGCGACCTGTTCGGGGCGATCGAGCGTGGTGATTTCCCAAAATGGCGCGTCTGTATCCAAATCATGACTGAAGCCCAGGCCAATGCTCACTACGAGAACCCCTTTGACGTGACCAAAACCTGGTCGCAGAAGGAATTCCCGTTGATCGAAGTCGGCGAGTTGGAGCTCAACCGCAACCCGCAAAACTACTTCGCTGAAGTGGAACAAGCTGCATTTGGCCCGAGCAATATGGTTCCTGGCGTGGGTCTGTCGCCTGACCGCATGCTGCAAGGTCGCGTCTTTGCCTACGCCGATGCCCACCGCTACCGTGTTGGCACCAACCACCAGCAACTGCCGGTGAATGCCCCGCTTAGCCCAGTGAACAGCTACCAGCGCGACGGTTCCATGGCATTTGGCAGCAACGGTGGTGCAACGCCCAACTACGAGCCAAACAGCTACGCCGATGCACCGAAGCAAGCTCCACAGTACGCCGAGCCTGCCCTGGCCCTGAGCGGCGCCGCTGATCGTTATGATCACCGCGAAGACACTGATTACTACAGCCACGCCGGTGCGCTGTTCCGCCTGATGAACGATGAGCAGAAAGCCCTGCTCACCAATAACATCGCCGGTGCGATGGGTGGGGTTTCCAGCGATGTGGTCCAGCGCCAGTTGGCGCACTTCTACAAGGCCGATCCTGCGTACGGAGAAGCAATCGCAAAGGCACTGGGTGTATCGCTTAACTGACTCTAAACGATAAGCAGAACCGCCCTCATTTGGGCGGTTTTTGCGTTATTTCAGCTACTTTTCTCCGGAAATGTTCACTTTTCTGCCGTTAGTCCCGTGACCTCAGAGTCAGCATGGTTCAAACTACAGACTTTCAAGCAGGGAGATGTAGGGCGATGCAAGGTCACCCCGACGTAATCGATTACCTCAACACGTTGCTGACGGGCGAACTGGCAGCTCGTGACCAATATTTCATCCATTCGCGTATGTACGAAGACTGGGGCTTTACCGAGCTCTACGAGCGTATCAACCACGAAATGGAAGAAGAGGCGCAGCATGCCGATGCTCTGATGCGTCGCATCCTGATGCTCGAAGGCACGCCGCGTATGCGTCCCGACGATCTGGATGTGGGCACCACGGTGCCTGACATGCTCGCTGCTGATCTTCGCCTTGAGTACAAGGTGCGTGCCGCACTCTGCAAGGGCATCGAGCTCTGCGAGCAGCACAATGACTATGTCACCCGGGAAATTCTGCGGGTACAGTTGAATGACACCGAAGAAGATCACACCTACTGGCTGGAAAAGCAGTTGGGCCTGATCAAGCTGATTGGTCTGGAGAACTACCTGCAATCGCAGTTCTGACCACCCGCTACGAAAAAGCCCCTGTCGCCGTGAGGTGACAGGGGCTTTTTCGTGGGCCGGGGAATCAGGCCCGATCGCGAGCAAGCAATGGTTTCAAGTAATAACCGGTGTGCGATTGCGGCATCTCGGAGACCTGCTCCGGCGTGCCCACCGCAATGATCTGGCCACCCTTGGAACCACCTTCCGGCCCCAGGTCCACCAGCCAGTCGGCCGTCTTGATCACATCCAGGTTGTGCTCGATGACCACCACTGTGTTGCCGTGGTCGCGCAGTCGATGCAGCACGTCCAGCAATTGCTGGATATCCGCAAAGTGCAGCCCGGTGGTGGGCTCATCGAGGATATACAGAGTCTTGCCGGTATCGCGTTTGGACAGCTCACGGGATAGCTTCACCCGTTGCGCCTCACCACCAGACAACGTGGTCGCCGATTGCCCCAGCTTGATATATGACAGGCCCACGTCCATCAGCGTCTGCAGCTTGCGCGCCAGCGCGGGAACCGCGTCGAAGAACTCGCGAGCTTCTTCGATCGTCATCTCCAGGGTCTCGTGGATGCTCTTGCCCTTGTATTTGATCTCCAGGGTTTCGCGGTTATAGCGCTTGCTCTTGCACACATCGCACGGCACGTAGATGTCCGGCAGGAAGTGCATCTCCACCTTGATCAGGCCATCGCCCTGACACGCTTCGCATCGCCCACCCTTGACGTTGAACGAGAACCGGCCAGGCCCGTACCCACGAGAGCGGGACTCCGGCACACCGGCGAACAGTTCGCGAATCGGTGTGAACAAGCCGGTGTAGGTCGCCGGGTTGGAACGTGGGGTCCGGCCAATCGGGCTCTGGTCGATATCGACCACCTTGTCCAGATGCTCCAGGCCCTTGATGCTATCGTGCGCCGCCGCTTCCAGGGTGGTCGCGCCGTTGAGGGCGGTTGCACTCAATGGAAACAGCGTGTTGTTGATCAGTGTCGATTTACCCGACCCCGACACACCGGTCACGCACGTCAGCAGGCCCAGTGGAATCTCCAGGTCAACATTGCGCAGGTTGTTGCCGCGCGCGCCCTTGAGGTGCAACGCCATCTTCTTGTTGCGTGGCGTACGCTTGGCCGGCACTTCAATTTTCACACGGCCGGACAGGTACTTGCCGGTCAACGAATCCGGATGCGCCATCACCTCGGCGGGTGTGCCCTCGGCGACAATGTGTCCACCATGCACGCCAGCGCCCGGGCCGATATCGACCACGTAGTCCGCCAGGCGGATCGCGTCTTCATCGTGCTCGACCACGATCACGGTGTTGCCGATATCCCGCAAATGTTTGAGCGTGCCCAGGAGTCGATCATTGTCGCGCTGGTGCAAGCCGATCGACGGCTCATCGAGGATGTACAGCACGCCGACCAAGCCGGCACCAATCTGGCTGGCCAGGCGAATACGCTGTGCTTCGCCGCCGGACAGGGTATCGGCACTGCGATCCAGCGATAGGTAGTCCAGGCCCACGTTCACCAGGAACTGCAGACGCTCGCGAATTTCCTTGAGGATCTTGTCGGCAATTTCCCCGCGACGTCCGGTCAGCTTGAGAACACCGAAGTATTCGCAGGCATCGCCAATCGGCAGGTTGGTCACTGCCGGCAAGGTTTTCTCACCCACCCACACATGCCGTGCCTCGCGACGCAGGCGAGTCCCCCGGCAATCCGGGCAGGGCTGGGTGCTGAGGAATTTCGCCAACTCTTCGCGCACGCTGGCCGATTCCGTTTCGCGGTAACGCCGTTCCAGGTTCGGCACGATGCCTTCGAACGGGTGCGAGCGTTTGACGATATCGCCGCGGTCGTTCAAGTATTTGAAGTCGACGTTCTGCGAGCCGCTGCCGTTGAGAATCACCTTCTGCTGATCCGCCGGCAGTTGGTTGAACGGCACTTCGAGGCTGAATTTATAGTGGGAGGCCAACGATCCCAGCATCTGGAAATAATAAACGTTGCGCCTGTCCCAGCCACGTATCGCGCCCTCCGCCAACGTCAGCTCACCGTTAACCAGACGCTTGATGTCGAAGAACTGCTTTACCCCCAGGCCATCGCAGGTCGGGCAGGCACCTGCCGGGTTGTTGAAGGAAAACAGCTTGGGTTCCAGCTCGCTGATGGCATGGCCACAGATCGGGCAGGCAAAGCGCGCGGAGAAGATGATCTCTTCGCCGGGCTCGTCGTCCATCGGTGCTACCAGGGCAATGCCGTCCGCCAGCTTCAACGCGGTCTCGAACGATTCCGCCAGGCGCTGCTGCAGGTCGGCGCGCACTTTGAAGCGGTCGACCACGACATCAATGGAGTGCTTCTTCTGCTTGTCGAGCTTCGGCGCCTCGTCCAGCTCATACAGTTTGCCGTTGATCCGCGCGCGCACAAAACCCTGGGCACGCAGCTCTTCGAAGACCGAAAGGTGTTCGCCCTTGCGCTCGCGGATCACCGGTGCCAGCAGCATCAGCTTGGCGCCTTCAGGCTGGGCCAGCACCAGATCGACCATCTGACTGACGGTCTGGGCTTCCAGCGGAATGTCGTGGTCCGGACAACGCGGGATACCGACCCGCGCATACAGCAGGCGCAGGTAGTCGTAGATTTCGGTAATGGTGCCCACGGTGGACCGCGGGTTATGGGAGGTCGACTTCTGCTCGATGGAAATCGCCGGCGACAGGCCTTCAATGGTGTCGACGTCGGGCTTTTCCATCATCGACAGGAACTGGCGGGCATAGGCCGACAGCGATTCCACATAGCGACGCTGACCTTCGGCATACAGCGTGTCGAACGCCAGGGACGATTTGCCGGAGCCGGACAGGCCGGTGATGACGATCAGTTTGTCCCGCGGCAGGGTCAGGTCGATATTCTTCAGGTTGTGGGTTCTAGCCCCACGAATCAGGATCTTGTCCAAGATGGCCTCGCACGGCGGGCATAAATAATGCGGGAGTATACGACGGAAGACTGGATGAATATACACTGTCAAAGTGCCGGGTGCAGCCTTACATGAAAGCTGCGCGGCAAAGCGCCGCATATACCCTCTCAATCGATGGGACTGGTAGAATCGCCGCCGGTTCACACGAGGTTTTTCCATGCACGATCCCCACAGCGAACGCATGAGTAGCGGCGAGACCCGAGCAGCTAGCGGTCTGGCACTGGTGTTCGCCTTCCGTATGCTGGGCATGTTTATGGTGTTGCCGGTACTGGCGACCTATGGCATGGACCTCGCCGGCGCGACCCCGGCACTGATCGGCCTGGCGATTGGCGCCTATGGCCTGACCCAGGCGATTTTTCAGATTCCGTTCGGAATCATTTCCGACCGCATCGGCCGGCGCCCGGTGATCTACCTGGGGCTGATCGTGTTCGCCCTCGGCAGTGTGCTCGCCGCTCAGGCCGATTCGATCTGGGGCGTGATCGCCGGACGTATCCTGCAGGGTGCCGGGGCGATTTCTGCTGCGGTGATGGCGCTGTTGTCGGACCTGACCCGCGAACAGCACCGCACCAAGGCCATGGCCATGATCGGCATGACCATCGGCCTGTCGTTTGCCGTCGCCATGGTGGTCGGCCCGCTGCTGACGCGCGCGTTCGGCTTGCATGGCTTGTTCCTCGCCACCGGCGGCATGGCGCTGATCGGTATCCTGATCGTGGCCTTCATGGTGCCGCGTTCCACCGGCACCCTGCAGCATCGCGAGTCCGGTGTGGCGCGCAAGGCGCTGTTGCCGACGCTCAAGCACCCCGACCTGCTGCGTCTGGATTTAGGTATCTTCGTATTACACGCGATGCTCATGTGCAGCTTCGTCGCCTTGCCCCTGGCGCTGGTACAAAAAGCCGGTCTGCCCAAGGAACAGCACTGGTGGGTCTACCTTACTGCGCTGTTGATTTCGTTCTTCGCCATGATCCCGTTCATCATCTATGGCGAGAAAAAACGCAAAATGAAACGAGTTTTGCTGGGCGCCGTCGCGACATTGATGCTCACTGAACTATTCTTCTGGCAGTTCGGCGACAGCTTGCGGGCGCTGGTGATCGGCACGGTGGTGTTCTTCACCGCGTTCAACCTGCTGGAGGCTTCGCTGCCTTCGCTGATCAGTAAAGTTTCACCGGCCGGTGGCAAGGGCACGGCGATGGGGGTGTATTCCACCAGCCAGTTCCTGGGCTCCGCACTGGGCGGCATCATGGGTGGCTGGATGTTCCAGCATGGCGGTTTGTCGGTTGTGTTCCTGGGATGCGCAGGTCTGGCTGCCCTCTGGCTCGCCTTTGCTGTTACCATGCGCGAACCTCCCTATGTGACGAGTCTGCGCTTGCCGTTATCGCCCGAAGCGATTCGCGAAGCTGGCTTGGCCGAGCGCCTCAAGGCCGTCGCTGGGGTTACCGATGCCGTGGTTGTTGCTGAAGAAGCCGCCATCTACATCAAATTGGACACCGAATTATTGGATCGCGCGACGCTCGAGCAACTGGTCAACCCAGTGCCGACAGCGCGCCCAGCTTAGGAGAACGTTATGGCCCGTGGGGTTAACAAAGTCATATTGGTCGGTACGTGCGGCCAGGATCCCGAAGTTCGCTACTTGCCCAACGGTAACGCCGTGACCAACCTGAGTCTGGCGACCAGCGAACAGTGGACCGACAAGCAGACCGGCCAGAAGGTCGAGAAAACCGAATGGCACCGTGTGTCGATGTTCGGCAAGGTTGCAGAGATCGCTGGTGAGTACCTGCGCAAAGGTTCGCAGGTCTACATCGAAGGCAAACTGCAAACCCGCGAGTGGGAAAAAGACGGCATCAAGCGTTACACCACCGAGATCGTGGTCGACATGCAAGGCACCATGCAACTGCTGGGCGGCCGTCCACAGGGCGACCAACAGGGGCAGGGTGGCATGTCCAACTCGGCACCGCGTCCACAACAGTCGCGTCCACAGCCAAGCCAGCAGCCACAGCGTGAGTCGCGTCCAGCGCCCCAGCAGGCCGCTGCGCAACCGGCGCCGGATTTCGACAGCTTTGATGACGATATTCCGTTCTAACGCAGCTTTCAGTACCGTAACCCATAAAAAAGCGAAGCCATTAATCTGGCTTCGCTTTTTTTATGGCCACAGATTTTTGTGAAGTAACAACTGCGTGCCTGGGATCAACTCGTATGCTGCAGCAGCGGATACAGCGAAATCACCAGCAACGCCGCCATGCCGAAATTGAACATGCGCAGCCAGCGCGGGTTGCGCAGCACGTTGCGCAGTACACTGCCGAACCCCGCCCATACCCCCACGCTTGGGGCGTTGATCAGAGCGAACACCGTAGCGATGATCACCACGTTCATGGTGTAGCCCTGCAAGGGCGTGTACGTGCTGATCGCACCAATTGCCATGACCCACGCCTTGGGATTGACCCACTGAAACGCCGCTGCGCCCCAGAACCCCAGGGGCTTGCCTTTACCTTCGGTGTCTTCTGATGCCGGGCCGGAACGGGCGATGTTCCATGCCAGGTACAGCAAGTAAGCCGCGCCCGCATAGCGCAGCACGGTGTAGAGCACCGGATAGGCGGTAAAGGCTGCACCCAGCCCAAGCCCCACGGCCAATACCAGCACCAGGAACCCGGAGCTGATACCCAGGATGTGCGGGATGGTGCGCTGGAAGCCAAAGTTGACGCCCGAGGCCAACAGCATGGCGTTATTGGGGCCAGGGGTGACGGAAGTGACAAACGCAAACAAAGCAAACGCCAGCATTAAATCAAACGACAAGGACATGGATATTTCCTGGAAACGGGCCTTCGCGTTTACCTGCCACCCGGACAGCGCGGGATACAGGTGCAGTGTGGCCACTTGTAGTTGGAGTCAGAACAACGAACTGAGAAAACCAATGGCAACCATCGAGTAGAACGCTGCACAAATCAGCCCGAAGGACTTGCGCGTCCGGGTGAAAAACGGTTCTGCCGAATGGGCGGAAAACGCTAAGGCGTAGGTACAGAAAATCAGGAAACCCAATAGCGCACAGGCCGCCACCAGCACGAAACTGGCCCAGGCCGGCGCGTTGACGCTCAGGCCCACGGTGGTCACCGTGAACCAGGTCAAGGCCGCCTTGGGGTTAGTCAGGTGAATGCCCAACCCCTGCAAATAGAAGCCCAGGTTGCGCGTCTGCTTTTCCCGTACTTTGGCTACCGTCGTGGCGTTGTGCGCCAGCGCACTGCGCACCGATTTCCAGGCCAGGAAAAACAGATAGCAGGCGCCGAACACTTTTAACCACAGGATGATCTGGGTGTTGGACATCAACAACGCCGACACGCCTGCGGCGGTCATCGCGCCCCAGCACAACGACCCGGAAATCACCCCGGCCGCCAACGCCAGGCCCGGTGTGCGCCCGTAGTTCAAGGAGGTGTTGGCGATGGCCAGGTTGCCCGGGCCAGGGCTGGCGGTGCCGATCACGTAGACCCCCAGTGCCGCTGCAAAACTCGAAAACTCAAACATAGATGCACTCATACCCGTCGCGCCAGCGCGCAGTGAGCACTTCAAGCCACCCGTGGCTTGAAGTGACGGCCAAGAAAAAGCTATTTGAAGCAACGATGATCCGGCTCCTGGGCGCGGATCTTCTCCATCCAGGGCTTGAGTTCCGATTGCTTGTACAGGCGCTCGCCCCAATTTTCCGGCGAGACCGGCAGTGGCCGTCCCAGCAGGATGTAGTCGGTGAGCAGGTGGATGAACTGCTGCAGGCAATAGGCACCTACGTGCAGGCGCAACGATGAAGCCGTCTCGGCGGGTGCGACGTTGAAACGCGCCACATTGATGATCTGCCCGCTGTCCACCGAAGGGGCCAGGTGATGGCAGGTCGAGCCGTAGGTTTCATCGTTGTAGTAGATCGCGTAATGCTGGCTGCCCAGGCCCCGGTACTTGGGCGGTGCCGGGTGCAGATTGATCGCGCCTTTGCGGGCATTCTTGTAGATGCTCGGCGGAAAAATGAAGTCGCCACGGTAGGAGATGATCCAATCGCCTTCCCAGTTATCCAGATGGTAAGGATAGGGATCGCCCGGGTCCCAGCAAAACACCTCAAGGTTGGAGAATACGGTCTTGGCGAATTCCACGCCGTGATCGCACCAGTCCATGGTGCACACCGACAGCAGGACCTTGTCCTTGCATGGCTCGATTGTCTGCATCTTCACTTCTCCATTTCCAGGTAATGTGGGTGACAACGCCCGCCCCCCCGTCAAGCCCGCGCTGTCGCTAGTACGCGACAGCCCTGACCACTGCGTTGAAGCGTTCGACCATTTGCCCCAGCTCCCCTTCGCTGGTGATAAACGGCGGTGCAAACAGCACATGATTGCCGTGCGTTCCCTGCACGGTGCCGCTGCCGGGATAGATCAACAGGCCGCGCCGCAACGCCTCTTGCTTGAGCGCCGCGGCATACGCGCCGCCGCCCTTGAACGGCGCCTTGGTGGCGCGGCTCTCGACAAACTCGACGCCCACGAACAGCCCGCGCCCGCGCACATCACCGACGATATCCAGGTCAGCCAGGCTTTCCCTGAGCCAGGCGCGCAATTGCTCACCGCGTTGGCGCACTTGCGCCAGCAGGTCTTCGTCCTCGATGACTTGTTGCACTTCCAAGGCAATGGCACAGGCCAGTGGATGGTTGACGTGGGTCTGGCCGTTGCCCAGCACGCCTGAACCACGGGCCATTACCGAGTGCACCTGGTCGCTGATCAACAGCGCCGAGATCGGCATGTAGCCCGCCGCCAGGCCTTTGCCGACCGCGACCATGTCCGGCACGATGCCTTCGTCGGCGTAGGCGAACAGCTGCCCAGTACGCCCCATGCCGGCCATCACCTCATCGAGGATCAGCAGCACATCGTGACGCTCGCACACGGCCTTGATCTTGCGAAAGTAACCGGGCACCGCAGGCACCGCGCCATTGGTGGAGCCCACCACGGTTTCGGCAAAGAACGCCGCGACGTTTTCACTGCCCAGGCTGCGAATTTTGGCGTCCAGTTCATCGGCCAGGCGCGTGGCGTACTGCTCTTCGCTTTCGTCGGGCCGTTGATCACGGTAGGCGTAGCATGGCGAGACAAACTCGGCCGCCGCGAACAGTTGACCAAACACCGATTGGCGCTGCGGGTTACCGGAGATGCTCAAGGTGCCCAGGGTGCTGCCGTGGTAGCTCTGCCGGCGGGAAATGAACAACGACTTTTCAGGCAAGCCGCGTTCGCATTGGTACTGGTAAGCGATTTTCATCGCCAGCTCCATCACCTCCGAGCCGCCGGATAAAAACTGCGCACGCGCCAGGCCGCCACTGGCTGCCACCAGGCGTTCGGCCAGTTCCTCGGCGGCGGCGGTGGTGAAGCTGCCCGCGTGCGCCCACGCCAGTTTCTTCGCTTCGCGCTCGAATGCCGCTGCGATACGCGGATGGCCATGGCCCAGGCTCGACACCGCGACACCGCCGCAGGTGTCGAGGTAGCGTTTGCCCGTTGCATCCTCAAGCCACACCCCTGCGCCGCCGACCGCCAGGATCGGCGAGGTGTTGAGATTTTTGTAAATCACTTTTGACATGCGCGCGGTTCCTTGGGCGATTGGCCTTACGGGTTACTTACGGAGTGATCCCAAGCCGTCGGCGCCTGGTGAAAGCGCCGCCCGAAACGGGACGAATGAAACACCGAACGCGTCAGCCCGATGGGCAGCAACACGACGATAAACATCAGAAACGCAAGAAATCTCAGCACGGTAAAAGCTCCAAAGAGTGAAGGGGGTGGGGATCAGTCCAGCGGGATCTCGCTGCGCCAGTCAACGGCCTCGACGAAGGCCGGCTGGGCGGGGCGCTCAAGCACGTAGCGGCCCAGAACCAGCACGTCCATTTCCGTGCGCATGAAGCAGGCGTACGCTTCCTGCGGCGTGCACACGATCGGTTCGCCACGCACGTTGAACGAGGTGTTGACCAACACCGAGCAGCCGGTGTGCTCCTTGAAACTGCGCAGCAGGTAGGTGAACGGTGCGTTGTTTTCTTCGGTCACCGTTTGCACCCGCGCCGACAGGTCGACGTGGGTCACCGCCGGCAACTGCGAGCGAATATGGTTGATGCTGCCCAAGCCCCGCTCGGGGCCGCCTTCTTGCAGCGACTGCTGGGATTTGATCGAGTCGGTGACCGGCGCGACCATCAACATGTACGGGCTTTTTTCGCAGATATCGAAATAGTTGCCGGCGTCTTCGGCCAGCACGGCCGGGGCGAACGGGCGGAACGACTCGCGGTATTTGATCTTCAGGTTCATGGTGCGCTGCATCTCGGGGTTGCGCGCATCGCCGAGAATCGAACGCGCGCCCAAGGCCCGTGGGCCAAACTCCATGCGCCCCTGGAACCAACCCACCACCGCACCGTCGGCCAGGCGACTGGCGACCTGGTCATACAGCCCGGCGTCGTCGTAGCGGGTAAAGGGGTAGTGGTTTTCCAGCAGGAACTGGGCGATTTCTTCGTCGCCAAAACCCGGCCCCAGCAGGCTGCCGCTCATGGCGTCGGACTTGTTGCCATCCAGGTGCGGACGACCGCTGTGCTTGACCGCAAAATCCAGCGCCGCCCCCAGGGCACAACCGGCATCGCCGGCCGCCGGCTGGATCCAGATCGAATCGAAACGCCCCGAGCGGCTGAGCACACCGTTGGCCACGCAGTTCAACGCCACGCCACCGGCCAGGCACAGGTTGCGCTCGCCGGTCTGCTTGACCGCGGCGGTGGCCAGGCCCAGTACCACTTCCTCGGTGACCTTTTGAATCGATGCGGCCAAGTCGCACTCGCGCTGCGAGATCGGGCTTTCGGGCTGACGGATCGGCCCGCCGAACAGCGCCTCAAAGGCCTCGCCCACCATGCGCTCGCCGCGCAGGTACTCGAAGTACTTCATGTTCAGGGTGAACGAGCCGTCCTCGCGGATATTGATCAGTTCGTCGCGAATCTTGTCGGCGTAGATCGGCTGGCCATACGGCGCCAGGCCCATGAGCTTGTACTCGCCGGAGTCGACCTTGAACCCGCAATAGTAGGTCATGGCCGAATACAGCAAGCCTACGGAATGGGGGTAGGAGATCGAGTTTTTCAGTTCAAGTTGCGAACCCTGGCCGTGCCAGATGGTGGTCGAATGCCATTCGCCGATACCGTCGATGCACAACACCGCAGCGTTCTTGAACGGCGAGGGGTAAAACGCCGCCGCCGCGTGAGAACGGTGATGCTGGGAGGCCTGGGTGCGTGGTGCCTTGCCCCGGCCCATGATTTCAAGTTGCTCGTCGACGAACTTGAGCACGTTCCACTTCCAGCGAATCCATTCCGGCATCGCATTGATGAACGTACGTGCGCCGCCGATGCCACCGCTGGCAAACGAGGAAATCACCCGGGAGAATTTTTCCTGGGGGTCTTCGTAGTAAACCACTGCCTGCAGGTCAGCCAGGCTGATGCCCTCGGCGTCCAGGCAGTAGGCAATCGCCTGGGCCGGGAACGCCGGGTCGTGGCGCACGCGGGTGAAGCGCTCTTCCTGGGCGGCAGCGACGGGCACGCCGTCCTTGACCAGGGCCGCGGCACTGTCGTGATAGAAGGCAGAAATCCCTAAAACATAAATAGCCATTTAACTGTGCATCCTCATCGCATTCCGCCAATCCGTGGAGTTGCCTGTGCCAATCGATCTGCTGGCGTCCGGGCAACCTTCCTCTGCGTTTCAAGACCACCATTGCGCGAATGGCAGGCTTCGTAAAACCGGGATCAAGGACACCACGAGCACCAGGCTCATGGTGATATTGAACGCCTTCAAACGTTGCGGCTGGGTCAGGAAGCGCCGCAGGTACTGCCCGAAAAACACCCAGACCATGGAGCACGGTGAACCGAACAAAAAAAACAACAGTGCAATCAGGAACACCTGCACCGTGTACGAACCCAAGGGCGAGGTGTAGGCCAGCACCGCGCCCACCGCCATCACCCAGGCCTTCGGGTTGACCCACTGAAACAACGCCGCAGCGGTGAACCCCAAAGGCTTGCCTGATTTGTCACCCAGATCGGTGGTCGGGGCACTGGCGATCTGGTACGCCAGGAACAACAGGTACAGCGCGCCGATCACCTGCAAGCCATCGTGCAGCCAGGGGTACTGGCGGAACACCGCCCCGGCCCCCAGCCCGACCGCCACCAGCATCAGTGGAAAGCCGATATTGATACCGGCCACATGGCGCAAGGTGCGACCCATGCCGAAATTGGCGCCGGACGACATCAACATCACGTTGTTCGGCCCAGGCGTGACGCAGGTGGCGATCACGAACAACACAATCGAGTAGTAATCCAGTGCCTGCATGCTCACGTCCTGCTCAACGGTAATCTTCCAGCGTGCCGCGTCGACGAATGTCGACGGACACACAGTGAAAACCGCCGCTCAAACTGCGCGCATGGCGCATCTTCAACGGCGCCACATCGACATGGTGTTTTTCCAGGGCGCGAATCAGTGCGACCTGCTGGTCGTTGATCACCGCCAGCGACGGGTTGACCATGATGAAGTTCATGCCCTGCCAGATCGACGCGCGCGGGTACGACCAGCAGTAGCCGGTGTCCACCATGTCGGGGGCCCAGATGATGTCCCAGTTCTTGAACACGTCAGGTACCTGATCCTTGCCGATGCGCTCGGGGTTCAAGACCACCAGCCCCGGGCGCACCAGGGTGATGGTAGTGTCCAGGTGCGTACCGTCGTAGAAGCCGCTGAGGGCGTGCACCCGGTATTGATCGCCGAGCACGCGCTTGAGCCACTCGTAGCCCAGGCGGTTGCCGCTGCGCGACACCAGGTAAAGAATGTCGCGGCCCATGCGCAGCACGTTGGCCGCATCGAAGATCGGCTCATCGTTGGCGATGATCGAGCCTTCACGCGGGTTGACCCGGTAGGTGCTGTCCGGCAGTTCCGGCTTGGGCGCGGAAATCCAGTTGGCGCCGCTGGCGAAGTACGCCTGCAGGTGTTCTCGGTAGGCAAACGGTTCGAAGTAACGGCTGCGTAAAGCCATCGGCGCTTCAATGATGGTCTTTCCAATCGGCAGCAGGACATCCCTGGGGCAGTAGTTGTATTCGCCGTCGGTCTTCCAGTCGGCGGTGCCGAACAGCGCGGCATGGTAGGTCTCCCTGGGCCGGCGCACGGTCACCCCGTGACCGACCAGGAAGGCTGCAAAGGCGTCCAGATCTTCCTGGGCCTCTTCGATCAACTGTTCAGGATAGGGGCCTGACGGAATCTCGTGGGGCGAGTCGTGGTGCTCGCTGTAGTCGAGGGCGAACAGGCCCCTGTCCGGTCGAGGCACGCGCGCGCCATGGGCAACACCCACGATCATTTCCTCGAGGGGGTCCCATTCGTTATGCACTTCTACCAAAGACATAATTGTTCCTCGTGGCGTTAAGGTTCGTGGGTTTCCAGCAGCACTTCCCGGGTGATCGGCAAGTGATGCAGATAGCGGCTTGACGTTGCTGCACGTGCCGGACGCGGAAGGACATTGCCTGCGGACGAAAGACCCAATCGACGCAGCATCGAGGTCCACTTGCCCGGCATCGGCGCCAGGGACTCATAGCCCACCCGCACGCGCTGCCATTGCGCGGCGACCTGCTCGGCGCTGGTCAGCGAGCGCATGTACGCATCAATAGCATCGGCGGCCCAGGCCGAGTGCCCGGTGGACACGTTATCGATGGTGTTGTGCAGATCGACGAACGCCGTGCTGAACCCGTAGTGCCGTAAAAAGCGCCGTGCCGAGCGATAGCTGCCGCCCACGCCGGATAATTCCATCGCCAGGTTCATGCCGAGGATTTCAGGCATGAACGTCACCGGCAACTTGCCCAGGCACAGCCAATACACCGGCAGGCGGAAGGACTCTTCATACAGGCGCGGGTCTTCGGCAAATTCCCGGCTACCGGTAGGCGCCAGTTCGAAATCCATTTCCCGCAGGCCATCGCGGTAGATCTTCGGGTGATTGAGCGCCTCGATGCCGTTGCCCAATTCGTCCCAATAGGTCTGGAACAAGGTGTAGCCCACATGGGACGACGCCAGCCCCACGTCGGTGAAGCCTTGCAGCCACGCGCCGTCGATCAGCGTCAGGGGCGCCAGTTGCAAGGTCGACTCGACGATTTCTTCACGGCTGGGGATTTGCGCCGGGTCGCTGTCATCGAACTGCTGGCCGTTCTGGTCATGCTTGTCCAGCAACCAGCCGCGCAGCACCTGGGTGCCCCATTGCTCGGGCAATTGGCGCTCGGACGTTTTCAGCGATTGGCGCGAGCGCTCCAGCCAACGGCTCACATAGGCATGGGCGAACTTCAGGGTGGTGGGCTGCAGCGCGCGCCCCTGCAAGACAAAATAGGCCTCGCGCAGGCTCTGGGGCCAGTGCCCGGTGTCGGCCGCGCTGGCTGTAGTCGGGCGGGCCGCCATGGCGCAACTGTCGATCGGCTGACGCGGCAGTTGCTCAGTGGTACCCGCCTGGGGCAACCAGTCGATCCACTGGCGGATCACGTTCAAGTCCGCCTCACTGAAGATGCGGAACATGCGCCCGGTCGGCGCGACCAGGCTGGTCACCAGCAGGCTTTTTTTCGCATTGCCAGGCACGATCAGGCGGCTGCGCGACAGCACGTCCAGCAAGGGCAACGGGTCGTGCTGCGCGTCTTCAAGCCACAGCGCCAGGCTGCGGCCTTCGATCAGGTAATTCTGGTGATACACCGCGCCAACCCGGGCCAGGCGTTGCATCAAATGCGCCATGGCCTGCTGGGGCGAGGTGGCGGTCAGCGAGGCGTTATACAGCCGCGCATTCCAGCGCCGCAGCGCGCCGAACAACCAGTTGGCGCCGCGCAGCAGACGGGCCTGGCGTTCTTCGCCCTGCTCGATGATCCGCTGCGCGACCCATTGGCTGATATGGCGCAGCGAGGCCGGTTCCAGGCCAGGGAAGGCGGCGCTCAGGTCCAGCCGTCCCAACTCCAGCGCGAGACCTTCAAGCTGTCCCATGGCTGCCCAGCCCGGGCACAGCCCGACGGCGCGCAAGGCCCAATCGACACCACAGAGTTCATCGCCGAAGGCATCGCTGCGCCGGCTCAAGGCCTGTAACAGCGCGGGCAGTTCGAACGCATCGTCATTCAGGTCCGGCAGGGTCGCCAGTTGCGCCGGGGCCAAGGCGTACGTCGTCAACTGCAACTGCCCCAACAGCGCATTGAAATGATGGGCGCGGGAGGCGTTCGGGTAACCGACGCCGACGTCATGGGCGAACAATTGCATCAAGCGCAACTGTGCGGGGTCTTCAAACACCCCTGGCGCGCTCATGCCCTGCAGCCAGCAGCCCAGCACCGAGGCCAGCGGTGCCGAATAGATGGCCAGCGCCTGGGCAAAGGCGCGGGCGTTGTGCTGTTCGACCGCGGCGGCCGCGGCACCGGCATACGCCGACGCCTGCTCCAGCTGCCACGCGTCAATCTGCCGCGACAGCAGCGGTAATTGCGCCGGCTCGCCGTCGTCACCCAGCAGGTTGTCGAGATACTCCGCATCCAGGAAACATTCAGGGTCGAGCGCCAAACGATAGAGTTCGCGCCACCTGTCGTGTGCGGGGTCCCGCGTTAAAACCGAGCCATCCATAGCCATTACCTTGCAGTGCCGCGTCAGAACATCGGATAAATGGAGGAATCAGGCTTTTTCTTCTTTTTTCCAAACAGGCGCAGGAAAAACTTTTTGATGGATTTCATGTGCAAGTCCTTTTCAGCGAGTGACGTCAAGAATGAGTTTTGAAACCAGGTCGTTGCCGGCATCGGTGAAGTGGATACGGTCGACGAACTGCCAGTCCTGCGGGGCCAATGCCTCGGCCAGCAATGGCGTGATGTCGACAAACCCCACCCCCATCGCCTGTGCCCCTTCACGCAGGCGCTGGGCATAGGCTTCGCGCACCGAGGTTTGCAGGATGTCGCCATACACCTCGGTGAAGTTGCCGAGCTGGTCGAGTTCGGCAAACAGTTGCTCTTCCTCGGCGCTGCCGGTCTCGCGGACCCAGCCGGCCAAGGGTTGCAGGATGAATGTCAGCTTCGCCCCCATGTCGGCCGCCAGGGCGCGCCAGATATCCAGATGCTGCAAAGTCAGGTTGGCGGCGTAGTCGATCTGTTCCTGCATCGACGGCGGCGCGGGTTGCTCGGGCTCCTGAGGCTTGCCGAACAGATTCGACAGGCTCCAGTGGCTGGCGGCCGGCTGTTGCGGCGTCAGGGCATCGAAAAACTGATGGCAGTTGAAAAACGCCCCGTGTTCGCCCCGATAGGCCTGGGGCTGGCGCGCCAGGCCAAGGTTGTTGAACCCGGAGAACAGCACGATTTCATCCACCCGCGGCAGGTGGTGCCGGTTCAGGGTGAACAGCACCAATTCTTGAGTGGAGTTGAAACTGCGACCGCCGAAATTGATCCAGCGTTGACCCCGGGAGTCGTTGTGCGTCAGGCGCGAGGCCAGCGTCCAGCTGTCGGCGCTGGCGCCAATGCCGAATACAGTGGAGCTGCCCGCCAACAGGCGCACCGGGCCGTTATTCTTGCCGCCATCGATCACTGAATAATTGGTGCCCAATGACTCGGAATAACGGAAACCGGACGAATCTGTATTGACCACGGGAGAACAATGGTCAGTCGGGTGGAAGTACATCAAATAGGGTAACCATCGAACTTCACCGGCATCGGTAAATTTCTGTTCGTACTCGGCCATCTGCGGTGTGAGCGTCATCCTTGCCGTCATTGCGCTGGGTCCCCTTGGTATTCGCTGGGCAGTTTCCAACACCTGGCGTTGATAATTATCAGGCGTCTGTTTTGTAGGGCATTTCTTAAAATTGGTGCGTACTGTGCTGCTTTGTTATTTTGCGGCTACCGTGTCCTAGGCCCTGTGCACCGTTCTGGGGCCTATCATCCCAAGGCGACGGTGTGTATTGCAGATACAGCAGAACTCAATCTTTTAAATACAGATACGCTTTTAAGGCCGAAAATTTTTCAAAAAAATGCCTATCTGTAACTTCTTAAGCCACAGATGAGCAGCTACAGTCAGACTTATGACTCTTTATCTGAACCTCGCCGAATTCATCAGCAGCCGCATCGAGCAAGGCCTGTACGGGCCTGGCGAGCGTTTGCCATCTGTACGCACCCTCAGTCACGAGCACGGCGTCAGCCTGACCACCGTGCAACAGGCCTACCGTGTATTGGAATGTTCGGGGTTGGCGATACCGCGTCCCAAGTCGGGCTATTTCGTGCCGTCGGACCGGCGCGTGGCACCCTTGCCGCAGATGGGCCGGCCGATCCTGCGGCCGGTGGACATCTCTCAGTGGGACATGGTCCAGGAGCTGATGCGCTTCGATCAAAGCGCCGATATCGTCCAACTGGGGTGCGGCATGCCGGATATCAGCTCCCCGACCCTCAAACCGCTGCTGACCGCGATGGCGCGTATCAGCCGGCGCAGTGACAGCACCAGCCTGCAATACAGCCACATCCAGGGCGTATTGGCCTTGCGCGAACAGATCGCCCGGCTGTCCATCGACTCGGGCGTTCGCCTCACCCCGGCCGACCTGATTATCACCAGCGGCTGCCAGGAAGCGCTGTCCACCGCAATCCGCGCGATCTGCTCGCCCGGCGACATTGTGGCGGTCGCCTCGCCGAGCTACCACGGGATGATGCAGATCCTCAAGGCGGCCGATCTCAAGGCGTTGGAAATCCCCAGCGACCCCGTGACCGGCATCAACCTGGAAGCCTTGGAAATGGCCCTGGAACAGTGGCCGATCAAGGTGATCCAATTGACCGCCAACTGTAACAACCCCATGGGCTACATCATGCCCGACGAGCGCAAGCTCAAGCTGATCCGCATGGCCCAGCGCTTCGACGTGCCGATCATTGAAGACGATATCTACGGTGACCTGTCGCACCGCTATCCACGCCCGCGCTCGCTCAAGTCCTTTGATGAGGACAATCGGGTCGTGTTGTGCAGTTCGCTTTCCAAAACCGTGGCCCCAGGCCTGCGCGTCGGCTGGATCGCTCCCGGGCGCTATCTGCCCCAGGTGCTGCATATGAAATACATCGGCTCCGGCGCCACCGTCACCCAACCGCAACTGGCGGCGGCCGAATTTATCGCCAAGGGCAACTACCTGCTGCACCTGCGCCGCATGCGCAAGCAGTACAAGCGCAACGGCGACCTGATGAGTGAGTGGGTCAACCGCTATTTCCCGGCCGGCACCCGCGTCAGCCAGCCCCAGGGTGGCTTTACCCTGTGGGTCGAATTGCCTGGGGAGTTCGACACCTATGCCCTCAACCGCCTGCTGGAAGCCCAGGATGTGCAGGTGGCCAATGGCAATATTTTCTCGGCGGCGGGAAAATACCGTAATTGCATCCGCTTGAATTTCGCCAACCCGCCCACCCGCAAGGTCGAGATGGCCGTGCAAAAGGTCGGGCAGACCGTTGGCCAGTTGATGCAGATGGAGTCGGACAACACCCTCACCGCGCAACAACGCCAGCCTTAGCGCCCTGCGTTTTAAAGGCGCTGCGTTTTAAAGGAAAGCCGCAATGACCTGGTCCGCCAAGCAGTACACACTATTTGAACAACAACGCACTCGCCCCGTCCGCGACTTGGTAGCGGCCATTCCAAGCACCGAAGTGCAGACCGCTGTTGACCTGGGCTGCGGCCCTGGCAATTCCACCGAAGTTCTGGCCGAACGTTTTCCGCAGGCGCGGATCACGGGGCTGGACAGCTCCGACGACATGCTGATCGACGCCCGCAAGCGTCTGCCGACGCTCAGCTTCGAACTGGCGGATATCGGCGCCTGGGCTCCTGCGCAAAGCTTCGATGTGATCCTGGCCAACGCTTCCCTGCAGTGGCTGGCGGACCACGCCACCCTGTACCCGCACCTGGTCAGGCAATTGAACCCCGGCGGTACGCTGGCGGTGCAAACCCCGGACAACCTCGACGAACCCGCGCACCGGCTGGCGCGTGAGGTTGCGGGGGAGGGGCCGTGGGCGGACAGGATCGGCGCGGTCAAACACAATGCGCGTCACACCGCGAGTGACTACTACGAACTGCTGACTCCGCACTGCAGCAGCGTCGACGTATGGCGCACCACCTACCTGCACCCCTTGGCGGATCACGCGGCAGTGGTGGAGTGGTTCAAGGCCTCGGCGTTGCGGCCTTATCTCGCACCGCTGAGCGATAGTGAAAAAGCCGCGTTCCTGCGGGATTATCAGGCGCGCATTACCCAGGCCTACCCAGCCCTGGCAGATGGCACGGTGTTGCTGCCATTCCCGCGCCTGTTCATCATCGCGACCCGCTAACGCCGGTAGCGGTCATACGGCTGCCTGAGCCTGCACATACTCATCGGCCGACACCACACTCGCGTACCCGAACGCCAGTGACGCCATGTAAGCGGCATGCACCTGTGCCGCCGGAATCACTTGCCCATTGAATTCCAGGTCCCGCGTGGCGCACGCATCATGGATCACCGTGACGCTGTAGCCCAGGTCCGTCGCCGCCCGCACCACGGCATCGATGCACATATGGCTCATGCTGCCGACCACCACCAGTTCGGTGATGCTGCGTTGCTCCAGCAGGGCGCGCAGGTTGGTTTCGCGAAACGCATTCACAAAATGTTTAAGTACCACCGGCTCGTTGCCTTCGTTCAGCACGGTCGGGTGCAAATGGGCGCCCTCGGAGTTTGGTGTGAAGAAGGGTGCGTCCTCGGAGGTAAATTCATGGCGCACATGAATCACCGCGTCCCCGGCTGTGCGGAACGCCTGCAGCACCTGGGCGGCCTTGTCCGCCGCCGCCTGCACGCCGTCAAGCGGCCACTTGCCTGCGGGGAAGTAGTCGTTCTGGATATCGATTAGGATGAGCGCTTGCTTGGCCATGGTGAGTGCCTCGTGATGGGTGGATGGGGCCAGTATCTTAGCTGGCGTCGACGCCGGGCATTGGCTGCACCGACAATAACAGGGGGAAAACTGACAATGGCTGTTGTGGAATTGGGCGTGTTGATCTACCAAGGCGCGCAACTGGCGGCGGTGCACGGCTTGACCGACCTGTTCGGGGTCGCCAACCGCATCGCCGCCGAGCACCAGTCGGCGCAATTGCCGTTGCTGCGCATCAGCCATTGGCAGGTTCAGGACGATGGCCAACCGACCCGCGTATTCGATAGCCACCCAGGTCTCGATCAACCGCTGATGGCCGTGCTGGTGCCGCCGTCGATTGGTGAGTTCAGCGAGCAACAGACGCCCCCGGCATTGCTGGAATGGCTACGCCGGCAGCACGCACAGGGCACGGTACTGGGTGGCGTGTGCATCGGGTCGATCATGCTGGCGCGCAGTGGCCTGCTGGACGGTCGTAGCGCGACGACCCACTGGTCGTCCGCCGAGTCTTTTGCCGCGCGCTTTCCGGCCGTGCGCCTGGAGGCGGACAAGCCTATTGTCGATGACGGTGACTTGATCACCACCGCCGGGCTGATGGCCTGGTCCGAACTGGGCCTGCGCCTGGTGGACCGGTTGATGGGGCCGAGCATTGCGGCGGACACCGCGCGCTTTTTGGTCATCGAACACAGCGACAGCGCCAGCCAGTGCGGCAGTAACTTCGCACCCATCCTCAGCCATGGCGACGCCGCCATCCTCAAGGTTCAGCATGGCTTGCAAGCCAGCGGCGCGGTGGATGTGTCCATCGCCGCCATGGCGCAGCAAGCGGGCCTGGAGGAGCGCACCTTCCTGCGGCGTTTTCGCAGCGCCACCGGCTTGAAACCCACCGAATACTGCCAGCACCTGCGCGTGGGCAAGGCACGGCAGATGCTGGAGTTCACCAACGGCACCATTGACCATATCGCCTGGACCGTCGGCTACCAGGACCCCAGCGCCTTTCGCGCCACGTTCAAGAAAATCACCGGCCTGGCCCCCAGTGATTACCGTCATCGGTTTGGCGTGTGAATCGTGCAGAACGCCGTCTTCCCGTGGCGGCGTCGTGCAGAATAAAACAGGCCAACTGCCATCGGGATTGTGCCAACCGGCTGATTTCAAACCACTCCTGCGCACAGCGCATTTGGCCTGATCTCTGCAACGCTCCTGCTACACACATGGAAGCATGGCCAAGGGGGACGCATGACCCCGATTCATCCTCAAAAGCTGGTCGTCGCTCACTCCACTCGAGCAGAGGCGCCCCAGCACGAAGTCGACACCAACCGAGCCTTGGCGCGCTGGCTGGCGCAGGTCCTGGGGCTTGAATTCGGCGGTCGCTACGATCCGCAACACCACGCAGGCCGTGAACTCTACGTGCTGCCCACGCAGACCCTGGTGGGTCCGGCCCAGGCGCTTGCACTCAACGTCAGGGGCCCCGAAGACTTGTGGGGCGGTTATGTCGATCACGATTTCATCTGCACCAAAGCCATCAGCCACGGTCTGCTGGGCCCTGAAGCCAGGGCGCCCGAAGGCTGGTCGCCGCTGTTCTGCGAGCGCGTGCGCAACGTGGTGCTCGATGGCCTCAGCGTATTCGCACTGGAAGACGCGCGACCAGCGGCCACACGCCTGCTCTACAGCGGACCCATCCGGCTAAAGCCGGTACACGCCTGCGCCGGGCGAGGCCAGGAAGTTATCCACAGCCTCGACGCGTTCGAAGCGCTATTGGCGCGGCCCGATGCGGCGACGCTGTTCAATGCGGGCGTGGTGCTGGAACAAGACCTGCGCGATGTGGTCACCCATAGTGTGGGCCAGAGTTTTATCGGCGAGCACGTGTTCAGTTATTGCGGCGAGCAATACCTGACAAAGGACGGGCAGGGTGAGGACGTCTACGGCGGGTCCAACCTGCTGGTGGTGCCGGGGTATTACGAGGACTTGCTCACGCTCGACCTGCCTGACGACGTGCGTCTGGCTATCGAGCAAGCCCAGGTCTTCGACGCAGCCGCCGACGAAGCCTACCCTGGCTTCTACGCCTCGCGGCGCAACTACGACATCGCCCAAGGCCTGGACAGTGATGGCCAACGCCGCAGCGGCGTGCTCGAACAATCCTGGCGCATGGGCGGGGCCAGCAGCGCGGAAGTCGCAGCGCTGCAGTGCTTCATCAACGATCCGGGGCTCAAGGCGATACGGGTGTCCTCGGTAGAAACCTACCAGGAGCAAGCGCTGCCGGCCGATGCCATCGAGGTGTACCGCGGCCCTGCGGACCACAGCGACTTTCTTCTCAAGTATGTAACGGTTAACCCTTATGACGGCTAGAAGCGAAAGCATTGCGATCGATATCGACGACGAACAGATGAGCGGGACGTTCCTGAGTCCCAAATCCAAAGTGCCGGGCGTGTTATTCGTGCACGGCTGGGGCGGCAGCCAGGAACGTGACCTGGAGCGGGCCAAGGGCATCGCAGGCCTCGGCTGTGTGTGCCTGACCTTCGACCTGCGCGGGCATGCCGGCACCGGTATTCCCTTGTCACGCGTTACCCGCGAAGACAACCTGCGCGACCTGATGGCGGCTTACGACCGGCTGCTGTCCCATCCCGCCATCGACACCTCGGCGGTCGCGGTGGTGGGCACCAGCTACGGCGGTTACCTGGCGGCGATCCTCACGTCATTGCGCCCGGTGCGTTGGCTGGCGCTGCGGGTACCGGCGCTGTATCGCGACCAGGAGTGGACCAAGCCCAAGCGTGACCTGGACAAGATGGACCTGATGGATTACCGCAGCACGCTGGTACAGGCCGACACCAATCGGGCGCTGCACGCGTGTTCGGCGTTTACCGGAGACGTGCTGATCGTCGAATCTGAAACCGACGATCATGTGCCCCACGCCACCATCATGAGCTACCGCGCGGCCTGTCAGCAGACCCATTCCCTGACCCACCGCATCATCGACGGCGCCGACCATTCCCTTAGCGATCCAGTCTCCCAGCAGGCCTACACCTCGATCCTGGTGGACTGGATTACCGAGATGGTGGTGGGGGAGCGGTTGAGCATCATCCAGTCCCGATAAATCACCCGCGCCCGTGGCGGTCTGACAGCTGAGAGGCATTTACCCGATGCCCCGCGCTCAAATGTGGGAGGGGGCGGTGCGACGATTCGACTTGCCCCCGATGGCGATGTATCAATCACAACAGTCCTGTCAGGCCGTCTTCTTCACCCGCAACGCCTTGGCCTTGGCCTCCACGCCCAGATACATCACCAACGTAATCAGCAGCGGACAAATAAAGTAAATCGCCCGATACGCGATCAACCCCGCCAGCAAACTGCCGCGCGACGCCTCGTGTTGCAACAGCCCGATAAACACCGCTTCCAGCACCCCAAGCCCGGCCGGTATGTGTGTCACCACGCCGGCGATAGCGCTGATCAGCAACACGCCCAGCACCAGCGGATAATCCAGCTTGGCCGGCAGCAAGGTAAAAATCACCGCCGCCATCAGCGACCAGTTCAACGCGCCCAGGGCCAACTGCAAGCACGCCATGCGCAACGACGGCAGGTTGATCTCAATGCCCCGAATCGACCAGGCACGTTTCTTCGAAAACCGGCACGCCGCCAGGTAACCCAGGCTCACCAGCACCAACAACACGCCGACGCCTTGCAGCGCGCCGCTGCTGAGTTTCCAGCCCGGCGGCATGCTCACCAACCCGCTGCTGAACACCGCGCCGGCCAACGCCATGTAGCCGAACCAGTTGGTGGCCAGGCTCAGGCCGAGGATTTTCGCGATATTGCTCGTGCTCACCCCCAGTCGTGAATACAGCCGGTAGCGCATGGCGATCCCGCCCACCCAGGCACTGAGGTTGAGGTTGAACGCGTAGCTGATGATCCCCACCGGCAGGATCTGCTTCCAGCGCAGGTCTTGGCGAATGTAGGTGCGGCCGATCAGGTCGAAGCAGGCGTAAACGATGAAGCTGCACAGGGTCAACGCGCTGGCGATCAGCAGCGTGCGCAGCTTGAAGTCGCCCAGGGTCTGGAACACCTCGCTCCAGTCGATACGGCGCGCGAGCATCGTGAAGAGTACGATCAGCAACAGGAAGAAGGCGATGGTCAGCGGTTTCTTCCAGCGCTTGAAACGCGAACCGCCGGTTTCAGACGTCATGGGCGTGGCTCTCAAAAGGTTTCAATCGCGGTTTGTGCGCCGGCAGCCAACCGGTCAGCGCGGGAAAGTGGCGCATCACATGAAACACCAGGAAACCCACGGTCAGCCGCCATAACCACAGGCGCGGCTTGCGGTTTTCCGGCATGGTCTGGCAGTGATTTTTGGCGAGGGCTTGCAACCGCTCGTACAGGCACTGATTGAAACCACGGTCGCGGATCAGCACATTGGCTTCCAGGTTCAGCGCCAGGCTCAACGGGTCCAGGTTGCTCGAACCCACGGTGGCCCAGTCGTCATCCACCAACGCCACTTTGCCGTGCAGCGGGCGCTGGCAATATTCGTGGATCACCACGCCATCCTTGAGCAAATAGTCGTAGAGCATGCGCGCCGCGAGCTTGGCCAGCAGCACGTCGGGTTGGCCTTGCATGATCAACTGCACGTTCACGCCGCGCCGCGCCGCATTGCGAATCTCGCGCAGCAGGCGGTAACCGGGGAAGAAGTAGGCGTTGGCGATTACCGCGCGTTTTTGCGCTTTGCTCAACGCATGGATATAGGCCTCTTCGATGTCGTTGCGGTGTTGCAGGTTGTCGCGGTAAATCAGGCGTACCAGACCGTCGCCCTTGTCGGTCGGCCATGGCGAAGGTCGTTGCTGACGTCGCCGCCAGCCGCGTCGCGCACGCACCTGGCGACCGCTTTGGGCGAGGGCAAAATGATGCAGGTCGGCCACTGCCGGGCCGGTCACCTGCACGGCGTAATCCTGTTTGGCTTCGGGGCCGAAATCTCCCAGGTGATCGGCCGAAAAATTGATCCCGCCGATAAACCCCACCGTGCCATCCACCACCACGATCTTGCGGTGCAGGCGACGAAACCAGTTGGTGCGAATGCCCAGGGTCTTGGCGGCAGGGTCGAACAGTTGCACCATCACGCCGGCATCGGCCAACGCCTTTAAAAATGGCGCACTCAGTTCGCCGCAGCCAAAACCGTCAAGGCTCGCCACCACCTTGACGCCACGCTGCGCGGCCTCGATCAGAATGCCTTGCAGTTCATGGCCCACCTTGTCTTCGAAGAGAATGAAGGTCTCCAGCAGGATCTCGCGCTGGGCCTTGCGCATGGCATCGAACACCCGAGGGAAATACGCCTCGCCATTCTCCAGCAACTCGACCTGGTTGCCGGTTTGCCAACCGTAGTCCAGATCGCGGGCCTTGCTGTCATCCGGCGGCTGGTCGGTGGAAATGTGCTCGACGGCGACGTTCATAGTTCAATCTCCACCGACAGTGGCACATGGTCGGACAGGTGTGACCACGGGCGTGTATTCAGTACCCGTGGGTGATGCACCTTCAGGTTGCGCACATAAATGCGGTCCAGCGCCAGCAACGGCAGGCGTGCCGGGAAGGTGCGCGCGAGTTTGCCGTGGGCGTGCACGAACACTTCCGTAAGGCCGCTCTGGCTAAGGTCGGCGCGCTGGCGCCAGTCATTGAAATCGCCGGCCACCACCAGCGGGGCGTCGGCGGGGATCTCCCTGATGCGCTGTTCCAGCAGGCGCAGTTGCTGCTGGCGGTGCACCTCGCGCAGGCCCAGGTGCATACAGATTGCATGCACCTCCTGCCCGGTGCCCGGCAGGCGCAACACGCAGTGCAACAGGCCACGGTTCTCGTGGCCGCTCTGGGAGATGTCGAGGTTGTCGTAGCTCACGATCTGGAATTTCGACAACAGCGCATTGCCATGGTCGCCGTGGGGATAGACCGCATTGCGCCCGTACGCGAACTGCGGCCAGATGCTGTCGGCGAGGAACTCGTACTGCGGCATGTTCGGCCAATCGCTGTAGCGCTGCGGATGGCGTTCGTGGGTGCCGTGGATTTCCTGCAGGAACACGATATCGGCGCCCACGCTGCGCACCGCTTCACGCAGTTCGGGCAGGATGAAGCGTCGATTGAGGGCGGTGAAGCCCTTGTGGATATTCACCGTCAATACCGTGAAGCGCGTGATGGCGGCGGTGGGTGCGACGGGGATCAGTTCCGGCTGCGTCATGGCAATACCCCCGGCTCAGGCAATTTTCCAGGCGCCGTGGCGAGGTGTTTATCCAGCTCGAAACGTTGTAGCAAGTGGCGGGCATCGAAGGGCGCCCGCACCTTGATGTCGTTGTCGAAAAAGCAGAACACATCGCGTTGCTTGCGTGCGCGGGGCTTGCGCTGCGGGTCGGCCAGGTGGGCGTCCGCGGGCTGTTTGCCGTGGCGCCAGCAGTCGATGCGATCTCCCCAGCGCTGGAGTGCTTCGTCGGTGTAGCCGCTGGCGTACAACTGTTTGTCACCGTGCAGGCGCAGGTAAACGAAGTCGGCGGTGACATCTTCGAGATAGGGCCACTTGCCGGCGGTGTCCGCGACCACCAGGGCGACGCCGTACTTATCGAGCAACTGCACAAATTCCGGCACGGCAAAACTCGTGTGGCGGATCTCAACCGCATGGCGCAACGCGCGCTTGCCGTGGGCCTGCAGGCTTGCCTTGCCGTTCAGGCGCGGCTCGTGCTGGCGGGCGAGGGCGGCGGCCTGTTGCGTGTCGGTGGGCAATTGCCTGAGGAAAGCCTCGAACAGCGGCGGGTCGAACTTGAAGCTGGGCGGGAACTGCCAGAGGATCGGCCCGAGCTTGTCTTTCAACGCCAATACGCCTGAGGCGAAGAAATTCGCCAACGGCGCATGCACGTCGTTCAGCCGCAGGATATGCGTGATGTAGCGCGGCGCCTTGACGCTGAACATGAACCCTTCAGGCGTGTCGGCATACCACTCGGCGTAGCGCTTGGGCGTTTGCAGCGCATAGAACGAGCCATTGATTTCGATGCTGTTGACGGCCCGTGACGCAAACTGCAACTCGCGTTTCTGGGTCAGCCCTTCGGGGTAGAAGTCCCCGCGCCAGGGCGTGTAGCGCCAGCCGGAAATGCCGATGTGAATCGCCGCCATGGTTGCTCCCGTGGGAAGAGGGTCGTTGTGGGATGACTGCGAGATTTGTGTGAAAGTTTCGCTGTTCCTACAGGCGGCATATTCTCGGGAACGATCATGGCGCAAACTCGTCAGTTCCTTACAGACCCTTCTGAAGGAGCTCGGTGTTTTGTTGAATCTCAAGACTGCATTACTGCTTGGCGCGCTGTTGTTCTGCGGCAGCGGCGCATTGCAGGCCGCGGCAACCGCGCCTGAGCCCGAAGCACCGGCCAAGCCGGAATTGTTGGTGGAAGGCGGCTTGCTCGGGGCCATCAGCTCCAGCATCGACGACGTGCAGCAGAAGCTGGATCTGAACCAGAACGTCATCGATGAATGGCGTCTGCGCGCCGACCGGGCCGCGAATGAAGTCGGACGCCTGGTGGACCAGACCGCTGCGCGCTCACCGTGGAGCGTGGCCGGTGACTTCCTGTTGCTGTCCGGGGTGTGGGTCGGCGCCTTCACGCTGTTGACGCTGCTGGGGCGATTTATCGTGCATCGGCTGGGCCAGCGCAGCTTTTTCGAGCGGCGCGAGCGCCTGCTGGCGGTGCTGGGCTATGGCTTGCCCTATACGATCCCGGCCGTGATCTGCCTGCCGCTGACCCTCTACGTCAGCCATTTTCTGGACACCTCCATCGGCCGTGCGCTGGCGCTGTGTTTTGCCTACGCCACCAGCAGCGGTATTTTCTCCACCTCCATGCTGTTGTGCGTGATTGTCATGTTCAACGTCGGTCACAAGCGCACTGCGGTGCGGAGTATTCGCGACTACTGCCCCAAGCCGCTGTTCCTCATCGGCTTTCTCGCCGCCCTCAGTGATGCGCTGACCAGCCCGCAGATTGCCCGTCAGTTGGGCGGCAATATCACCAGCAGCATCGCGGTGTTTACCGCGCTGTTCGCAACGGTGATTTTCGGCGTGCTCGTGGTGCGCCTGCGTCGACCTGTGGCGCATTTGATCCGCAACCGGCCATTGGCCCAACGCCTCAAACATCCGGCGTTGCAGCAATCGCTGCGGATCTTCTCCGGGCTCTGGTATTGGCCGATCCTGTTGATGGTGCTGGTCTCGGCGATCAACCTGATCGGCGCCGGCGACGATAGTCAGAAGGCCTTGCGCTGTGCGCTGTTCACCACGATTTTGCTGATCGGCACGGTGTTTCTCAGCACGGTGCTGCAACACCTGTTCAAGTCCCGCAGCCAGGTGGCGATCCAGCGCAGCAGCGCCTACAAGGAGCGCTTTCTGAGCCTGCTGCACGCGGTATTGCGCATCGTCATGGCCGTGGCCTTTATCGAAATCCTTGGGCGTATCTGGGGCGTGTCGTTGTTTGAGTTCGCTGAACGCAACGCCATAGGCCGCGCCATCAGCAACTCCCTGAGCAGTATCGGCCTGATCCTGCTGATGACCTGGCTGTTCTGGGTGGTGCTCGACACGGCGATCCAGGAAGCACTGAAACCGCCGGTGAATAAACGCTCCAGCCGCCAGCCGAGCACGCGGGTCAAAACCATCCTGCCGCTGCTGCGCAACGCGGTGAAGATCATCCTGGTGGTGATCTGTGCGATCACCACCATGGCCAACCTGGGCATCAACGTTGCGCCCCTGCTGGCAGGTGCCGGGGTGGTCGGGCTGGCCATTGGTTTTGGTTCCCAGCAACTGGTGCAGGATGTGATCACCGGGTTGTTCATCATCATCGAAGACACCCTGTCGATCGGCGACTGGGTGGTGCTCGACTCCGGCCACGCCGGCACCGTCGAGGGCTTGACCATTCGTACCCTGCGCCTGCGCGACGGCAAGGGCTTTGTACACTCGGTGCCGTTCGGGCAGATCAAGGCCGTTACCAACCAGTCGCGCCAGTTTGCCTATGCGTTCTTCTCGGTGCAGTTCACCTACGACACCGACGTGGACAAGGCCGTGGAGCTGATCCGCGAGGCGGGGCAGGCGATTCGCGACGATGTGTTCCTCAAGTACAACCTGCAAGGGCCGCTGGAGGTGTTTGGCGTCGACAAGATGGACCTCAATGGCGTGGTGCTCACGGCGCAGTTCCGCACCGTGTCGGGTGGGCAATATGCCGTGAGTCGCGCGTTTAACCAGCGGCTGAAAAAGCTTGTGGATAACTGCGATGAGGTGCATTTCGCGCAAACTTATCCACAGCAGGTGGTGTTACCCAAGCGGATGGCGCAGGTGAATGAGGAGATGCCCGCCTCGGTGGCGCTGACCGAGCAGCCCAGGCTTCAAGAATGAGGTTGGTTGTTCTGGCCTCATCGCAGCTCACCGCCTGAGCAACTTCTCCTGAATAGCCTGCTGTTTCATTTCCAGCAAAATCTGCTGCTTACCCCCAACCATCACGGCGGCCGGCAACCCATCCCGGTACACAACCCGATTGCCACTCACCGCCGGCACTTTGGTTCCCGGTAACAGCGTTCCGACCAGATTCAGCGGATCGGCCCCACACACCGCAATCAAACTACCGTCATGGGGCCGGCGCCGCACTTCGCGCAGTAACGGGATCGCTTCCGGCAACGCAAACTGTTCCCCCGCCAGGCCGCTGACAAATCGCCCGCCGCGAATCTGCCCCCGCGCTTCCAGCCGGTGAAACGTGCGCAGCAATTCGCGCCAGCTCGGCAGCCAATCCGCCTCGCGCTCCAGCAGGCGCCAGAACACCACGCCATAGCGGCGCAGCAGGGTCATTGCGATATGTTCCAGCGTCTCGGTCGAATGCGGGCCGGCAGCCGCGGGCGCGCGTCGTACCAAGGCCCAGCGTCCGGCATCGTCCATACCGCCGATAAACGCCCCACGCCCACGCCGACTGCTGCGCGCCTGGCGTTTGCTGGCGGGCGTGGTCAGGGCGCGCAGCCCGGCGAAGCTGTCGGCATTCACCAGGCCGGCGCCCACCAACTCTTGCAAGGCGCTCTCCAGTTCGCTGCGCAGCAAGTGGGCCTCGTGCACCAGCTCATCGAAAAACAGCGCGCCATGTTCGCGCAGGGCCAGATGGACTTTCTGGGCCTTGGGCGACAGGGTGGTGCTGTCGGTGAGTTCGGTCAGCCCGCTCCACAACGAAACCTGGCTGCGCGGCAGCAACACCACCGGCGTGCTGCGCAGGGCCATGGCGCTGCTCTTGTGGCTCAGGCGCGTCCACACCAGCTTGCCGCTGCGGCACAGGTCGTCCAGCCAGGTGGGTGAATAATCCTTGAGCCGTGCGCTGAGCAAGTCGCTGTCCCAGGCCGAGGTGGCGGCGGCATAGCCTTCGAGCTGAGCGACGATCTGCGGCAATACGGCGCTGCCCTGGCCACGGGTGCCATCGGACAGGTGCTGCCAATCGAACAGAAAACGCATGAAATCCTGCAGCGCCACCGGCTCGATTTCCCGTCGCAGGCGCTTGACCGTGTAGCGATGAATGCGCGCCAGCAAATGCCGTTCGCACCATTGCTCCTCGGTGGCGCCGGGGCTGAAGCGGCCGCGCAACACGTAGCCTTCCTGTTCCAGCCGGGCCAGTGCCTGAGTGATATCGGCCACCGGCAGACCCAGGGGCGCGGCGATCTCGATCAGGCTCAGCGGGCCAAAACCGCCCAGGCGTGCGCGCACCACTTCCAGCAGCGCTTGATCATAGGTCCAGGGCTCGTCGAAACCGGGCAGCAGTGGTAAGTCATTCGGGTAAATCGCCTGGACACAACTCAAGCGCTCGGCCGCCACCCACAGGCCGTTGGGCAACGAATGAGCGTGACCACTCTTGGCCAGGGCGCGCAGCCATTGCGCCCACTGCGGCGTGACTTCAGCGGCGGCAATGCACGCCAGGCTCATCAACGCCTCGTGCATTTCATCCACGCCATGGGGCGCCGGCCATGCCTCTTCGCGCACGCCGGCGATGGCGTCGGCATCCAGTGCGCCCAGGTCATCGGTGCTCTGCGGGTCGCTCCAGCGCCGGTTGAGCACGGCCTGGGTGCGGCGTTCTTCCAGCGGTGCGTCGTCGAGAAAGGTATAGGGCCGCGCGCTGAGGATTTCTGCGGCCATGGGCGAGGGCGCCGGCAGGTCGCGGCTGACCAGGCGCACCTCGCCACGCTCCATGCGCCGCAGCAGGGCCAGCCAGGCGTCGCTGTCCATGGCGTCGTGCAGGCAGTCGTCGAGGGTCTGTTCCACCAATGGGTGTTCCGGCACTTCGCGTTCGCCGGCGAGGTTTTCCAGGCAGGCGATCTGGTCGGGGAACACGCTGGCGATCAGGTCTTCGCTTTTCATGCGCTGGATCTGCGGCGCCACCTTGCGCCCGCCGGTGTAGCGCGGCAAGGCCAGGGCCACGCCGGCGTTCCAGCGCCAGCGCACGCCGAACAGCGGCGCGTCCAGCACGGCCTGGATCAGCAAGTGCTCGGCGCTGTTGCTGTTGAGATAGCGCCACACGTCATCCAGCGCGAAGCTGTGGCTGGTGGACAACGACAGCACGATCGCATTTTCGCTGGCCGCCGCCTGCAATTCGAAATTGAAGGTGCGGCAAAAGCGCTTGCGCAGGGCCAGGCCCCAGGCGCGGTTGAGGCGGCTGCCGAAGGGCGTGTGGATGATTAATTGTGTGCCGCCGGATTCGTCGAAAAACCGCTCCATGATCAACGTGTCCTGGGACGGCAAGGCGCTGAGAGCCAGGCGTGTGCGGGCCAGGTAATCGAGGATCTGCTCGGTGCTGGCGCGGTTCAAGCCGAGGGTGTCGGTGAGCCAGCCTTGCGCGGGTTGCAAGTCGCCCGGCGTGATGCCGAGCAAGGCATCCATCTGGCCCAGCAAGCGCGCCACGGCCATCGACAATTGGTGACTGCGCCCGGGTGCTTCGCCCAGCCAGAACGGAATGCTCGGCGGCTGGCCCTGGGCGTCTTCGACCCGTACCTTGCCGGTGTCTACCCGCAAGATCCGGTAGGACGTATTACCGAGCTGGAAGATATCCCCGGCGATACTTTCCACCGCAAAGTCTTCGTTGACGCTGCCGATATTCAGGCCCTGGGGTTCGAGCAACACGCTGTAGTCGGCATTGTCCGGGATGGTGCCGCCGCTGGTTACGGCCGTGAGCCTCGCGCCACGCCGGCCGCGCAATGTGCGGCTGAGGGCGTCGCGGTGCAGGTAGGCGCTGCGGATGCCCTGGCGACCGTTGTAGCCTTCGCTGAGCATCTGCAACAGCGCCTGGTAATGGCGTTCATCCAGTACGGCATAGGGCGAGGCACGACGGATCAGCGCGAGCAGGGCCTGCTCCGACCATTCCTGTGCGCTGACTTCGGCGATGATCTGTTGGGCCAGTACATCCAGCGGCGCGACGGGGATGCGCAAGGTGTCCAGTTCACCCCGGCGCACGCAATCGAGCAGGGCGGCGCATTCGATCAGGTCGTCGCGGGTGGTGGCGAACAGGCGTCCCTTGGGCGTGCCGCCGACCTGGTGCCCGGAGCGGCCGACCCTTTGCAGGAACCCGTTGATGGAACCGGGAGAGCCGATCTGGCACACCAGGTCGACATCGCCGATATCAATCCCCAGCTCAAGCGACGCGGTGGCGATCAGCACTTGCAGCTCACCGGCCTTGAGGCGCTGTTCGGCGTCCAGGCGCAGTTCCTTGGCCAGGCTGCCGTGGTGGGCGGCCACTGCGGTTTTGCCCAGGCGCTCGCTCAAATGCCGCGCCAGGCGCTCGGCCAGGCGCCGGGTGTTGACGAAAATCAGCGTGGTGCGGTGCTCGCGGGCCAGTGTGGCGAGGCGGTCGTAGACCAATTCCCAGACATCGTTGGCCATCACCGCCGAGAGCGGCACGGGCGGCACTTCGATCGCCAGGTCGCGCGGGCGGGCGTGGCCGATGTCGACGATGGCGCAGGTGCGGTCGGTGCCGACTAAAAACCGTGAGACCGCGTCGATGGGTTTTTGCGTGGCCGACAGCCCGATGCGGGTCAGCGGCGCGGCGCATAACCCTTGCAGGCGCTCCAGGCTCAGGGCCAGGTGGCTGCCGCGCTTGCTGGCGGCGATGGCGTGGATCTCATCGACGATCACCGTGCGCGTGCTGGCAAGCATCTGTCGACCGGAGTCGGAACCGAGCAGCACGTAGAGCGATTCGGGCGTGGTCACCAGAATGTGCGGTGCACGCTTGCGCATCTGCGCACGGTCTTTTTGCGGGGTGTCGCCGGTACGCACGGCGGTGCGGATCGCCACCGGGGGCAGGCCCTGGGCATGTAACTGTTCGGTAATGCCGGCCAGCGGGTTCTGCAGGTTGATCTGAATGTCGTTGGACAGCGCCTTGAGCGGCGACACGTACACCACCAGGGTTTCGTCCGGCAGTTGCCCGGTGTTGGCCAAGCCTTGGTGAACCAGGTCATCCAGCACCGCGAGGAAGGCTGTCAGCGTCTTGCCCGACCCGGTCGGCGCGGCGATCAGGGTCGAGCGGCGCTGGCGGATCAACGGCCACGCCTGCGCCTGGGCGTGGGTCACCGAAGGGAAGGTGCTGCGAAACCAGGCGCTGACGGCGGGGTGAAAGTCGTCCAACACCGTATCGGTCGATTCAGGAAGGCTCATGCAGTGATTGATGCCACCGGTTCCGACAAGTTGCAACCCCGCACTTTATCCGTGACGGTTGCGCTACAAACCCGCAAAATGCAACGATTCTGGCAACTACCTGCGGCAAGGCTCACACGCCTGTCGATAATAACCATCGTTCCAAACAGACCGGGCCTGCTCAATCTATGCGAATGCGCCTTATGTTACTGGGCGGCGGGAATGCCCTCGG
Organism: Pseudomonas lactucae; assembly: GCF_036688725.1. Taxonomy (NCBI): domain Bacteria; kingdom Pseudomonadati; phylum Pseudomonadota; class Gammaproteobacteria; order Pseudomonadales; family Pseudomonadaceae; genus Pseudomonas; species Pseudomonas lactucae. The sequence continues at coordinate 217,831 of NZ_JAQQPT010000006.1, read as the reverse complement.
GCAGGCGCTGATTCGCCTCGGTGCGGAGGAAGACATCGGTTTCCTCGCCCCCAAACCGCCCCAAGACGGCTGGGATGCCGCGAGCCTCACCCAATTGCTCGACGACACCCGTCCCGATGCCTTGATCAACCTCGCCTACTATTTCGACTGGTTCCAGGCCGAAGCGGTCAGCGAAACCCGTCTGGCCGCCCAGGAGTTCGCCATCGAACGCCTGGCTGAACTGTGTCAGCACCACACCATCACCTTGGTGCAACCGTCCAGTTACCGCGTGTTCGATGGCTCCCGCGCCACCGCCTACAGCGAAAAGGACGAGCCGGTGCCCCTGGGCCTGCGCGGCCAGGCGTTGTGGCGTATTGAACAGAGCGTGCGCGCCACCTGCCCGCAGCATGTGCTGCTGCGCTTTGGCTGGCTGCTGGATGACAGTGTCGACGGCACCTTGGGGCGCTTCCTGGCCCGGGCCGAACAACCGGATGAGTTGCTGATGGCGGACGATCGTCGCGGCAACCCGACGCCGGTGGATGATGCCGCGCGCGTGATCATCTCGGTGCTCAAGCAACTCGATTGCGCCGCGCCGCTGTGGGGCACTTACCACTATGCCGGGCATGAGGCGACCACGCCGCTGGCGCTGGGCCAGGCGATCCTCACCGAAGCGCGCAACTTCCACGCGCTGGCTATCGAAGCTCCCACTGCCCAGGCCCATGCGGCCCGCCCGGATGCGGCGGACGAACCGCAACATGCGGTGCTGGCCTGCAAAAAAATCCTGCATACCTTCGGCATCAAGCCACGGGCATGGCGGGCGGGGCTGCCGGCGTTGCTGGACCGGTTCTACCGCCACAGCTGAATCCAACGCAAAACCAAATGTGGGGGGGCTTGCTCCCGATAGCAGAGTTGACAGTCAACAGATTCATTGACTGATCCACTGCTATCGGGAGCAAGCCCCCTCCCACATGGGTTATGAAGTGTTGGTTAAAACAGGCTTAGAACTTGTAGCCGATACCCACCATGTAGACCATTGGGTCCACGTCTACATTCACCTTGGCACGGGTACCCGGCGCCACGGCGTTGTTTTCCACGGTGGCCTTGGTGCTGATGTCGATGTAACGCGCCTGGGCGTTGATCATCCACTTGTCGTTGATCATGTAGTCAGCACCGATCTGCGCGGCCCAACCCCAGGAATTCTCGGCCTTGAAGTTACTGAAACCGGCTTCGGAGGCGCGGCTGCCGACGTGTTCGTCGTAGATCCAGGTGTAGTTGATACCGGCGCCTACATACGGTTGGAACGCGGACTTGTTGTCCAGTGGGTAGTACACGACGCTCAGGGTCGGCGGCAGGTGTTTCAGGGTGCCGAGCTTACCGTTGGCGGCGCCGAGGGCGGTGCCCTTGATCTTCACGTCATGCTCGAACGGCGTGGCCGCCAGCAGTTCGATACCGACGTGGTTGGTAAGCATGTAGGCGAAGTTGAGGCCCAGTTGAGTGTCGCTGCTCATGGTTGCCTTACCGCCCAGGTTGGCGCCGGCCAGTGGACCCTGGTCAACTTTGACGGTGCTGCTGTCGGCCTTCGGGTTCACGGTGATTGCACCGGCGCGAACCAGAATATCGCCGGCTTCGTGAGCGTGGGCAACAGGGGCGACGAGGGCGAGCGCGAAGAGGGACGCGCCGAGCAGAGACTTGTTCATGGGAGCTCCAAAGGACGTTTAAAAGTTGTGCGTCCAATGGTAAAGATCGTTCCGTTCGGTCTGTTGACTCAGCTCAATGAAAGGGCGATCAGCGTTATTCCGGCAGTTCGTAGATATAAATCTTCTCGGCATCCATCTGGTAGCCGGCATCGGCCAGCTCGCTGGTGGACGGTTTGACCTGCATCGCGCCTTCAATCCAATACGGCTGATAGAGCTCGTCGAGCTTCACGCCGACTTCACTTTTTACATGCACGATCTGATTCGACGGCGGCGGCGGCACATGGATGCACGCGCCGAAATACGGCACCAGCAAAAACTCGGTGGTGCGACCTTCTTCGCTGACCTCCAGCGGCACGATATAGCCCGGCAAACGGATGTGCTGGCCATCGAGGCTCTGCACCACCGGCGCGTTGGGCAAATCCTGCTTGGCGGCCGGCGCTGCTTCGACGGACAAGGCATCGGCCATGTTCGACAAATTGTGCAGCGGTTTCATGTTGGGCACTTCCGGCGGCGCGTCCGGCGGGATCATCTCCTGCCAGGACAAATCCTTGGGTTGTTCTTCCGCCCATGCAGGAACGACCACCAGCATTAACAGTGCAAACAGGGCACGACGCATCGAAACCTTCCTCATAAACGGATGGACAGGCCATCGGCCAAAGACTGTCGGTAGGCGCGCCAGGCGGGCACGCTGCCCATCAACAGCGCAGCGCCGAGGATACCGGCGAGCAAGGTCCATTCATATTCGCTCGGCCACGCCATCGGCAGGTCCAGGCCATAGTTGGCCTGCAAATACCCGCGTGAGGCGGCGATGCATACGTACAGCAAGCCGACACCTGCGATCACGCCGGACAAGGCCAGGGCGAACGCTTCGAAGATCAGCAATGTAGCGATGTGCCAAGGCCGCGCGCCCACCGAGCGTAAAATCGCCATCTCGCGGCGGCGCTCGTTGAGGCTGGTGAGGATCGCCGTGAGCATGCCGATCAAGCCGGTCAACACCACGAACAGCGAGATGACGAACAGCGCTTTTTCGGCGGTGCCCATCATGCTCCACAGCTCTTGCAGCGCTACGCCCGGAAGGATCGCCAGCATCGGCTCGCCGCGAAACTCATTGATCTCACGCTGCAGGGCGAAGGTGGAAATCTTGTTGTTCAGGCCCAGCATGAACGCGGTGATGGCCTGCGGGGTCAGGTCCATGTTGCGCGCCTGATCGGCGCTGATGCGCCCTTTGCCCTGGGCCGGCACGCCGTTGTGCCAGTCGATGTGGATTGCTTCCATGCCGCCGAGGCTGATGTGCAACGTGCGGTCCACCGGCGTGCCGGTGCGCTTGAGAATGCCGACCACGGTGAAGGGTTTGTCGTCGTGCTTGACCAGGCTGACCACCGCCACGCCATGGGCCAGCACCAGTTTATCGCCGAGCTTGTAGTGCAATGCGTCGGCGACTTCGGCGCCGAGCACCACTTCGAACGGGTCGGTGGCGAAGGCGCGGCCGCTGGCAAGTTCGAGGTTTTGCCTGCGCCCGTACTGGTAGTGTTCGAAATAGGATTGGTTGGTGCCCATCACGCGGTAGCCGCGATGAGAGTCACCGAGGGAAATCGGGATCGCCCATTTCACCTGGGGGTTGGCGGCGAAGTGCTCGAAGCTGTCCCAGCGAATATTGTTGGTGGCGTTGCCGATGCGAAACACCGAATACAGCAGCAGGTTCACCGAACCGGAACGGGCGCCGACGATCAGGTCGGTGCCGCTGATGGTGCTGGCGAAACTGTTGCGTGCCTCCACGCGTACGCGCTCCACCGCCAGCAACAGGCACACCGACAGGGCGATGGCGAAGGCGGTGAGGATCGCGGTAAAGCGACGGTTAGCCAGGCTGGCCATGGCTAGACGAAACAAATACATCTCAAACCTCTGCGGGCGTGGCGGCGCGATTGAGTTCGGCCAGCGACAGGTTGCGGTCGAACAGCGGCGCCAGGCTCTGGTCATGGCTGACAAACAACAGGCTGGCGCCTGCGTCGCGGCATTCGGCGAACAGCAGTTGCAGGAAAGCTTCGCGGGCGTCGTAGTCCAAGGCCGAGGTGGGTTCGTCGGCAATCACCAGTTCCGGTTGGCCGATCAGTGCGCGGGCGGCGGCCACCCGTTGCTGCTGGCCGATGGACAGCGAATCGGCGCGGCGCTCCAGCAGGTCTTTATCTTTCAACCCCAGGTGCGCGAGCAATGCGGCGGCGGCTTGGTCGACGCTGCCGTGACGCTGTTTGGCCCGTTGTGCGCGCAGCTTGGAAAAGTGGCAAGGCAACTCGACGTTCTCGCGCACCGACAGAAACGGCAGCAGGTTGAACTGCTGGAAGATGTAGCCGGTGTGGTCGACGCGAAAGCGGTCGCGGGCCCCGGCGGACAACTCGGTCAACTCCTGGCCGAGCAGGCGAATGCTGCCCTGGCTGGGCTTCTGCACGCCGCCGAGCAAGCCCAGCAGCGTGGTTTTGCCGCTACCGCTGGGGCCTTTGAGAAACAGGGTTTCCCCGCGTTCCAGGCGGAACGTGGGGATGTCCAGCAACGTTGGGTGACCGGGCCAGTTGAAACCCAGGTCAGACAGTTCGATTAAGGCTTGAGTCATGGGTATCTCAGAACTTCAGGGCGGCTGCCTGGGCCGTCGCATCAACACCCTGCTGGCCGCTTGGGCCGATCAGTTGTACCTGAATTTTCTGAGTGGCGGGGAAGGTCTTGAATACCTGGCTCAGGTCCAGGTTGCTCAACGCGGTTGGCGTGGCGCAGGTGAACTGATAGTGGGCGTGGATTTCGCTGTGGTCGTGATGGTGTTCGTGGGCGCCGTCTTTGGCGTCGTGGTCGTCATCATCATCGTCATGCTCCGCTTCGGGTTTGTCGCCGAACAATGGGCTGTTCAGCTCCTGGGAGCTGACCACGCAACCGGCGGCCTTGGGCAGGTTGAACAGGGCCAGAGGGTTTTCGAGCTGTTTGTGTACAGCGGCGATCTTGGCTTTGTCCGCCGCGCTGGTGGCGAGGTGTTCGAAACCCACCAGGTTCATCGCCGGGCTGTCCAGTTCAAGCTCCAGGGCTTGGCCGTCGAGCACGGCGTTGAGGCGGCCGACGCCATGTTCGTGAGCGCCGAGGCTGCCATGCTCATGATCGTGGTCATGTTCGTCCGCCGCATGGGCAATGGCCAGGGGCAGCAGGGCAAACGGCAAAGCAAGCAACAGACGGCGCATGAGTAAGCTCCAGGAGATGAAAGTTTTGTTATGTGATCTTATAACAATAAGGCCGAGAGTTTGACCGTCCGCTTGGCGTTGCGCAAGCCGCATGGGAGCATGCCCGTCAGAAAAAACTGCAGGAGAAGGACGATGTTGCGAATTCGTGGAACCGTCGGCGACCTGCCGGTGGACTTGACGCTGGAGCTGGATGACGGCGATTGGGCACGGTTGGGCGCGCAATTGCAGGCCGCCCCCGTGGCCGCGCCAAGCGCACCGTCAGCGGCAGCGGTCAAACCGCGTGAGGACCTGTGGCAGAACGCCCAGGACCTGTTGCGCAAGGCCGGGCAACTCAGCGGCCTGGAGCTGCTCGATCAACTGGAAGGGTTGGCCGGCGACGCGGCGGCGGCCAAGCGCCTGTTGGTGCGCTTGCGCCACAGCGCCCAGGTCAAAGTGGTCAGCGGCGCAGACACGCCGCTGTACAGCTGGATCGGCGATTAGTACAGCGCGGCAAACAACTTGCGGCGGTACACGCTGACCAGCGGGTGGTCATTGCCCAGCAGTTCGAATACCTGCAGCAAGGTCTTGTGCGGCAGGCCTTCGCTGTAGCCGCGGTTGCGGATAAACAATTTGAGCAAACCTTCCAGCGCTGCGTCGTATTGCTGGCGCGCTAGTTGCTGGATGCTCAGTTGATAGGCGGCTTCATCGTCCTGCGGGTTTTGCGCCAGGCGGCTTTTCAAGTCGGCGGCGTCGGGCAAATCGGCAGCCTGGCGCAGGAAGGTGATCTGCGCCTTGGCCCCGGCGAGGGCGGCTTTGTGCGCATCGCTTTTGACGGCGTCGAGCACGGTCTGGGCCTCACCCAACTCGCCGCGTTCGGCCAGGCAGCGCGCATACAGGATCAGCGCGGCGGCATTGGTATTGTCCTCGCCCAACAGCGCGACCAGCACGGCCTCGGCCTCGCTGATGCGGCCGTCAGCGAACAGCGCCTGGGCCTGCTCCAGCGGATCAGCCGCTTTCGGCGCCGGCATCTGCACATGCGGCGCGAGCAACGCACGTATCGCCGACTCCGGCTGCGCGCCGGCAAAACCGTCCACTGGCTGGCCATCCTTGAACAGCACCACGGTCGGCAGGCTTTGAATGCCAAACCGCGCGACGATGTCCTGCTCGGCCTCGCAGTCGACCTTGGCCAGCAGCAACTCGCCCTGATAACTCTCGGCAATCTGCGCCAGCATCGGCATCAGCGCCTTGCATGGCGCGCACCATTCGGCCCAGAAATCCACCAGGACGGGTTTTTCGAAGGAGTTCTGGATCACGGCCTGGTCGAAGTTGGCGGTGGTGACGTCGAAGATGTACGGCGTGGGCTCACTCATGGGGCGTCTCGAATAAAGCGGGAATGGGGCAACTATAAGGGCTGGCGCCGCGAATGGTACAGGCTCACCTTGCGAAACTCCCAAGGCTCGGCCAGGTCGGGCAACGTCAATGCGTCCAGTATCTCCAGGCGCTGATAGGCCGGGTGCTGAAAGTCCCGCACGCGTGAATCCGCAACCAGCGCTTCACGGCCACGGGTAAGGAACTGATCCAGCAACGGCAGGTTGGCGCGGTCATAGAGCACGTCGGCCACCAGGATCAGGTCGAAGCGGTCGGTTTCGGCGAAAAAGTCCGCCGAGTAGGTTAATGCCACGTTATTGAGCGCGGCATTGGCGCGGCAAGCGGCTAAGGCCAGCGGGTCGAGGTCACACGCCACTACTTCCAATGCGCCCGCCTTGAAGGCCGCAATCGCGGCCACGCCGGAACCGGCACCAAAATCCAGCACGCGCTTGCCGGCGACCCACTCAGGGTTGGCCGCCAGGTATCGCGCCAGTGCCAGGCCGCTGGCCCAGCAAAAACTCCAGTAGGGCGGTTCATGCAGGATGCGCCGGGTTTCTTCGGAGCTGAAGGCCCGGTCCATGTTGTCCGCATCCAGCAGCCACAACGACAGCTCGGTGCCCGGCAGCGGGCAGGGCACCAGGTGGGCGTCGCCGATCAGCTCGCTCAGGGCGCGCTGCAAGTCCAACGGCGGGGTCATGGTGCCTTGACGAGTTCCAGCGGGCCGGTGGTCTGGGTGATCGCCTGGGTGATGCGCACGGCCGGCAGGTGCAGGATCAACTGTCCGGACTGGCTGGCGCGGCCGCGCAGTTCGACTCGCGCACCGGCCGGAAAGGCCTCGGGGTTGAAGCGCAGGCGGAACGCCAGGGGCTTGCCGTTACCGGTCAACACGCTGCTGGCGAGCAGTTGCTGCGGGCGCGAACGATCGTCGATCACCAGCAGGGCCATCTCGACTTCGGCGCCTGCGGGCACGTTGGTCAGGCTGCCGTTGATTTCACGCTGGTAAGCCGGCAGTGGGCCGAGGTCTTCAATACCGGGGACTTTTTTCTCTTGCGCCGGCACCGGTTGCGGCACGGACGGCTTGGGGGCTTCGCTGCTGCAGGCGACCAGAAAACTGACCAGGGTGAGCAAAACAAGTGGTCGTAACTGCATGTACGGCTCCAGAAAGGACAAAAATCCGTGTCTTTAAATGTAAGAAACATATTCGTCAGCCTATATACCGTAAAGGCTATGGCTTGTCTTGCCACGGGGATGCGCTACCATGGCCCTCCCTTTTTTTGTTGTCTGCCACCATGCACTGTCCCTTCTGCGGTGCCAACGACACCAAGGTCATTGACTCGCGTCTGGTCGCCGAGGGCGACCAAGTGCGTCGCCGGCGCGAATGCCTGGCCTCTGGCTGCGGTGAACGTTTCACCACCTTCGAAACCGCCGAACTGGTATTGCCACGTCTGATCAAATCCGACGGCAGCCGCCAGCCTTTCGACGAAGAAAAACTGCGCGCCGGTATGCAGCGTGCCCTGGAAAAACGCCCGGTGAGTGTCGAGCGCCTGGAAGCGGCGCTGGTGCATATCAAGCACAAGCTGCGCGCAACCGGCGAGCGCGAGGTCAAGAGCCTGGTGGTGGGAGAATTGGTGATGGGCGAGCTGCAAAAGCTCGACGAAGTCGCCTATATCCGTTTCGCCTCGGTGTATCGACGCTTCCAGGACCTCAACGAGTTCCGCGAAGAGATCGACCGCCTGGCCCGTGAGCCCTCCAAACAATGAACCCTCCCTCTGCTGAACAGGCCGTCCTCGACGCCCATTACATGGCCCGCGCGCTGGAGTTGGCGCGCAATGGCCTGTACACCACCCACCCCAACCCTCGGGTGGGCTGCGTGATTGTGCGCGATGGGCAGATTGTCGGCGAAGGTTGGCATGAGCGTACCGGCCAACCCCATGCCGAAGTACATGCCCTGCGCGCCGCCGGCGACAAGGCGCGCGGCGCCACGGCGTACGTCACCCTTGAGCCTTGTAGCCATTACGGTCACACGCCGCCGTGCGCCGATGCGCTGGTGAGCGCCGGGCTGGCACGGGTGGTCGCGGCGATGCAGGACCCTAACCCGGAAGTGGCGGGGCGCGGTATGCAGCGCTTGGCCCAGGCGGGGATCGAGGTGCGTAGCGGCGTATTGGAAGGTGAGGCGCGGGCCCTTAATAGAGGCTTTCTCAAGCGCATGGAACACGGCCTGCCGTTCGTGCGGGTCAAAATGGCGATGAGCCTGGACGGTCGCACCGCCATGGCCAGCGGCGAAAGCCAATGGATTACCGGCCCCGCCGCCCGCGCCGCCGTGCAGCGCCTGCGCGCCGAGGCCAGCGTGGTGCTGACCGGCGCCGATACCGTCCTGGCTGACGGCGCTCGTTTGACCGTGCGCGCCGCTGAGCTGGGCCTGGATGCCGAAACCACAGCCCTGGTCATGTCGCGTCCGCCGTTGCGCGTATTGATCGACGGCCGCCTGCGTGTGCCGCTCAATGCCCCGTTCTTCAAGGCCGGACCGGCATTGGTCATCACCTGTGTCACTGCGCAGAACCAGTTCCCTCGCGGTCCCGAGTGCCTGGTGGTGCCCGGCGTGGAAGGCCAGGTCGACCTGCGCTCAGCCCTGGTCGCTCTCGCGGCGCGCGGCGTCAACGAGGTGTTGGTGGAAGCGGGCCCAAGCCTGGCGGGCGCATTTGCCCAGCAGGGCCTGGTGGACGAATACGTGATATTCGTCGCCGGCAAGTTCCTCGGCTGCGCTGCGCGGCCGTTGCTCGACTGGCCGCTTGAGAAACTGGCCGATGCCCCCCAACTCAAGATCACTGAGATGCGCGCTGTAGGCGACGACTGGCGAGTCACTGCCATCCCTATGCCAGCAGCGAGCGTATAATTCTGACCGGGCGCTCAGGTGCCCGCACCCGTTTCCAGGAGAAGGCCATGTTCACCGGCATTATCGAATCCATCGGCAGCATCCGCGCCATGACCTCCAAAGGTGGCGACGTGCGCCTGCTGGTTGACACCGGCAAGCTCGACCTGGGCGACGTCAAGCTGGGCGACAGCATCGCCGTCAGCGGCGTGTGCCTGACCGTCGTCGAGCTGCCGGGCAATGGCTTTGCCGCCGATGTCAGCCGGGAAACCCTGGACTGCACCGCGATGAGCGACCTCAAGGCCGGCAGCCCGGTCAACCTGGAAAAAGCCCTGACGCCGACCACCCGCCTGGGCGGTCACCTGGTCAGCGGCCACGTCGACGGTGTCGGCGAAGTGGTCGCGCGCAGCGAAAATGCGCGAGCCGTGGAATTTCGCATCCGCGCCCCCAAAGCGCTGGCCAAATACATCGCCCACAAAGGCTCGATCACTGTCGATGGCACCAGCCTGACCGTGAACGCCGTGAACGGCGCCGAATTCGAACTGACCATCATTCCCCACACCCTCAGCGAAACCATCATGGCCTCGTACCAGCCGGGTCGCCGGGTGAACCTGGAAGTCGACTTGCTTGCCCGTTACCTGGAGCGCCTGCTGTTGGGCGATAAGGCCGCAGAGCCTGCATCAGGCAACATCACTGAAAGTTTTCTGGCCGCCAACGGCTATCTCAAATCCTGACCAAGGGGGTGCCGCGTGGCGCTCAATAGCATCGAAGAACTGGTTGAAGACATCCGCCAAGGCAAGATGGTCATCCTGATGGATGATGAAGATCGCGAAAACGAAGGCGACATCATCATGGCCGCCGAGGCCTGCAAGCCCGAGCACATCAACTTCATGGCCAAACATGCCCGTGGGCTGATCTGCATGCCCATGAGTCGCGAGCGCTGCGAGCTGCTCAAGCTGCCGCTGATGGCACCGCGCAATGGTTCCGGGTTTGGTACCAAGTTCACCGTGTCGATCGAAGCGACCACCGGCGTCACCACCGGCATTTCCGCCGCTGACCGCGCCCGCACCGTGCAAGCCGCTGCCGCGAAAGATGCCAAGGCCGAAGACATCGTCAGCCCCGGCCATATTTTCCCGCTGATGGCCCAGCCGGGTGGCACCCTGGCCCGTGCCGGCCATACTGAAGCCGCCTGCGACCTGGCGCGCATGGCCGGTTTCGAGCCCAGTGGCGTGATCTGCGAAGTGATGAACGACGACGGCACCATGGCTCGCCGTGCCGAACTCGAAGCCTTTGCCGCCGAACACAACATCAAGGTCGGCACCATCGCCGACCTGATTCACTACCGCATGATCCACGAACGTACCGTTCAGCGGATTGCCGAGCAGCCGCTGGACAGCGAACTGGGCCAATTCAATTTGGTGACCTACCGTGATTCAGTGGAAGGCGACGTGCACATGGCCCTGACCCTGGGCACCATTTGCGCCGACGAGCCGACCCTGGTGCGCGTGCACAACATGGACCCGCTGCGCGACCTGCTGATGGTCAAGCAACCGGGCCGCTGGAGCCTGCGCGCCGCCATGGCTGCGGTGTCCGAGGCCGGCAGTGGCGTGGTACTGCTGCTGGGTAACCCGGTGGACGGCGACGTGTTGCTGGCGCATATCCGCGAAACCGCCGAGCAGACCCAGGTGAAAACGCCGACCACCTACAGCATCGTCGGTGCCGGTTCGCAGATCCTGCGTGACCTCGGTGTGCGCAAAATGCGCCTGATGAGCGCGCCGATGAAATTTAATGCGATATCCGGATTCGATCTGGAAGTTGTAGAATACGTGCCCTCCGAATAAAGGCTGGCGTTTGTTGCCCCTTGTTCGCGGTTAAATCATCACTGAGGGACGCATTTTTCGCGTCCCGGCTCTTTAAGAGATTTGTCGAATGACCCTGAAGACCATCGAAGGTACCTTCATCGCCCCCAAAGGCCGCTATGCCCTGGTGGTTGGCCGCTTCAACAGCTTCGTGGTTGAAAGCCTGGTAAGCGGTGCCGTGGACGCCCTGGTTCGCCACGGTGTGAGCGAGAGCGACATCACGATCATCCGTGCCCCTGGCGCCTTCGAAATTCCACTGGTTGCGCAAAAAGTTGCTCAACAGGGCGAATACGCGGCGATCATTGCCCTGGGCGCGGTCATTCGTGGCGGGACTCCGCACTTCGAATACGTGGCTGGCGAATGCACCAAGGGCCTGGCCCAGGTGTCCATGGAATTCGGCGTGCCTGTCGCGTTCGGCGTACTGACCGTTGATTCCATCGAGCAGGCCATCGAGCGTTCCGGCACCAAGGCTGGTAACAAGGGCGCTGAAGCCGCGCTGTCCGCCCTGGAAATGGTCAGCCTGCTGTCGCAGTTGGAGGCCAAGTGATTTCCGACGAGAGCGATCGTTTCAACCCACGCGACGAGCGTCCAGCGGACGCCGGCAAGCCCTCGAAAAGCGAAAAGCGTCGTGCGGCTCGTCAGCTCGCGACCCAGGCGCTTTACCAGCGTCACATGGCCGGCACGTCGCTGAACGAAATCGAAGCGCAATTTCGCGTCGATAACGACTTCACCTTTGCCGACCAGAGCTACTTTCACGACATCCTGCACGGTGTCCCGGCCAACCTGACCGAGATCGACGCCGCGCTGACGCCGTGCCTGGACCTGGCCCTCGAAGAGCTGGATCCGGTTGAACTGGCCGTACTGCGCCTGTCCACCTGGGAGCTGCTCAAGCGCGTCGACGTGCCGTATCGCGTAGTGATCAACGAAGGCATCGAACTGGCGAAAGTCTACGGTTCGACCGACGGTCACAAGTTCGTCAACGGCGTGCTCGACAAGCTGGCTCCGCGCCTGCGTGAAGCCGAAGTGAAGGCGTACAAGCGCTAACCTGCGCTTGAGTGCTGAATGGGCGAGTTTGAGCTGATCCACAAATACTTCGCCGCCGCGCCGTGCGCGCAGGGTGGCGAGGGCATTGCCCTGGGGATCGGCGACGACTGCGCCTTGCTGGCGCTCCCGCCTGGGGAGCAGCTGGCGATCTCCACCGATACGCTGGTGGCTGGCGTGCACTTTGCCGACCCCTGCGATCCGTTCCTGCTCGGCCAGCGCTCGTTGGCCGTGGCGGTGAGCGACCTGGCCGCCATGGGCGCCAACCCTCTCGCATTTACCCTTGCCCTTACCACGCCGACGTTCGATGCCGACTGGCTGCAACGCTATGCCCAGGGATTGAATGCCATGGCGCAACGCTGCGGCGTGGGCCTGGTGGGCGGCGACACGACGCGCGGGCCGCTCAGCCTGACCCTCAGCGTGTTCGGCCGGGTTCCGGCCGGGCAGGCGTTGACGCGCAGCGGTGCGCAACCGGGCGACCTGCTGTGTGTCGGCGGCGAGTTGGGCAACGCTGCGGGCGCCTTGCCGTTGGTGCTGGGCCAACGCAGCGCCGAGGCGGCCATCGCTGATCCGCTGTTGGCGCATTACTGGTCGCCGCAACCGCAGTTGGCCTTGGGCCTGGCCCTTCGGGGCAAGGCTACGGCCGCGATGGACATCTCCGACGGGCTGTTGGCCGATTGCGGGCATATCGCCAAGGCGTCGGGCGTCAGCCTGTTGGTTGAGCGTCACCGCCTGCCCTTGTCCAAGGCCTTGCTCGCGTTTGTGGGGGACGATGCGGCGCGGGTGGCGGCATTGAGTGGCGGCGACGACTACGTGCTGGCGTTCACCCTACCGCCCGTCGAGTTGGCGCCGTTACGAGCCGGCGGTTGGCCGGTGCATGTCATCGGCCGAGTCGAGGCGGGGATGGGTGTAACGCTGCTTGATGCCGGCGGGCAAGACATCACCCCGGCTATCCGTGGCTATCAGCATTTTCGCGAGACGCCCTGAATCGGTGTGCTGCGCTACCCTCTATAACGTTATTCGCGATGCAAGGCTTTGCAGGAGGTCGTACCCATGGAAGTGCGCCGCTGGCCGTTGATGCTGCTGTGTGTCGTTTCGACCTGTGGGTGGGCAGAGAATCGGTCGGCGCTGCCCGGCAAAGTCATGCTGGCCAGTGAAGCCTGGGAGGACTACACCAACGCCGACGGCAGCGGCCTGGCCTGGGATGTATTGCGACGGGTATTCGAGCCGGCCGGGATCACCTTGCAAACCCGTATCGAGCCCTATACCCGCGCCGTGGGCCTGGCCCAGCGCGGTGAAGTGGACGGTTGGGTCGGTTCTTACCGCGATGAGGTCAAGGGCGTGCTCTACCCGCGCTGGAACTTCGACTCCGACCAGATCTATGCCCTCGGGTTGGCCACCTCGCCGACACCGAGCGCGGCGACGCTGGGCGATTACCGACTGGCCTGGGTGCGCGGCTACAGGTACGAGGCGTATTTGCCTAACGTGCGGCGCTTTAACCAGATCCAGCGGCGCGATGGCATTTTACCGATGCTCCAGCATGGCCGGGTCGACTTCTATATCGATGCCCTCCCCGAAGCCAATGAGGTGCTCAGCCAGGCGCAAGACCCAGCCACATTCCGGCTCACTCCCATCATCGATCTGCCGCTCTACGTAGGCTTTGCCGATACCGAACGTGGACGTGCATTGCGCACAGTGTTCGACGAGCGCATGGCCGTGCTGGTGAAAAGTGGCGAGCTGAAGCCGATTTTCCGTCGCTGGAAACTGCCGTATCCCTTCTGACCTGCATAGAACCGGGATGAAGGCCAATCAAACCGATTGATCTTTATCAGCGATAATTCAGCTTAAGCGTCTGTAGGAACCTGCTGTTACAATGCCCGCCTCTGTGAAATCTGAAATCAGGAGCACACGGTGCCCGTCGTTTTCGTCGCTGCCTCCAAGCTGCCTACCCCTTTTGCCACGTTCACCATGCATGGCTTTCTCGAAAAAGCCACCGGGCGCGAGCACGTTGTGCTCAGCCTGGGCGATATCGCCGATGGCGCGCCGGTGCTGGGGCGTCTGCATTCCGAGTGCCTGACCGGCGATGCGCTGTTCAGCCAGCGGTGTGATTGCGGCTCGCAATTGGAGGCTGCCATGCGCGCCATCGCTCGCGAGGGCCGTGGCGTGCTGCTGTATTTGCGTCAGGAAGGCCGTGGCATTGGCCTGCTGAACAAGATTCGCGCCTATGAGTTGCAGGATGGCGGTGCCGATACCGTTGAGGCCAACGAGCGCCTGGGCTTCGCCGCCGACCAGCGTGACTACGCGATCTGCCTGCCGATGCTCGAACACCTGGGGGTCAAATCCCTGCGTCTGATGACCAACAACCCGCGCAAGGTCAACGCTTTGACCGAGATGGGCATCACCGTCGCCGAGCGCGTGCCGCTGCACACCGGGCATAACCCGCACAACAAACTCTACCTGGCCACCAAGGCCAGCAAGCTCGACCACATGATGGGCAACGAGCACCAGGGCGAGGTCGATCGCGCGTGACCCGCGGTCAGGTAAAGCGACGACTGTCGTTCGACTGGTGGCGGTACCTGGCCCTGGCGTTGCTGCCGTTGTTTGTGATCAACCTGGTGTTCGGCCAGGCACAATCGCTTTTGCCAGTGCTGGCCATGCCGTTCTTTATCGCTGGCGTGGCTTCGATGTTTTTCAGCCTGCGCTTCTTCAACGGCTATAAACACGCGTTGATCGCGACCTCCAAAGCCCTCGATACGCCTGAAGAACCGGCGGCCTGGATCACCCTGGCGGCCCGTCGGCGTGCGGCCCTGCTGGTGGCGGCGATCCCTGCCTGGGTGGGCGCGCTGGCGGTGTTCGTCGGGCTGGAGGCGGTGCCGCTGTTTCTGCTGGCACTGTCGACGATGGTGCTGTTCTACCTCTACCGCATCCCGCGTCAACTGGGGTGATGCGCTGCTGGCTGGCCGTGCTGTTGGTGCTGAGCGCCCAGGCGTTGGCGGCCGAGCGCGTGGTGAGCCTGGCGCCTTCGCTGACTGAAATCGTGCTTGAACTGGGCGCCGCCGATCGGCTGGTGGGCGTGCTGGACGGCGGCGACCGGCCTGCCGCGTTGGCGAGCGTGCCGTCCGTGGGCCATTACGGCCAATTGAACATCGAGCGCCTGCTCAGCCTCAAGCCCGACCTGATTCTGTTATGGCCCGGCAGCATCGGCCCGGCCCAGCGTGAACAGTTGCAGCGCCTGAATATCCCTGTCTACGTCGCCGAACCCCATAGCCTTGAGCAACTGACGGCACAGGTCGACGCCATTTCCCGGCAACTGGGCCGGGCGGATGCCGGTCGCCAGTTGGCTGCCCAGTTGCGTCAGCGCCTGGCCGAGCTGCGTCAGCGGTATCAGCGGGCCGAGCCGCTACGGGTGTTTTATCAGGTGTGGAACCAGCCGCTCTATACCGTGGGCGGTGGGCAGATCATCAGTGACGCGTTGACGGTATGCGGTGCGCGCAATGTGTTCGATGACCTGAAGCTGCCTGCGCCGCAGGTCAGCATTGAGTCGGTGTTGCAGCGCGAGCCCGAGGTGATTCTGGTCGGTGACCAGGCTCAGGCGGATGCCTGGAAGGTCTGGCCGGCGATGGCAGGGCGGGTGCGGCTCGTGCCGGACAAAGGCCTGGAGCGGCCCAGTGGGCAGATGCTGGAGGCGGTGGCGCGGTTGTGTCAGGTGATTTCACCTGGCCTGTGAGGCCGGTACAGGCAACGATCAGATTTCGGGTGTCCACGTCACCCCAACCCTCCACACCCGACCGTCTTCCCGATAATCCTGATTGTTCAAGAACGAGGGATCGTTGTAGCTGTACATCGCCCGTGCATAGGATTTATCCAACAGGTTATCGACCTTCAACGACAGCACCACCTCCCGACTCAGCGCCCAACTGCTGCGCAGCCCGAGCAAGGCGTAACCGCCCAGGCGCTGCGTGTTGTCTTCATCGTCGTAACTGCTGCTGACCGCCTGCCAACTGGCCCCCAGGCCCAATTGGTCGAATTGTCGATCCACATCCAGGCTCAACGTACGCCGTGCGCGACGGGCGAGGGTGTGGCCGCTGTCGCGGTCGCGCGGGTCGATGATCGACAGCCCCAGGTTGCCCTGCCAGCCGAATAGCGTCTGCTTGAGCGCCGCTTCAACGCCGTTGATGCGTGCCGATGCCACGTTCTGCGGCTTGCCGGTGCGGTCGAGAATGATCGCGTCGCTCAAATCGGTGCGGTACAGCGAGGCTTCCAGGTGCGTGCTGTCAGTCAGTTGGCTGCGCCATTGCAGTTCGTAGCTTTTCGAGGTCTCGGGCTGCAGGTTGGGGTTGCTGTATTTCGCGTCCGGGTAATACAGGTCGTTAAAGGTCGGCGCCCGAAAGCCTTCGCTGTAGGTCAGCAATACATCGTTGTCGGGGTTGACCGGCAAGGTCAGGGTGCCGCTCCAACTGTTCTGGCCACCAAACTGCTGGTTCTGGTCGCGGCGCAGGCCCAGTTCGGTGGAGAACCCGTCGCCGTGGAAGCGGTGCTGCACGAACGCGGCGCGGTTCCAGCGGCTGTTTTCTGTAAACGTGGTGGAACCGTGGAAGCGATCCTCGTACCAGTCGCCGCCCAGGATCAGGCGGTTCTGCTCATCCAGCGTCAAGTCGTTCTGCCAGTTCACTGAGTCGCGGTAGGTGTTGAACACGCTGAAGTCATCGCTGAGGGTGTCGCGCTTGGTGTCACGGTTTTCGCTGTGGCCCAGCTCCAGGCGCGACTGCCAGCGCTCGCTGAGTGTGGCGTCCAGATAACCGCTGGTGCTGCTGACCGCGTAGTCGGTGTAGGGCTTTTGCCCCAACGTCTGCCCGCTGGCGGCGTCGTAGCGGCCGAAGCTGTTGTCGTATTCCGATTTACCGCGGTTATCCAACAGGTTGAACCCCGCCTCCAATTCGTCGCTGAATGAATGGCTGAGGTTCAGGCTGACCGACTGGTTGCGGTAGGCATCATGATCGCCGTCACTGGGGAATGACTGGTGCGTGGCGTTGATGCCGGCGGTTTCATCCAGGCTCGCACCGAGGTTGAAGCGCGTGTGTTCATCGCCGCCCGACAGGCCGAGGCTGCGTTCCCACGTGTCGTGGCTGCCATAACCCAGCTTAAGGTGCGGTTGCAGGCCTTGTTCGGCATTGCGTCGGGTAAACACCTGGATCACCCCGCCGATCGCATCGCTGCCGTAGATCACCGAGCGAGAACCGCGCAGCACTTCCACGCGCTCGATCTGGTCGACGTTGAGGTATTGCAGGCCACTGTCGCCGGAAGTGGTGTTGGCAATGCGTTGGCCGTCCACCAGTACCAGGCTCTGGGCGGATTTGGTGCCGCGCAGGTAGATTCCCGGCAAACTGCCGCGTCCGCCGGTGGGCGCCACTTGCACGCCGGGCACGCGGCTGAGCAGGTCGGTGAGGCTGGTGGGTTGCAGGCGGTCGATGTCGTCGCGGGTGAAGACGGTGTTGGCGGCACTGCTGTCGTTGCGCGCCTGGACCTGGCGGTTGGCGCTGATGACCACATCGGGAAGTTTGAGGGCGGCGTCGCGGGTGTCGGCGAGCAGCTCGGGTGTGGGGAGCAGCAGCAGGGCAAGGTACAGGCGTTTCATGGGCTGTCTATGGCACTTCAAGATGGCATAAATCAAATGTGGGAGGGGCAAGTCCCCTCCCACATTTTGATCCGGTTTCTACAGGGAGAGCAGCGCCATACGCTGGCGCACAGATGCCTCAATGCCTGCCTCATCCAGTCCACACTCCGACAGCATCTGCGCCGGCTTGGCGTGTTCGACATACACATCCGGCAAGCCCAGATGCAGCACCGACTTGAGGATATTCTCCCGCGCCAGAAACTCACTGACCGCCGCACCGGCACCGCCCATGATGGCATTTTCTTCGACAGTCACCAGCAACGCGTGGCTGCCGGCGATTTCGCGCACCAAGGCTTCATCCAGCGGTTTGACAAAGCGCATGTCGATCACGGTGGCGTCGATTTTCTCGGCGACTTTCAGCGCTTCGGCCAACTGCACGCCGAACACCAGGAAGGCGACGTTGCTGCCCTGGCGACGCACGATGCCTTTACCGATCTCGATCGGTTCCAGGTCTTTTTCGATCACCGCATTCGGGCCATTGCCGCGTGGGTAACGCACGGCGGCCGGGCCGTTGTACAGGTGGCCGGTGCTGAGCATCTTGCGCAGCTCGTTTTCGTCGCTTGGCGTCATCACCAGCATGCCGGGAATGCAGCGCAGGTAAGACAGGTCGAAGCTGCCTGCATGGGTCGGGCCGTCTTCGCCGACCAAACCGGCGCGGTCGATGGCGAACAGCACATCGAGGTTCTGTACCGCGACGTCATGCACCAACTGGTCATAACCGCGCTGCAGAAAAGTCGAGTAGATCGCCACCACCGGCTTGGCGCCTTCACAGGCCATGCCGGCGGCAAACGTGACGGCGTGCTGCTCGGCAATCGCCACATCGAAGTAGCGCAGCGGGAAGCGCTCGCTGAAGGCAACCAGATCGGAGCCTTCTTTCATCGCCGGGGTAATTCCCACCAGGCGCGGGTCGGCGGCCGCCATGTCGCACAACCATTCGCCGAACACACCGGAGTATTTCGGCCCGCTGGCCTTTTTCGGCGCGGCGGCGGGGGCGTCCAGGGGTTCGAGTTTGGTGATCGCGTGGTAACCAATCGGGTCGACTTCCGCCGGGGCGAAGCCTTTGCCCTTTTTGGTGACGATATGCAGGAATTGCGGGCCCTTGAGGTCACGCATGTTACGCAGCGTGGCGATCAGGGTCGGCAGGTCATGCCCGTCGATTGGGCCGATGTAGTTCCAGCCCAGCTCTTCGAACAGTGTGCCCGGAACCAGCATGCCCTTGGCGTATTCTTCGGTACGACGGGCAATTTCCCAAGCGCCAGGCAGACGCGAGAGCACTTTCTTGCTGCCTTCGCGCATGCTGGCATAGGTGCGGCTGGAGAGAATCTTTGCCAAATAATTCGACAGGCCACCGACATTGCGCGAAATCGACATGTCGTTGTCGTTGAGGATCACCAGCATGTTGGCGTCCACTTCCGGCGCATGATTCAGCGCTTCGAAGGCCATGCCGGCGGTCAGCGCACCATCACCGATCACCGCGATCGCCTTGCGGTCGCTGTTTTGCAGGCGGGCAGCAATCGCCATGCCCAGCGCTGCGCTGATCGAGGTGCTGGAGTGGCCGACGCCAAAGGTGTCGTACTCGCTCTCGGAACGACGCGGGAAGGCGGCAACACCGTCCTTCTGGCGCAGGGTACTCATGCGCTCGCGGCGGCCCGTGAGGATTTTATGCGGATACGCCTGGTGGCCAACGTCCCACACCAGCCGGTCGTCCGGGGTGTCGAACACGTAATGCAAGGCGATGGTCAGCTCGATGACGCCCAGGCCGGCACCAAAATGCCCACCGGTCTGGCCGACCGTGTAGAGCAATTCCAGGCGCAACTCATCGGCCAGGGTTTCCAGCTCGGCTTCACCCAGTCGACGCAGGCCGTCCGGCGTGGCAGCACGGTCGAGCAGGGGCGTGGACGGGCGCTTGCGGGGAATCTCTTGAAACGTCGTGGGCATCAGGCGAATCGTTATAGGTATAGAAGAGGCGGCAGTTTACCTCAAGCATCGCAAACTGCCCACGCAGAGCGCCGAACTTGGCCGATATGCGGCTGCAATGGCCGCGGTTATCAGTGGCGGCGTTCGACGATATACCGCGCCAGGTCACGCAACGGCTCGGCCGCCGCGTCGAAAGGTCGCAGGGCGTCCAGGGCCTGGTCGCGCAACTCAAGGGCATACGCCTTGGCCGCAGCAAGCCCGAGCAGTGCCGGATAAGTCGGTTTGTCCCGTGCGATGTCGGCGCCCTGACGCTTGCCCAGCGTGGCGGTGTCGCTCTCTACGTCGAGAATATCGTCCTGCACCTGGAACGCCAGGCCGATGGCCCGGGCGTAAGTCTGCAAGGCCGCCAATTGCGCAGCTTCGGCGCGGCCGCTGGCCAGCGCGCCCAATTGCACGGCGGCCTCGATCAGCGCGCCGGTCTTGTGGCGGTGCATGTGTTCGAGGGCTTGCTGATCCAGCTTGAGGCTGACCGAACCCATGTCGATAGCCTGCCCGCCGACCATGCCGGCCGGGCCGGCAGCCAGGGCCAGGGCGGTGACCATGCGCAGGCGGATCTCGGCATTGACGCTGCTCAAGCCCGGGTCCAGCAATGCACTGAACGCCAGGCTCTGCAAGCCGTCACCGGCGAGGATCGCATAGGCTTCATCAAAGGCTTTGTGAGTAGTCGGCTGGCCGCGACGCAGGTCGTCGTCGTCCATCGCCGGCAAATCGTCGTGTACCAGGGAGTAGGCGTGAATCAGCTCAACCGCACACGCCGCGCCATTGGCCTGCTCGGCCGGCGCGCCCAGGGCTTCACACGCGGCATAGGCCAGTAACGGACGCACACGCTTGCCGCCGTTCATCACGCTGTAGCGCATGGCTTCGTACAGACGCTTCATTTGCGGACTTGGCGCAACAAACAAGGGTTCCAGCGCCGCATTGACCCGGGCTTGGCTACTGGCCTGATACGCGTCGATCATTCCGGCTGTTCCGCATCGAAAGGTTCTTCGGCCAACTCCCCGTCACGTTCCAGCAACACCTGTACCTTCTGCTCGGCCTGCGCCAACGCGCTTTGGCAGTCGCGGGTCAGGCCGATGCCCTGCTCAAACGCCGTCAGCGAGTCCTCCAGCGACAACTCGCCGTTCTCCAGACGCTCGACCAGGGTTTGCAGGTCGGCGAGGGATTGTTCGAAATCGAGTGCAACTTTTTTGCGGGCCATGGCGGCAATTCCGGTAGACGGTAAACCGGCGCGACACTAGCAGACATGGGGAATTGGGGCAAATGAGCGGGGTGTCAGCGGTCCGTTGTATTGACCTGATAACGCGTGCTGCGGCCGCCTCCGGGGAGGCGGATCAGGCAGTTTTTTTCAGCAGGTCGGCCAGGTGTCGTGTGGCCGTCGCTTTGGAGACCTTTGCCACTGTTTGGTATTGCGCGGCGCTGATGCCGTGTTCTAAGCCCCTTTCACCACCGTCGAGTAAGCGGTTGAGAACTTTGATCTGCTCGGCGGACAAAGCAAGGTCGCGGTGTTGTTGCCAGAACCGGCTCTCGCTCACTATTCGTCTATTTGCGCTATTGCAAAGGCAGGGTGAATTGCTGAGTTGCATCCATCATCAGCTCGGCAAGGCCTTCGCTGCGACGGCTGACCTGGCCGTCATTCATCGCCTCCAAGCCCATGCGTCGTGCCAGTGAGGAGCGAACGGAGCCAACATTCAGTTGCTCACCTTCGATCGCAGAAGAGGTCAGGATATTTTGCAGCAGCGCATCCAACTCATTTTGCGCACTGACTCCCTGGGGGAAGCAACCTAGCATGCCTAGGAGCCGACCTTGGGCTTGCCCACATTCGCGTAACAAGACGGCCAGACGGGCGGGTTGCCAGTGGAAATGCGGCCAGTCGACGTGTTGCCAGATCCAGTGTGGATGGTCCATGAGGGAGCGCCTGGGTGCGTGAGCCGAATAGAGAGGTTATTCGGCTCATATGGTGAGCTGATGTGCATCTTATTTGGCTCGGCGTCCATGGCGGTGCTTTGTGGCAGTGAGGTAATTGCAGGTGAAGATGAACCTGTATGAGAAGGTTCTGCGCCTGTAATCAAGATATGAAGATTAGTTATGTTTTTTGCGCTGGTGGTTTATTAAAAGTGAAAAATACCTGTTTCTGTTGGCTGGTGAATTTCTCTTTATTATGCCCACAGTACGCAGTCATGATCATCTAAATGGACCAGAAACGTTAGCTCATGGTCAGTTATCCAAAATGGATAGCCGGTCGTCTCACTTATAATCAATGCAAGCTCTTGCGCGCTCCGAAGTTTCCACGCTCTGTAAGCTGTATCGAAAACTAAGAGCGTAAGGCCTTTTTTGGTTATGCGTTCTGGTATTTCTTTCCAGAAGTTCGGGTTGTATTCAGTATGTTTTTCAATGAGTTTATTGGGGTCTAAAATATCGCTCTGTGATGTAAAAAATTTCTTTGTGATGGAATTTATTAATGCTGCGAGTTCTTTCGCTTGCAGTTTTTCATGCTGAATTTTAAACGTGTTGAGGGTTTCGTCTATTTCTTCTTCTAGATAACTCACTAAGGAACTCCTATTTTTGAGCGGCTAACAGGAAGCAATTCAAGGAGTATGTGACCTCTCGTGGCGCCGCCCCCTGCTCTTTTTCCGGGAGTTTGATAGCCGATGTGCGGTGATTGTGGTCCCTCTTTGCTGGGAACGAGCGTAGGGTCATCTACGTTGACTTCTGCACCCTTGTTGGGCCCTCTTTGTACACGCCATTCGGTTGGAAAGGATTTTCCATACTTATCCTTCCCCCACTTAGTCACATTGTAATCATGCTTTGGTATTGCCGTCCTGCGGAAAGCTTCATCCAAGCCTCTATGCATTTGCTCATGAGCACTGCTGTTTTGTTTGCGCCAGTCAAGATCGACAGCAGAGTTTAATTCCCACTTTTTTTCCGTGCTTTGTTGAGGGCAATTCGTAGGTCTACACGCCAACCCTAGCGGATCTACCCATCCCATCGGATTAGGTGCGTACTGGTACGCGTTGATCCCACCCGCCAGCTTGACCGGGTCCGGGGTCAGGTAACGACCAATATCAGGATTGTAGTAGCGATGACGGTTGTAGTGCAGCCCGCTTTCCGGGTCGAAGTACTGACCTTGGAAGCGCAGCGGGTTGTCGACTTTTTCGACGTCGAGGCGGCTGATTTGGCCGTAGGCGCGGTAATGGGCGGACCAGACGATTTCTCCGTCTGGAGCGGTGAGTTCTTGGGGCGTGCCGAGGTGGTCGAGTTGGTAGTGGTAGGGTTTTGTTTCCTGTGGACCAAATCCTTCCAACAGGGCCAAGGGCCGGAAACTGTCCGGTTCATAGAGATAGCTGCGATGGCGGTCCGCATGGTGTTCGGCGATGAGTTTGTCGCCCTGCCAAAAGAACTCGGTGGTGATGCCGTCCACGGTTTTGCTGATACGCCGCCTGAACGGGTCATAACGGTAACTCGCCGTTTGGCCGTTGGGCTGCGTAATACCGATCAACCGATGCTGGCAGTCGTAGCGGTATTCGGTAACGAGTTGATGGCCCTTGCCGCGCCGTTCGCGGATCAGGTTGCCGAAGGCGTCGTAGTCGTAGTGCCGATCACCCTGAAT
This sequence comes from Pseudomonas lactucae, assembly GCF_036688725.1. Taxonomy (NCBI): domain Bacteria; kingdom Pseudomonadati; phylum Pseudomonadota; class Gammaproteobacteria; order Pseudomonadales; family Pseudomonadaceae; genus Pseudomonas; species Pseudomonas lactucae. The sequence continues at coordinate 194,566 of NZ_JAQQPT010000006.1, read as the reverse complement.
CATCAACCGATTGCCCGCCACGATGTCAGGGCCGGGGCGGTCTTGCATAAGCAGGTTGCCGGCGGGGGTGTGGGCGAAGCGTTCTTGCTGGTCTTGCGAGTGATCGGCGCGGGTCAGCCGGTTGAGCGGGTCGTAGCGGTAGTGGTGTTCGCCTTTGCGGGTGTCATTGAGGCGGGTGAGGTTGCCGGATGGGTCGTAGTCGTAGTGGCGTTGGTAAAAATAGTTCTCCTGCTGGGTGACGGTGTGGGCGTGCAGGCGGTGCTGCTCGTCGTAGTGGTAGTGGCTGAGGAGTTGGCCTTGTTGGCGTTGGTGTTCCTGGCCGGCTTTGAAGAGGTGCGAGGTCAGCGTTTCGCCATTCAACTCAACTGTCGCCAAATGACCACCTTTGGCGTGGTTGAACACCAGTCGGTTGTTGTCTGGCAGTCGTAGATGTTGAAGTTGACCGCAGGCGTCATAGCCATAGCGCAGGGTGCCCCAGCCCTGATGTTCGGCGGTGAGGCGATTTTGAGCGTCGTATTCGTAGGCCAGTGCCCAGTGGCCGTCGTCGACGCTGAGGAGGTTGCCTTGGCGGTCGTAGGTGTAATCGACTGTGTTGCCGTCGGGGAGGGTTTTTCGTACGAGGCGGCCGGCGTGGTCGCGCTGGTAAACGGTAACTAGCTGACGGCCGTCATCACCGTGTTCGGTTTTTTCCTGCAGGTTGCCGTTGAGGTCATAAACGTAGGCGGTGCGTTTGCCGTCGAAGCCGATTTCCTGCTGGATCAGGCCGTTGGGGTGGTAGTCCAGTCGGTAGGTTTCGCCGATTTCGTTTTCGATGTCGGTCAGCAGCAGTCGAGCGTTGTCGTAGCGGTACTTGACCTGAGTGCCATCGGCGTTGATGCGGCGGCTGATCAGGTGCAGGCCGTCGGCGTATTCGTAGCGGGTGATGTGGCCGAGTTCGTCGCGTTCGGCGGTGATTTTTCCGTAGGGGTTGTAGCTGTATTCCCGCGTGGCACCGCCGGGGAGTACGACGCGAATTAGCCGACCAACGCTGTCCCATTGGTATTGGGTCAGCGCGCCTTGTTCATCCTCGCGGGCAATCTGGCGGCCCAGATCGTCGTAGCGATAGCGCTTGATGCCGCCATTGGGCAGTTGCTCTTCAAGCAACTGGCCGCGTTCGTTCCAGACCAGGCGATGACAGCTGTGATCGGGGTACCAAACCCCAATCAACTGCCCATATTGGTTGTAGCTGTAGTCCGTCACTTGGCCGTCGGGATCGGTCCTACGCGTCACATCGCCCTGATCGTTACGCTCGTACTTCCAAAGCGCCTTCCCACGCCGCACAACCCGTACGAAACCATTGTCATGCTCGTAGGACGTCGGCTCATCATCCCCCGGAAACACCGCCACCAAGCGTCCGGCGTCGTCGTACTGATACGCCGTCACCGCCCCCAGCGGGTCCTGCTCGACGGTCAGCCGGCCTTTAGCGTCGTAGGATTTAAAATGCTGGGCACCGTCCGGATCGATGCGCTGCACCAGCCGTGCGCGGTCATCGTGGACATACACTTCCTGACTGCCATCGGCGTTATGCACGACAACGTGGCCGTCATCACCCCAGGCATACCGCGTATCCATCTGCGAAAAACTGGCCCAGTGCCGAACACAGCGTGCGGCCTTGCCGGAGCGTTCCCATTCCCAAAAGAAGCTCGCCCCACCAGCCAAGCCCCGCTCCAGAATGACGTGCTGCTCGTCGTACCGATAAACCTCACTTTCGCCGACGGCATTGGTCGCGCAAACCAGTCGGCCCAAGTCGTCATAGGCGTAGGAAACGACGCTCTGCTCAGTGATCCATTCGTAAGGCTCATACCCCTTGGCCCGCTGAACCTGGTAATCCACCGCCACGATGCGGCCCAGCTCATAACGCAAACACAACGAGCGGCCGACACCGTTATCCAACCGCTCAATGCGGCCCATAAAATCCCGGGCAATCCGCAGCCGGTTGTCATACGCATCACTGATCGAGACCAGCACACCGTCGCGAAAGTGATAAAACCGCGATGCCTGGGCCAGCACCAATTCATCCGGCAACGAACCCAAATAAATCGCCGCTTCAGCCAGGCTATTGGTGATTGCCGGGCGAGCAACGGTCGGCATCGGAAACGAAGTAATGCGATTCTCATGATCCGTCCACACCACCGAATCGCCGGAAACCACCAACCGCTGCGCCAGCGAATGACTCCAACCAAACCCCAACCCAACATCCACTTCCACCGCGCTGGTGCGATACAACCGCGTCCACTCAAACGGCAAAATCCCATCCAACGTGCCGTCGGTGAGCGTGAGCAACTCCTCCCCGGTCACCATCGACACCGGGCACCCATTAGTCACGGTCTTATCCGAAGCCGCCGCCGCATCCCCGTTCAGGTTTTTCCCCGAAACAGGCGCATCGTCCACATGCTCGGTCTGCTTCAGCACCGCGTTCTGCCGCGCCCGCCAGCGCATCTGCAAGGTGCCTTGCTTCACCCCGCCGACCACCCCGCGAATCGCTACCGCCTTGTAGCGATCCACGGCCTGCATGAAGCGGGTCAGAATCTTTAGCAGGCCTTCAACAAAACCTACCGCGGCATCCAGCATTTGCGCGCCGTACTTGACCAAGCGCACACCCAGATATGCCACACCCGCCGCCTGCAAGGCGATGGTCAGCACCACGCCAATCACCAGATCGACCAGCAGCGACACCACAAACCCTGCACCTACCTGCGCAACCTGGCCGGGCGGCAGCGCGTCCAGCCACAGCATCGCCGTGCGCACCAGCAGGAACAACGCCGCCTCGTCACTGGCCAGCAACATCGCCTGTTCCATGACCTTGGGCGCATCGGTGGCGATTTGCGCCAACTTGGCTGCCTGATCACCGAGCTGTTCGACGTACTTCAGCGGGTTTTCAAGGATCGCCTGCACCAGCTTGATGCTGTCCCACACGTCCATGATCGCGGCCCAACTGCCCGCCCGCACGCCGCTGCCAATCGCGCTGGCGGTGGACTGCTCCCAATACGGTTTGACGGCTTGCCAATGAGACCGAAGCCACTGCTCCAGGTCTGCCGTCAGCCCGGCATAGGAGGCAAACAACGCATCCACCTGCTCTGCCGACACGCCGCCCTGCACCCGCACCTGATAACGCCCACCGGCAGCGCAGTAGTGCGAGCCCTTGCCGTGCTCGTCGAGCATGAGCATCGTGGAGCTGCCATCGTCCAGCCCGATCACCTCGACCGGAATATCGCCAATCGGCACGTCATACAGCGACTCGAATTGGCTCTCGATCTTCAGCTCACCGCCCACCGGGCAACGGGCCACGGTGGAAAAGTCGGCATCGGACAGGCTCACGGAGCGCTGCGTATCCCCCACCCGCACCACTCGGTCCATGCCCAGCAACGACGGCATATCCGCGGCATGGCTCACCGAATCCAGCGCACGGGAATACCAGGCGCCCATCTGCTGGCGATACACCGCCAGGCTCTGATGAAAGCCATTCAACTCATGTTCGATAGAGGCAATGTGGGCGGCGTGGGTCATCCGTGACGTCTCGGCAGGGGGCAAGGCGTCGGAGTCTGCCGCTGCAAAAAGCGGCTGGATGAACGGTTGGGAAAATCAGAATGGGCTTACGACAGCGGCGTAAAAGTCAGCGCCAACTCGCGCTGAAGGGCTACTTCAAATAACGACCAAGCTCATTGACGAGCATTGTCCCTGCGCCTCTTTCAACTGGCTTTCAAACGCTGTCAGCCCTGTGTGCATTTTCTGCAACTCGGTAATCTGCGCGGCCAGCTCGCGTTTTTTGCTGGCGATGGCGTGTTCTGCCCGGTCCCAGGGCAAGGTGTCTCGTGGGCTGTCGCGCATAATCTCCTGCAACTCCTTGAGCTTGAACCCCAACTGCTGCGCGCACTTGATAAACATCAGCAGCTCAACGCTCTGCTCCGAATAGACCCGGTATTGGCCCTGGCGCTGCGGCGCCGGCAGCAGGCCTATGGCCTCATAGTGACGAATCGCTTTGATGGTGGTGCCCGACCGTTGCGCGGCTTTGCCGATGTACATGAAAATTCCCTTTTCCAAATAGTGCGCCGGCTTGTTTGAGCCATCTATCGCGTTGTGCCGGTGTAGAGCCGAGTACCGGCCCGAACAGCAGCGTCTTGATCGGCTTGATGCCACAAAACGCCAGCGTGGCCTTGCGCATCTGATGCACGCCCGGCATGTGCTGGAACCAGCGGTAATACCACGGCGGTGTGTCCAGGGTCACTAACAAATGCGCCGTCTTGCCGTGTAATAGCTTGTCAGGGAATGTCTTGCCCGCACGGTATTTGAAGGCAAAACCAGGTAGGAAAATACGGTCGATAAACCCCTTCATCAACGCTGGAATACCACCCCACCAGATCGGGAACACGAACGTCAGATGAGTAGCCCAGAGGATGTCGGATTGGGCGCTTTGCAGGACGGCCTCCAATGGCTGGGTCTGTGTGTAACCGTCGTGCAGGACGGGGTCGAACACCCGATCGCCCAGGCGCAGTACACGGACTTCGTGGCCGGCGGTTTTTGCTGCGTGGGTATAGGTGTCGGCGAGGGCTGAACAGAGACTGGTGTTGGACGGGTGGCCGAGGACGACCAGGATGCGTTGGCTCATGTGAACAGCTCCTGAAATGAGATTCAGGGTAGGGGGTGCCGTATAGGGGAGAGTCAAGAGAGAGGATTGCAATACGTCGATTTGCAAAGGCCAGCAGGACCGTTCCGCAAGGTTTGAAGGGCGCTTCCTGAAGTATTCATAAGCACTTGTGACGGCACAGGTCTCTGCCTAGTCTGCCGAAAACCCAAGCGTGAGACGGGCATGAGCAATGTATCTACCGGCGTGACCGCATCGCCTGAGGGCTACAGCGATTGGCTGACCGACCTCAAGGGCCGTATTCATACGGCGCAGCAACGCGCAACACTCGCCGTCAACCGCGAGTTGGTGCTGCTCTACTGGAAAATCGGACACGATATTTTGACTCGCCAAAGCGAGCAGGGTTGGGGTAGCAAGGTTATCGACCGGCTCGCCCAGGATTTGCGCGCGGCTTTTCCGCAAATGAAGGGGTTTTCGCCGCGTAATCTGAAGTACATGCGTGCATTTGCCGAGGCCTGGCCGGATTTGGAGTTTGTGCAACAGGCTGCTGCACAATTGCCCTGGGGTCACAGCGTGGTGATGCTCGACAAACTTCCGGGCCCTGAAACCCGCCGCTGGTACATCGCCCAGGCAATCGAACACAACTGGTCGCGCAATACGCTGGTGATGCACATCGAGAATCGTCTGCTGGAGCGCAGCAGCAAGGCTGTCAGCAACTTTGAGAGCCATTTGCCAAAGCCGCAATCGGATCTGGCGCGCGAGTCGCTGAAAGATCCCTATCGTTTTGATTTCCTTGGCCTGGCCTTGGATGCGCAGGAGCGCGACATAGAAAACGCCCTGATCAAGCACGTGACCGACTTTTTGCTGGAACTGGGGGCAGGTTTCGCTTTCGTCGGCCAACAGGTGCTACTGGACGTGGGGGGCGATGAGTTCTTCATTGACCTGTTGTTCTATCACGTGAAGCTGCGCTGTTACGTCGTGATCGAACTCAAAACCGGAAAATTCAAGCCAGAGCACCTGGGTAAACTGAGTTTTTACCTCGCCGCCGTGGATGCCCAGCTTAAACATCCCCAGGATGGCCCGACCATTGGACTCTTGTTGTGCAAGAGCAAGAATGAAGTAGTGGCCGAGTATGCGCTGCGCGACAACAATCGGCCGATTGGCGTGGCGCACTATCAATTAAGGGAGTCGTTGCCGGCAGCGCTTCAAACCAGTTTGCCGAGCATCGAACAGATCGAGCGGGAGCTGGCGGGATAGGGAGAGTGCCACACACCTGCTTTGCAGCACAGGTCAGTCGCCGGGTTTGCTTCTGATGAGCCGTCAGCGCTGCATAACCCTTCATCCAACGTGCGTAGAAAAATCTCACGCGTGAGCTATTGAGCATAGCGAACATTACCTGTAGATTTTCTCACGCGTGAGTTTTTCACAACGAGGTCAGTACCATGAAAAGCAGCTCTCCATCGAGCCCGCCAGCAGGGCCCGAGACAGATTCACCAGGCCGCAAGGGAGAGCGCTTGAAACCGTCCGCTAAAAAGCCATCGAGCTTTTACATGAAGCAGATGCGCGCGGGCCTGGCGGCGGCCGGTTATGTGAAACACGAAACTTGGGTGCTTCCCGAAAACCGAAGCCTGCTCAAGCAAATGGAGAAACAGCTCCGCCAGCCGATTCTGGCGGGCTCATTCATATCGGAGAACTACATGAGCGCAGGTACCAACTGGAACATCGACCGCCTCTTCAGTGCGCTTCAGGCCCTGGACGACGTGGTTGCCAACGACATTACGCTGTCTCTGGTTCAAGGTTCCGAATCCAGTATCAAGCTGGAAATGAACGACTTCGGAGGCTTGCCGATTTACATCGCGGTAGTGGGCGAGCAGATCATCGTCGATACCGTGCTGGTCGACGTCGAGTCCATCACTGACGTAACGGCATTCAACGATGCTGTGCTACGCAGTCGGGAAATGTTCCCGCTGTCCTCGATCGGTATCGAGTCCATGCCTAACGGGCAGGTGGTCTACAACATGTTCGGCGCATTGAGTTCCGACTCCAGCCTGACCAACATCGTGACCGAGGTGAAAACCCTCGTCGATAACGTGCAGCGCGCCAGCGAAGCCTTCGAACGTTTCTTCAATTAAGTATTCGGGAGTATCCAATGACTCAATCCATCTGGAGCAAATTGTTCACCGCGCTGCGTGGCGGTGCCAGCGAAGTCGGCGAATCGATCGTCGACCAACAGGCCCTGCGCATCCTCGATCAGGAAATTCGCGATGCCGACACCGCGTTGGCCAACGCCAAGCGCGAGCTGGTCAGCATCATGGCCAAGCACAAACTGGCGGCTGATCGCGTCGGCGAGTACGACGCCAAGATCAAGGACCTGGAATCCAAGGCGATGGCCGCTATCCAGGCCAACCGTGAAGACCTGGCCCTGGAAGTGGCCGAAGCTATTTCTACCCTGACCAACGAGCGCGACGTCGAGCAGAAGCAGACCGCCGAATTCGGTGGGTACGCCGACAGCATGCGCAAGGACATCACCAAGGCCGAAAGCCGGATTAAAAGCCTGCGCCAGCAAGTGGACATGGCCAAGGCCCGCGAAAGCGTACAGAAGGCCCAGGTCAGTGCGTCCATCGCCAGTGGCGGTGCCAACGGCAAGCTGGAAACCGCTGTCGGTACGCTCAACCGCTTGCAGGCCAAGCAGCAGCAACGCGCCGCCGAACTGCAAGCCCAGGACGAGCTGGCTGAGGCCTCGACGGGGACCGACCTGGAGCGCAAATTGCGCGAGGCCGGCATCACGCCGAACGAAGGCAGCGCCAACGCGATTCTGGAACGCCTGAAGCAAAAGTCGGCCGAGTAAGCGACGCCGCCGCGAGAAGGGCATCAGTTGCCCTTCTTTTTTATGTCGAGGTGTCGAGGTCGGGATGGGTGCCCTTAACGGTTTCAAGATAATCGCAGGCTTGGCCCTGTTCATGGTCGCGCTGCAATTGCTCAATGCCGTGACCGGTTACAGCCTTATGGCGTTCGGACTGATCCCGAGAACGATGCGCGGGTTGCCCGGCATCCTCACCTCACCGTTTTTGCATGCATCCTTTGCCCACCTGAGTGCGAACCTGATTGCCTTTTTGATACTGGGCACCCTGGTCATCATCGAAGGAGTCAAACGGTTTATGGCCGTCAGCGCGATCATTATTGTGCTGGGCGGCTCGCTGGTCTGGTTGTTCGGTTTTGCAGGTCTGCACATCGGTGCCAGCGGCTGGGTATTTGGGCTATGGGCCTACCTGTTGTCTCGCGCCTGGTTTCACCGCAGTTGGAGCAACCTGATAACGGCCAGTGTCGTGGCTTTATTGTACGGCGGCCTGGTCGTTGGCTTTCTGCCTCGCCAGGGCGTTTCCTTTGAAGGCCATCTTTTTGGTGCGTTCGCCGGATTTATTGCAGCCAAGGTACTTCTCTCGACGCCGCGCAGCAGGTTTAATGCCGGCTGAATGCGCGAGAGCCTCCAGACGTAGAGGCGACGCCATGAGGGATCAAGTACCCCAGGGAGCCAGGGACGATATGTCGATTTTTCTTTTATTGCGCCTGTACGCTTCGTCCCTCTTTCACCGATTCGGCTGGGCAGGCTTGGTCGTTGCCCTGGGAGTACACCTGAGCACGGCCTATCTGGGCCTTGTATTGCTGGGCGAACAGCACCTCACCGCTGCGGCCACGTTTGTTTACTTCTATCTCACCACCACGCTTACCGTCGGCTACGGCGATCTCGCGCCGCAGACAGCGGCGGGGCGCGTTTTTGTGGCTACCTGGGTCATGCTCGGGGGCATTGCGCTGTTGACGGCAGCCATCGGCAAAACCACCAGCAGTGTTATCGATGCATGGAGAAAAGGTATGAAGGGCAAAGGCGATTTCACCGGCAAGGTTGGCCATACGGTGCTCATTGGCTGGGAAGGGGCGTGCAGCGAGCGGGTCATTGAATTGTTGCTTCAGGACGAAACCTCGAACGACAACCTGATCGTCATCTGCGACTGCACCCTCGAGGAAAACCCGATGCCGGGCAAGGCGGCGTTCATTCGTGGTGAAAGCCTGTCCTCTACGGCGTTCTTACTGCGTGCCGGGGTTCCGGGGGCCGAGCGTGTGCTGGTGCGTACCCCGTCCGACGATCTGACCCTGGCCACCGTACTGGCGGTGAATCAGCTGAGTCCTGTAGGGCATGTAGTCGCCCACTTCAATGAAAGTGAAATTGCCGCCCTCGCCAGCTCCTACGCGCCCCGTCTGGAATGCACCTCAAGCATGGCTATCGAGATGTTGGTACGCGCCTCCCAGGATCCGGGTTCGTCAGTCGTCATTAATGAGCTGCTGTGCGTAGGGCAAGGCGCCACTCAATACCTGATGAAATTGCCCGAGGCTTTTGAAGCCACGTTCGGCGATCTATACACGCAGATGAAAGAGCACCACAACGCTACCCTTATCGGCTATCGCGCCAAAGGTGACCGGCAACCCTCGATCAACCCGCCCAGTGCCACGCGCGTTGAAGGCGGCGAACTCTTCTATATCGCCTCCACCCGCCTCAAGGAAATTTCCAATGGGATGGCTTAAACAATTGATGGGGCTTGAGGCCCCGAACGCGAATACAGCGTCGAAAGGCTCTGCCGGCACCACTCTGCCAACTACAGGTCCGTTGGGCCTGGCACCGGGCAAAGGCGTGATATTTGACACGACCCTGAAGTTGTTGCTCGACGGGAAAACCTCGGTGGTGATCCCCGGCTCCCAGGAGATCTGGAGTAACGGCACCGTTGACCTGGGGCAGTCGACCTGGCTGTCGCGCTACTACATGAACGACGAAGATTACTGGCTGCAGGTGCACACCACAGGCGATATCGCCGGGCAGGTCGAGTCGGTGATCCTGTTCAACTACCTGAGTTACGTCACTATCGGCAGTGAAGCGGAACTGCGTCGGCTGGCGGGTCCACAAAGCCTGATCGGGTTGCCGACCTACACCCACAACGGCGTGGAATACGCCCGTGTGTGGGGGGGCGAGGAGGGGCAGACAGAACTGGTGGCGATGAGCGAGCAAGTGATCAATCCAGAAGATTCCTACATTGTCGAACACCGTTCAATGCTGTACGCCCGCGACACAGGCCTGACCGACCGTCGAGAGTTTTTGCTGTTTTCCGTCGAAGAAGACGCCGAAGGCACCGTCAGCCTGAGCACGTCGCTGGGCATTTCGCTGTACACAACCGACCTGAATGCGCTCTGAAAAAGGAAGTCGTCCATGCTAGAAGCTCTCTCCATCTCCCTGAACAAAGCGGCTGTGTTCGGGTTTGTCAGCTACCTCCTGGGGGCTGCCGTACTGTTCGCACTGTTCCAGTTCGTCTATACCCGCCTCACGCCGCACAAGGAATTCGAACTGATCCGTGCGGGCAACGTGTCGGCTGCGGTCGCGCTGGGCGGTGCCATCATCGGTTTCGCCATTCCAGCCAGCAACGTCATTGCCTACTCGATCAGCATCCTCGACTTCGTGGTTTGGGCATTGATCGCGGCCATCGTCCAACTGTTGGCGTTCCTGGTGACCAGCCTGGTGCTCAAAGGCACTTCTGCGCGCATCAAGAAAGGCGAGCTCGCCGCCGGCATCTACGTGGCTGCGGTGGCCATCAGCGTCGGCATGTTGAATGCCGCGTGCATGACGCCTTCCCAGAACTGATTGCGCACGGAGCTCACGATGAAACGAAGCAAGTACGTCCAGCTTTCGCTGGCCGCCTCGGTCGCCATGGCGATATCCGGCTGCGGGCCGACGGAAAAAACCTACGATTTGCAAAAGAAGTACAACTTCCAGTCGGTCCAGCAATGTGCCGATGAAAAGCTGCCGGTGGACGTGTGCTCGGATGCCTATATGACGGCCATGGCCGAGCATCGCCGCATCGCCCCGGTGTACGCCAGCCAGGCCGATTGCGATGCCGACTTTGTCGCCGGCTGGTGCCAGCTGGACTCCAACGGCCAGTTCATCCCCAAGCTGGGCGGTTTCGAACTGACCGCCGAAGGCCAAGTGACACAGTCCCAGGTGGACGCCGCCCAAGCGCAAGTGCCTGGCTCGCAAGTGAGCAATGGCGGCTCAGGCTTCTCCACCAGCAGCCTGCTGACCGGCCTGTTGATCGGCAACATGCTCAGTAATAATCGCAACAGCTACCGCTCCGAGCCGGTGTATCGCTACCGCGATGATCGCGGCGACTATGGCAACTCGACACTCAATCAGCGCGTCTCCAATGGGGCGACATTCGGCCGGTCCAACCAGGCCAGGTATGGCAGCAGCGATTACGCCAATACCCTGCGTTCCTCCAGCAAGTCGAGCGCCGTTGCCTCGGCCACCTCCCGTGGCGGCTTTGGCAGCAAGGCCAGCGCACGCAGTGGCTGGGGCGGCGGCGGGTCGAGCAGTTAAGGAGCCCGGGCCATGAAGAAGATCCATTGCGCAGAGCGTCATGACTGGAAACAGACCGCCGACAGCCTGGGCTTTCTGTTCCATACCATCGACGGCGAACCTTACTGGGACGAGCGCGCGTATTACCAGTTCACACTCAAGCAAATCGAGCGCGACCTCGAAGACCCGACCACCGAGATCCATGACATGTGCATGGACCTCGTGGCCCGTGTGGTTCAGAGCGAGGCGCTGCTGGAGCGCCTGAGCATTCCCGCGCCGTTCTACGACATGATTCGCACCTCATGGCTCGAAGGCCACCCGCACCTGTATGGCCGCATGGATTTTTCCTATAACGGCACCGGGCCGGCCAAATTGCTGGAGCTCAACTACGACACGCCAACCAGCCTGTATGAGGCGGCGGCGTTTCAATGGGGCTGGCTGGAGCAGTGCATCGAACGCGGCTTGCTGCCCAGGCACGCCGACCAATTCAACAGCATCGACACCAAACTGCATCAGGCTTTCGCTCAATTGCAGCTCAACCAGCCGTTCTACTTTGCTTCGATGAAAGACTCGATCGAAGACAAAGGCACCACGGATTACCTGCGTCTGGTCGCGGAAAAGGTCGGCATCGAATCACGTCACATCGATATCGAAGACATCGGCCTGACCAGCGAAGGCCGTTTCGTCGACCTGCAGGATCGCTGGATTTCTCACCTGTTCAAACTGCACGCCTGGGAATTTATCTTCCACGAACCCTTTGGTACCGCGATTGCCCAGAGTGACACGCAGTTTTTCGAGCCTGCGTGGAAGTCCATTCTTTCCAACAAAGGCATCCTGCCGCTGTTGTGGGAGTTCAACAAAGGCCACCCCAACCTGCTCGCGGCCCACCTGGATACCGAGCCAGGCCGAGCCGTGCCAAAGGGCTGGGTGCGCAAGCCGTTCTTCTCGCGCGAAGGCGCCAACATCGAACTGCAAACCGCCGACGGTCTGATCGTCAAAGAAGACGGTCCCTACACCGATGCGCCTTTTATCCTTCAGGAGTTTGCACCGTTGCCGAAATTTGACGACAGCTACACGCTGATCGGGTCTTGGGTGATAGGTGATCAGGCGGCGGGGATTGGTGTGCGGGAGGACAACAGTTTGATCACCAAGGATTCGAGCCGGTTTCTGCCGCATTTGATCCTGGATTGACGGGGCGTGATTTTGAGCGTTCCCCTGGCGTAGCAGCTGCCTCGCCAGGGCTCGACAGCTGCTACGTATTACCCTATTGAAGGGATGTCGTTACCTTAGTCTTGACGAGCAGTCAGCGCCGAGTAGCTGTTCATCAAATTGCGATAGTTAGGAATCCGCTGGGACAACAAATTCCCCAGCCCTTCGATATCGTTGCGCCAGTCGCGGTGCAGCTCACAGGCCACCGAGAACCAGTTCATCATCTGCGCGCCGGCCTGTGTCATGCGGCTCCAGGCTGCTTGCTGCACCGTGGTGTTGAAGGTACCGGACGCATCGGTCACTACAAACACATCAAACCCTTCCGCCAGCGCCGACAAGGTCGGGAACGCTACGCACACATCCGTGACCACACCGGCAATGATGATCTGCTTGCGGCCGGTGGCCTTGATCGCCTTGACGAAGTCTTCGTTGTCCCAGGCGTTGATCTGACCGGGGCGGGCGATGTACGGCGCGTCCGGGAACATCGCTTTGAGCTCCGGTACGATCGGGCCGTTGGGGCCTTGCTCGAAGCTGGTGGTGAGGATGGTCGGCAGGTCGAAGAACTTGGCCAGGTCGGCCAGGGCCAGCACGTTGTTCTTGAACTCGTTGGGCGAGAAGTCCTGCACCAGGGAGATCAGGCCGGTCTGGTGGTCGACCAGCAGAACAATGGCGTCGTCTTTGTTCAAGCGGTTGTAGGTTGCAGTGCTCATGGTTGAATCCTTTTTGTTTAAGTGGGTTTGGGCGTTGCGTTCAACATGGGCACAGATTAATGGGTGGGGACACGTTGATAAATCGGCTGTCGCGTGTCTTACCGTCAACTCAAAGGAGACAATGCGCGTGCGGGCATCAACGGTTCGCGAGGGTTTCCAGGCCGCACAGGACTGTGTCGACATAGAACGCAAAACTCTCATCCAGCGCCGCGTCTACGCCGTTTTGCCAGCGCAGGCTGAAACCGCGATTGCTTAACCGGTGCATGTTTTGCGCGAGGGTGGGGTGTTGTTCGGCGTCGACCGACTGCAGGCTTTGCTGCACCTGATCCTGCCACGCGTGGGTGTTATCCGGCAGCGGCGCGAACTCCAGCGTGGTGAAACCGGCGAGGGCGGCGATAAAGGTGTTGTACGCCCCAACCAAGGCCGGACCGCTGAAACCGGCCTGTTGCAAGGCGGCCAATACGCCCTCCACCAGCGTGAAGTCGGTACGGCTGTTGGACACCAATTGCGCCCCGAGCAATGGCGCAATATTCGGGTGTCGACGCACGGCGTCATGGCAGTTGAGCATCGCCGCACGCAGGTAATCCTGCCAGCGTGCCTGGGGCGGCGGCGCCACAGACGCCAGGACTTTGGCCAGCACTTCGCTCAACAACAGCTCGCGTGAAGAGACATACCAATAGATAGCCGTGGGGTACACGCCCAATTGATCGGCGAGGTGACGCAGGCTGCATTTGTCCAGGCCGTCGCGGTCGATCAAGGCCAGCGCGGCGGCGATGATTGTGTCCTTGTTCAGCACACCTTGCGACGCTTCGCCCACGGTCTTTTTACGCCGGCCCCGTGGGTTTGCGGTTTTGCTGGTCATGGGTTTTGTTCCGTTGAGCGACGGCGCAAGAATAGTCGCTCACCGACGCGCTGTCGCTCAAGCGGACGTCGGATCAATCGCTGCGCAACAGGCCGCCATAGCGCTCTACAAAGCGATGGGTTGCCGTGATCAGCCGGATAAATTCCTGCTCCGTCAACGGCACGCTCAACGCAAACAAGCCGCGTCGGGCGCTGTAGATCCCACATTCGAGCAGGTGAAAAAAGAACAGGTCCCGTAGGTGGTTTCGATCCGTTGGGCTGTCCGACGGGCGCCGGATCGGCGCGGCCGTGGGGTGCAGATTCATCACCGACCCTTGCCCGCTGAAGTGCATCGGCAGGCGCGCCAGCACCGCATTGAGCTGCCCGCGCAACCAATCGCCCCGCGCGTTCAATGCCGCCGCCGCGTCACGGGTGTACACCTGCTCCAACCCGGCGATGCCGGCGGCCATGGTCATTACATTGTTGTTGAAGGTACCGGCGTGGGACAGGCACCCACCGCGGGGGGCGAACTGGGCCATGATGTCCCGGCGCCCGCCAAGCATGCCACATGGCATGCCGCCGCCCAGGTACTTGCCGAGGGTGATCAAGTCGGGGGTGACGCCAAGTTTTTCCTGCAAGCCGCCAGGGCCCAGGCGCGAGGTCATCACCTCATCGAAAATTAACAGCGTGCCGTGGGCCAGGCTCATCTCCCGCAGACCTTCCAAAAAGCCTTCTTCGGCGCAGATACAGCCGCTCGCACCGAGCATCGGCTCCACCAGGATGGCCGCGAACTCACCGGGATGCCTTGCCAGTAATTGCTCGACGTCGCTCAAATCGTTGTAGTCGGCGAGGTGCAGACGATGCGGCACATTCATCGGCGTGTGCGGCCCGGCAAAACTCAACACGCCACCGTGATAGCCGCCATTGAACGCAAGAATGGCGTCGCGTCCGGTGTAGGCTTTTGCCGCCGCCAATGCGAGCAGATTCGCCTCGGTACCGGAGTTGGTGAAACGCACCTGCTCGATACACGCGAAGCGCTCCACGATCAACGTGGCCAGCCGCGCCTCCAGCTCCGTGTGGGCGCTCAGGTTCAGCCCGTTGGCCATCGCGGTGGTCAGCGCATGGGTGATCACCGGGTGAGAGTGGCCGTACAGCGCCGCCGTGTATTCGGCCAGGAAATCGACATAACGATGCCCGTCCAGGTCATCCAGGAAGCAACCGATACCCCCCGACATCACCAATGGAAACGGCTCGTAGAACAGTACCGAGCGCGTATTACCGCCGGGCATCACCCGCGCGGCCCAGCTCAATTGATGGGCACTGTTCGGGTTGGCCTGGATATAACGTTCGATGCAGCGCTCCAGCGCGAGCTTTTCAGGCGTTCCAGACATCGTTCACCTCCTTGGTCGCAAGAGGCTTGGGATACGCCAGCAACAACAGTGCAAACCACGCCGACGCTACATAAAAGGCTGCACGGGTTTCCGGATCGCGGATCACCAATACGGTCAGCACCCCAAGAAAACCCAGCACCAGCACACTGCTCACCCTGGCCCAAGGCAAGCGATACGCCACCTCGGGCGTCTCACCCCGTCGTACCTTGCGCCGGTAAGCCATATGCGCCGCGATTATTACCGTCCACACCCAGATCAACAGCCCCAGAATCCCGGTGATCAACAGGCTGAAAATGCGCTCCGGTATCCAATAATTGAGCAACACCCCCACCAGCAACACGGTGGTCGACACCATCAGGCAACGCACTGGCACCTGGCGTTTGCTCAATACCTGCAACCGGCGCGGCGCCTGCTGCAGATGCGACAGCGCAAACAACATGCGGCTGGTCGCGAACAGCCCGGTATTGCACGATGAGGCCAGCGCACTGATCACCACAAAGTTGATAAACCCCGCCGCGACGCCCAGGCCGATACTGTCGAACACCATCACAAACGGGCTTTGCGCCGTATCGATCTGGTTCCACGGGTACAGCGCCATGATTACCGCAATCGACCCGAGATAAAAAATCGCCATGCGCCAGATGAGGCTATTGATTGCCCGTGGCAAGGTGCGCCGCGGCTCGGCCGTTTCCGCGGCCACCAAACCAATCACCTCCACCCCGGCAAAGGTGAACGCGGCAACCGGCACCGCATACCAGAAGCCACTCCAGCCATTCGGAAAAAAACCGCCATGGCGCCACAGATTGGCCAGCGAAGGTGTGGCCTGCGCCGAGGTTTCCAGCCCGAACAACAGAATCACCAGCCCCGCGCCGATCAGCCCGACAATCGTCAACACCTTGATCAACGCCAGCCAGAACTCCACTTCGCCAAACGTCTTCACCGCAAACAGATTGATCATCGTCAACATCCCGACCGTAACCAGCGCGGGGATCCACTGCGGTAACTCCGGGAACCAATACTTCATCAACACCCCGATCCCGGTGACCTCCAGCACGCCCACCAGAATCCAGATCAGCCAATACGACCACCCCGTGACAAACGCCACGCGCGACCCCAGAAATTCCTGCGCATAAGTCGCAAACGAACCGCTGCCGGGTCGATACAACGACAACTCCCCCAACGCCCGCGCAATCAAATAAATCATCGCGCCACACAACGCATACGCCAGCAACAACGCCGGCCCCGCCGTGGCAATCGCCTTGCCCGAGCCCAAAAACAGACCAGCCCCGATAATGCCGCCGATCGCAATCAACATGACATGCCGCTCCTTGAGCGAGCGCGCCAGGCCGTGGTTGGAAGAGTGAAGCGGTGTAGTCGCCATCAGCATTCCCCTGGCTGCGGTGGGCAGCGGTGGTGGAGGGTGAACCGGCTTGAGGGTGGTTTTATTGTACGGTGTGCAATAAGCAGGTTTTGGGCCAAAAAATGCTGGGCGGTGGGGAATGGGTGGGGTAGAGGGGGTTGTAGGAGGATTCGTTGGGACGGTTCTGGGGGCGGGGAGGAGAGACAGTGTCACTGGTGGATACGGGTGGGTGGGGGGTAACACGGGAGAGGGTTCGGACGTGATTTTTAAAGGCCAGCAGGTCGGATCCCTTTCATTTGCAGGACGTTTCCGAGAGAATCCCAAGCGCTTGCGCCAGCGGAAATGCGTGACTAGGCTGCGGATCGTCACTGCCTATTCAGTGATCGGGTTTAGTCGCCCGGATTCGATTGGCGCATAAGCAATTCATGAGTCAGGTATCTCTTCGCCTGCATCTTATGGTGGCTGTGCGCAGGGCACCTTCGGGTGCGCCGGGTTTCCAATCGACCGGTCGACTAACCTGCGTACAGCTGCCGCCTTTCGTTTAGTCGCGTGAAGTGGCAGCTCTAAATTATCGATTGGAGTTTTGCTATGGATAACGTTATTTCGGATTCGCCCTCATCGGCTGCAACTCACCCATTTACTGTGAATGAAGAACTGAGCTTCGAAGATGCCTGGGTGCGGGTGGCGGAGTTGCTGCAATGCGCAGTGGCGACGTCGCAGGTGCTCGGTGAGCCGCTACCTGCGCCGCAGAGGGCGGTGATGCATTTGGTGGAGATGGCGAAGATGGTGGCGGATCGGGCTGTGGAGTGTTTGCAAACGGCGTAACACGACGGTAAAGGCGGGTAGCGCAACCTGCTGCCCGCTGAAATCGTGCAGGCATTAAAAAGCCGGCTTGTGGCCGGCTTCTCGCTGACTGCTTCAGCTTGTTTTTGACAAACCTCAGCAGCCTTCAAATCGCTCAGCCCACGTCGTGTCGGGCTGAATAGTAGGGGCATCCGCGGGAACTCCTCCGCTTCGCCGGGCAGGGTGGATAGCGTTGCGCCGCCCCCTGCCAAATGTGCGGCGCATGATACCCACATTCACTTCAGTTGCCCACCTCCGGATCCGTTTTAGAGCCTTCCCAGCCCAGCAGGTGTTCATCCAGCGGGACGGGTGGGCGGCGGTTGTTGAGGGTGGACCACCAGAAGACCCAGCCCACGATCTGGAAGTTTTGCTCGAAGCGTTGTTCGTGGGTGAGGTACTCGTCGGGGTGTTCGCCGGCGTTATGGCTGCGCATGCGCAGGCCTCCGCCGGGGCGGTTGTAGAGGTATTTGATGCGCAGCATGCCGTCGTGTTCGACGGCGTAGATTTCACCGTCGATGATTTGCGTGCGGCCTCGGTCGATGGCCAGGGTGGCGCCTTGTTGGATGATGTCGATCATGCTGTTGTCGACCATGTAGGCGCCTACCGCGCGGTCGGGGTTGACGGTGAGGGTCTGGAGCGTGTGCAGGGAGACGCGGATGCGTTCGGTTGAGGTGAACGTGGGGTGGAGGGGGATCTCCACGTCGAGTTTTTCCGGGGCGCAGGTGGGGCCTGTGAGGTATTTACCGCGTCCTTCGCGGGTGCTGGCGAGTCCTTTTCGAGTGTCCGAGCCTTCCAGCAGGAAGTTGGCCGGTGGATGTTTGGGGCCTTCGCCGGTGCGCAGCCAGCGGCTGGACACGCACAACAGTTCTGCGAACTCGTTGAGTCGGCCCATGGGCACGCCGCGCTTGAACCAGTTGTTCACGTGTTGAGGCGTGACGCCGCGGTTCTTGGCGAAGTCGGAGGCGGAAAGATGAACTTCCCGTAATAGCGCTTTTAAACGATCACCTGATTTATTCATAAACGCGAGTTTACTGGCCGGAAAAACAAAGCAAATAAACCATGCGTTGAATTAGGTGTGTAGGTTTTTGCTTAGTTGTGGCCTGTTTTTTCAGTTTTGCCGTTTTATTAAACGTAAGCTGCTGTTAGTTGAACTTGATGTTTAATTTTACCCATAAAAAAGCCCCGAATAATCGGGGCTTTTTTACATTGCCAGGCAATGAGTAGCGGGTATCAGCCTTTGTAGGCGGCGACCGATTTCATGATTTCGGCGCGGGCGGCGTCTGCGTTGCCCCAACCGTCGATCTTCACCCATTTGCCTTTTTCGAGGTCTTTGTAGTTCTCGAAGAAGTGCTTGATCTGTTCCAGCAGCAGCGGCGGCAGATCGGTGTATTCCTTCACGTCCACGTACAACTGGGACAGCTTGTCGTGTGGCACTGCGATAACTTTGGCATCGCCGCCGCCGTCGTCGGTCATGTTCAGGATACCGACCGGACGTGCGCGAATTACCGAACCTGGGGTCACCGGGTAAGGGGTGACGACCAGCACGTCGAGGGGGTCTCCGTCGTCAGCCAGGGTGTTGGGGATGAAACCGTAGTTGGCCGGATAGAACATTGGGGTGGCCATGAAACGGTCAACGAACAGGCAGTCGCTGTCTTTGTCGATTTCGTATTTGATCGGCGCGTGGTTGGCCGGAATCTCGATGGCGACGTAGATGTCGTTCGGCAGGTCTTTGCCAGCCGGAATCTTGCTGTAGCTCATTGGGCGTTGCCCCCGTTAATTGGCCAAGAAACTTGGCCGGATTGGCCTAAAAGTGGCGGCGATTATAGGCATATTCCGTTGCCGATGCCATGCGCCAGACGTCGTACGGTCATTCGTCTTGTGGCTGATAACGTGGATCGTGCGCCTGCAGGTGGGTCAGGCGGGTCAGGGGATCCTGGCGGTAAAAGCGGCTGAGTTGGGTGTACACCTGTGGATAACTGTCGACCAGCAGATCCGGGGCACTGAAAAAATATTCGCTGGTCACGGCAAAAAATTCCGCCGGGTTTTCCGCCGCGTAGGGGTCGATCACCGTCTCTACATCGGGGTCGGCGTCGAGCTGGCGGTTGAGATCGTCATAAGCGCTCTGCATCACACGGGCCCACTCTTGCACGCGCATGTCGTTGTGCAGCGGTGGCAGGCCATTGGCGTCACCGTTGAGCATGTCGAGCTTGTGCGCCAGTTCGTGGATCACCAGGTTGTAGCCTTCCCATTGGCCGCTGGCGAGCACGCCGGGCCAGGCCAGGATCACCGGGCCTTGTTGCCAGGCTTCGCCGCTGTGTTCGCCGTTCCACTCGTGTTCCACACCGCTGGCGTCGCGATGGCGTTGCGGGCTCAGGAAGTCGTCGGGGTACAGCACGATTTCGTGGAAGCCCTGGTACCAGTCGAGGTCGCCGAGGTTCATCAAGGGCAGTTGCGCCTGGGCGGCAAGCAGCAGGCGGTGTTCCTGGTGCAGCTCGACGCCGGGCAGGGCGGTGAGGTGTTTTTCGTCGAGGAACACCACGCAGGCTTCACGCAGCCATTGGTCCTGCTCGGTGCTGATGCCATCGAGGAAGGTCAGGTGGTGGCGCACCCGCTGCCAGGTGTCATCGGCAATCGGGTGCTTGGCCAGCAGGCGCCGGCGACGCCAGGCGCTGAGGGACCACATTGCGGGTTACTGTGACTTGGCTTCGGAGGAGGCGCGACCAAAGCGGCTGCGCAATACGCCAATGATCATCGGCACCAGCGACAGCAGAATGATGAACACCACCAGCAACGACAGGTTCTTCTTGATAAAGGGCACGTTGCCGAAGAAGTAGCCCAGGGTCACCAGGCCACCCACCCAAAGCACGGTGCCCAGCACGCTGAAGCCGAAGAAGCGCGCGTAAGGCATTCTCGCGATACCGGCGACGAACGGCGCAAAGGTGCGCAGGATCGGCAGGAAGCGCGCCAGGGTCACGGTTTTGCCGCCGTGTTTGTCGTAGAAATCGTGGGTTTTTTGCAGGTAGTCGCGACGGAAGATTTTCGAGTTCGGGTTGCTGAACAAGCGTTCTCCCGCCGTTCGCCCGATCACGTAGTTGGTGCTGTCGCCGAGGATGGCGGCGAGCATCAACAGGCCACCCAGCAACACCGGGTCCATGCCGCCACCTGCGGCTACGGCGCCGGCGATAAACAGCAAGGAGTCACCCGGCAGGAAGGGCATGACCACCAGGCCCGTTTCGCAAAAGATCACCAGAAACAGAATGGCGTAGATCCACGGACCGTAATTGGTTACCAGCAGGTCGAGGTAAACATCGAGATGCAGGATAAGGTCAAGCGGGTTGAAATCCATTGGTGGCACCTGTGTGAACGGCCCTGCTCTGCAGGCCTGTGCGGAAGCTCGGGTAATAAGGCTACACCTGTATGCCGTATTTCTTACAACCCTGAAAGGGCGGCATTATACGGATTGATCGGTGAAAAGCGTGTTGGTTTTGTAGCGGGGGATGTCGTGGTGCGCGACTTGGGAACCGCTGGAGACTCAACTGTGGGAGGGGGCAAGTCAAATCGTCGCACCGCCCCCCGCAGGGGATCTGTGTTGTCTGGTCTGTCGAACTTAATCCTCGCTGATCGGCAAGGTGTAGTTCTTGAACTCCGTGTCTTCACGAAACCCGATCGACTCATACGTCTTCTGCGCCACTTCGTTGTCGCTGCTGGTCGATACCCGCAGCCGTACCGCGTGGGTCTCCTTGGCCATTTTCTTCGCCGTGCGCATCAGGTTGTCCGCCACCAGTTGCCGGCGTGCGTCTTCGGCCACGTAGATATCGTTAAGAATCCACACCCGCTTGAGCGAGAGCGACGAAAAGCTCGGGTACAGCTGACAAAACCCAAGCACCTTTTTGTCGTCATCGTCGGCCAGGGCCAGGTAGATCACCGACTCCTTGCGGCGCAGGCGCTTCTCCAGGAAGGCGCGCGATGAATCCGGGAAGGGCAGGGCCCCGTAGAATTCGCGGTATTTGACGAACAATGGGGTCAGCAGGTCCAGGTGTTCCAGGGTCGCTTGAGTGATCCGCATGCCAGGCCTCAACTTCCAATGGGTACGACCACACGCGCGGCCGTGACTCGATGCTGCCTAAAGACGCCAAAAAGCGCAATCGTGCCGGGATCAGTCGGTCGGTGGGCTGAGCAGGAAGTTGCCCTTCATCAGGTCCGGGTCGTCGGACTCGATGGTCTGCACCTGCGCCTCGTCCTTGAGATTGACCCCCGACAGCTGCCGACGGCACGCCTCTTTCATCAAGTACAGCAAACGATGGGCCGCCATGCCATAGCTCAAGCCTTCCAGGCGTACGTTGGAAATGCAGTTGCGGTAGGCGTCGGTGAGGCCGACCTTGGGGTTGTAGGTGAAATACAAGCCCAGGCTGTCCGGCGAGCTGAGCCCTGGGCGTTCACCGATCAGGATCACCACCATTCTGGCACCGAGCAATTGCCCGATCTCATCGGCCACGGCCACGCGACCCTGCTCCACCAGAATCACCGGCGACAGCGACCAGCCCTCGGCGTGGGTCTGTTCTTCCATGCGTGTCAGAAACGCCAGCGTATGTTTATGCACCGCCAGCGCCGATAAACCATCGGCCACTACCACCGCCAGGTCCACGCCGCCAGGGTTGGCCGCCGCATGCTCGCGCAGCGCCTGAGCCGATTCGTCGCTTAAACGCCGACCCAGGTCCGGGCGTTGCAGGTAGCTGTGCCGATCCGTCGCGGCGCTGTGCAGCAACAGGCTGTCACGTCCACGTTCGGCCAATTGGCGGCTGAGGCCCGCATGATCGAAGGGCAAGTGCACCGCATCCCGCGCCTGGGCGTGGGCGAACTGGAAGTCCAGTTGCGCGCTGGTGGGGATGCTGGTGCCGGTGCGACCCAGGGCAATACGCGCCGGGGTCAGGCGGCGCAATTGCAGCCACGGGTTGTCAGGCAAGTCTGGTTGCACGGTAGGTTCCTTCATCCCAATTGCGCCAATGCGTGGCGAAACGCCGGTGGCAGGCTGTTGCCGAAACGTACCTTGCCATCGGCCTGCGTGAAGATGCCCATTTTCGCCAGCCACTGCTCAAACTCCGGCGCCGGTTTTAACCCCAGGGTTTGGCGGGCGTACAAGGCGTCGTGGAACGAAGTGGTCTGGTAGTTGAGCATGATGTCATCGGAGCCGGGGATGCCCATGATGAAGTTGATCCCGGCCACGCCGAGCAGGGTCAGCAGGGTGTCCATGTCGTCCTGGTCGGCCTCGGCGTGGTTGGTGTAGCAGATGTCACAGCCCATCGGCACACCCAGCAACTTGCCGCAGAAGTGGTCTTCGAGACCGGCGCGGATGATCTGCTTGCCGTTGTACAGGTATTCGGGGCCGATAAACCCGACCACCGTGTTCACCAGAAACGGCTTGAAGTGCCGTGCCACCGCATAGGCGCGGGTTTCGCAGGTTTGTTGGTCGACGCCAAAGTGCGCGTTGGCCGACAAGGCGCTGCCCTGGCCGGTTTCGAAATACATCAGGTTCTGGCCCAGGGTGCCGCGGTTCAGGCTCAAGCCCGCCTCGTAGCCTTCCTGCAACACACTCAGGCTGATGCCGAAACTGGCGTTGGCCGCCTCGGTGCCGGCAATCGACTGGAACACCAGGTCCAGCGGTACGCCACGGTTGATCGCCTCGATGGAGGTGGTCACGTGGGTCAGCACGCAGGCCTGGGTGGGGATTTCATAGCGCTGGATGATGGCGTCGAGCATCTCCAGCATGGCGCAGATCGAGGCGATGCTGTCGGTGGCCGGGTTGATGCCGATCATGGCGTCGCCGTTGCCATACAACAGGCCGTCGAGGATGCTCGCGGCGATGCCGGCCGGTTCGTCCGTCGGGTGGTTGGGTTGCAAGCGCGTCGACAGGCGCCCGCGCAAGCCCATGGTGCCGCGAAACTGCGTGACCACGCGGATCTTCTGCGCCACCAGTACCAGGTCCTGCACACGCATGATCTTGGACACGGCGGCGGCCATTTCCGGTGTCAGTCCGGGCGCCAACGCACGCAGGGAGTGTTCATCGGCCGCATCGCTCAGCAGCCAGTCGCGCAACCCGCCGACGGTGAGGTGGCTGACCGGGGTAAACGCCTGTTTATCGTGGGTGTCGATGATCAGTCGGGTGACTTCATCGCTTTCATAAGGAATCAGCGCTTCTTGCAAAAAGTGCTTGAGCGGGATATTCGCCAGCGCCATCTGCGCGGCGACCCGTTCGCCGTCGTTCTGTGCCGCCACGCCGGCCAGAAAATCTCCGGAGCGTGCCGGGCTGGCCTTGGCCATCACGT
The DNA here is from genome assembly GCF_036688725.1 of Pseudomonas lactucae. Taxonomy (NCBI): domain Bacteria; kingdom Pseudomonadati; phylum Pseudomonadota; class Gammaproteobacteria; order Pseudomonadales; family Pseudomonadaceae; genus Pseudomonas; species Pseudomonas lactucae. The sequence continues at coordinate 170,875 of NZ_JAQQPT010000006.1, read as the reverse complement.
CCTTGAGGCTGTCGAAGCGGTAGGTTTGTGTACCGACCGCGTGGGAAAAGCTTGCCATACAGTGTCTCCTTGGCGACGCGGGCAAGGCGCCCGCGCCGAGGTTTACGGCAGTCAGTGCAAGGCGGCCTCTGCGGCCTGGATCGCCGCGAATTCCTCTTCGGGCGTGCCTGCTACCAAGTGATGCCGGCTGTAGAAAGCAAAGTAAGCAATTAATACTCCATAGATGATCGCAGCGCCAATCACCACCCGAGGATCCACCAGAAAGCCCGCCACCACGGCGACGCAGGCCAGTACCAGCGCCACGCCGGAAGTGAAGATGCCACCCGGTGTGCGGTAAGGACGTTCCATTTTGGGGCGGCGGATGCGCAAGGTGATGTGCGCGGCCATCATCAGCACGTAGGAAATGGTCGCGCCAAACACGGCTACCAGGATCAGTAAATCACCCTGGCCGGTCAGCGACAGGCCAAAACCGATGATGCCGGGGATCACCAGCGCCAGTACCGGCGCCTTGCTCTTGTTGGTCTGCGACAGCTTGCGCGGCAGGTAGCCGGCGCGGGACAGGGCGAAAATCTGCCGCGAATAGGCGTAGATAATCGAGAAAAAGCTCGCAATCAGCCCCGCCAGGCCGACCAGGTTGACGAAGCTGCCCATCCACGTCGAGCCACCGTACGACAGTGACAGCGCTTCCACCAATGGGTTACCGGATTTGATCAGCGCATAAGTCCCCGCGCCGCCTGGTGCGATCACTAGAATCAACAGGGCAAAACTGGTCAGCACCACAATGGCGCCGATCAAGCCCCGAGGCAGGTCGCGCTTGGGGTTCTTGGTTTCTTCGGCCGCCAGTGGCACGCCCTCGACCGCCAGGAAAAACCAGATCGCATAAGGGATTGCGGCCCACACGCCAACGTAGCCGAAGGGCAGAAAGGTGCTGGCGCCCTTGGCTTCGGTGACTGGGATGTCCAGCAGGTTGGCGACGTTGAAGTGCGGCACCATCGCCACCAGGAACACACCCAGCGCAATCGCGGCGATGGCGGTGATCACAAACATCAGTTTCAAGGCTTCACCGACGCCAAAGATATGGATGCCGATGAAGATGATGTAGAACGCCAGGTAGATCATCCAGCCGCCAATGCCGAACAACGACTCGCAATACGCGCCGATAAACACCGCAATGGCGGCAGGGGCGATAGCGTATTCGATCAGTATCGCGGTGCCGGTGAGGAACCCGCCCCAGGGCCCGAAGGCGCTGCGGGCAAAACCGTAGCCGCCGCCGGCGGTGGGAATCATCGAAGACAGTTCGGCCAGGGAAAAACACATGCACAGGTACATGGTGGCCATCAGCAAGGTAGCGAGGAACATCCCGCCCCAGCCGCCCTGGGCCAGGCCGAAGTTCCAGCCGGCGTAGTCGCCGGAGATCACGTAGGCAACGCCGAGGCCGACTAATAACACCCAGCCGGCGGCGCCTTTTTTAAGTTCGCGTTGTTGGAAGTAATCAGTGTCGACTTTTTCGAAGTCGACGGAAGAGCCAGTGGGTTCGCTAGGCATAGGGAAGTACCTTTCATTGTTATTGTTTTTAACCCGGCATCTTTGTGCCGGATGCACATCGCAAGTACTTATGAAGATTTAAATGTGGAAGGAGGCTTGCCCCCTCCCACAGTTGATTGCATTTCAAACGTGGGAGGGGAGGGTTGGTTAGAAGAAGCCCAACGGATTAATGTCGTAGCTCACCAGCAAGTTTTTAGTCTGCTGGTAATGATCCAACATCATCTTGTGTGTTTCACGGCCCACGCCGGACTTCTTGTAACCGCCAAACGCGGCATGCGCCGGGTACAGGTGGTAGCAGTTGGTCCACACGCGACCGGCCTTGATCGCCCGGCCCATGCGGTACGCGCGGTTGATGTCGCGGGTCCATACGCCGGCGCCGAGGCCGAACTCGGTGTCGTTGGCAATCGCCAGGGCTTCGGCTTCGTCCTTGAAGGTGGTGATGCTGACCACCGGGCCGAAGATTTCTTCCTGGAACACGCGCATGTCGTTGGTGCCCTTGAGCAGGGTCGGCTGGATGTAATAGCCCCCAGCCATGTCGCCGCTGAGCTGCTCGACCTTGCCGCCGGTGAGCAGTTGCGCGCCTTCGCCCTTGGCGATTTCCAGGTAAGACAGGATTTTATCGAACTGCTGCTCGGACGCCTGGGCGCCGACCATGGTGTCGGTGTCCAGCGGGTCGCCGCGCTTGATCTGTTCGATTTTCTTCATCACCACTTTCATGAAGTCGTCGTAGATCGATTCTTCAACCAGCGCACGGGATGGGCAGGTGCACACCTCGCCCTGGTTGAAGAACGCCAACACCAGGCCTTCCGCCGCTTTTTCGATGAACGATGGCTCGGCTTTCATGATGTCGGCGAAGAAGATGTTCGGCGACTTGCCGCCCAGTTCGACGGTCGATGGAATAATGTTTTCGGCCGCCGCGTGCATGATGTGCGAGCCCACCGGGGTGGATCCGGTGAAGGCGATCTTGGCGATGCGCTTGCTGGTGGCCAGGGCTTCGCCAGCTTCTTTGCCGAAACCATGCACCACGTTCAGCACGCCTGGTGGCAGCAGGTCGCCGATCACTTCCATCAGCACGTTGATGCCCAGCGGCGTTTGCTCGGCGGGCTTGAGCACCACGCAGTTGCCCGCGGCCAGCGCCGGGGCGAGTTTCCAGGCGGCCATCAGCAGGGGGAAGTTCCACGGGATGATCTGGCCGACCACGCCCAGGGGTTCGTGGAAATGATAGGAGGCGGTGTGTTCATTGATTTCGGCGCTGGTGCCTTCCTGGGCGCGGATGCAACCGGCGAAATAACGGAAGTGGTCGGCAGCCAACGGGATATCGGCGTTAAGGGTTTCACGCACGGCCTTGCCGTTGTCCCAGGTTTCGGTGATGGCCAGCAGTTCGAGGTTCTGTTCGATACGGTCGGCGATTTTCAGCAGCACCAGCGAGCGGTCCTGCGCCGAGGTCTTGCCCCAGGCGTCAGCGGCGGCGTGGGCGGCGTCCAGCGCCTTGTCGATGTCTTTGGCGGTGGAGCGCGGGAATTCGGCGATAGGCTTGCCGTTGACCGGCGAAGTGTTGGTGAAATAGTTGCCGTCGACCGGCGCAACAAATTCGCCACCAATGAAGTTGCCGTACTTGGCCTTGAACGAAACGATTGCGCCTTCAGTACCGGGGTGTGCGTAACGCATGGTGGGTATCTCCTGGCTTTTATGTTTATTGGAGTGCAGCGCTCAAGCGCTTGATAAAGCGTAGAGCAAAGGTCGGGCCAGCGCTTCGCGGGCAGGTAAATCAAGGGGTTGGAGATTGTTGCGACGCATGACCGTCACGCTCCCGGCACAGGTGGAGTGACAATCTGTGCCATAAACGGTACAGCCTGTGACCGGTGGGTCGGGCCGGGATTGCATTGGCGCAAAGCCTGGGGGATGCTGGGCGTTCTCACGCAGGGAGAACAATAAGAACATGCACAACGATCATTTTAGTCGCCATGCCCAGCAGGTACTGACCGTTGCACGCGGGCACAGCCTGCCTCAGGGCCCCGCCAGCGACCCGTCCATCGCCCGCTCCTGGCTGCGTTGCCTGGAGGACTACCACCTCGACCCTGCGCAGACCATCGCTCCCACGGTGCTGGAACATGGTCGCGTGCTGGAGAGCCGCGAGCGTCTGCAACAAGTCCTGCACATCGCCGGCACGGAGATGAACAGCCTGCACCAGCAACTTTCCGGCGCCGGCCACGCGGTGCTGCTCACCGACGCCCGCGGGGTGATCCTCAACTGTGTCACCGCGCCGTCCGAGCGCCGGATTTTCGAGCGTGCCGGGCTGTGGCTCGGTGCCGATTGGAGCGAAGCCTGTGAAGGCACCAACGGCATCGGCACCTGCCTGGTAGAGCGTCAGTCACTGACCATTCATCGTGATGAACACTTTCGCGGCCGGCATACCGGGCTGACATGCTCGGCGAGTCCGGTGTTCGATCCCCATGGCGACCTGCTGGCGGTGCTGGATGTGTCATCGGCCCGCGAGGCGGTATCGCGCCAGAGTCAGTTTCACACCATGGCGTTGGTGAACCTGTCGGCCAAGATGATCGAGAGCTGTTACTTCCTGCGTCATTTCGAGCACCACTGGCTGCTGCGCTTTCACCTGCAGGCCGAATCGGTGGGCCTGTTCAGTGAGGGGCTGCTGGCGTTCGATGGGGAGGGGCGGATTTGTGCCGTCAACCAGAGCGCGCTGAATTTGCTCGGCCAGGTGCGTGACGGCTTGCTGGGGCAACCGGTCGACGCGTTTTTCGACTGTTCGCTGGACTCATTGCTCGGTCGCGCCAGCGCCAATGCCACCGCCAGTTGGCCCCTGCGCACCCGCGATGGGCGGCATCTGTTTGCGGCCTTGCGTGGTCAGCCACGCACGGTGCCGGCTGCCGTGGTCAAGGCGCAGCCGGCACCTGTGCCCGGCATCTGCCTGGGCGACCCGACGCTGCAAAGCGATTTTCGCAAGGCGCTGCGCGTATTCGAGCGTGACGTGCCATTGCTGATCAACGGCGAAACCGGTTCCGGCAAGGAAGCCTTTGCCAAGGCCGTGCACCACGCCAGCCAGCGCGCCGGTAACCCTTTCGTGGCGCTCAATTGCGCCGCCATCCCGGAAAGCCTGATCGAAAGCGAACTGTTCGGCTACCGCGGCGGTAGCTTTACCGGTGCGCGCAAGGAGGGCATGCACGGCAAGTTGCAACAGGCCGACGGCGGAACGCTGTTTCTCGATGAAATCGGTGATATGCCCCTGGCTCTGCAAACCCGCCTGTTGCGTGTGCTGGAGGATCGCAAGGTGGTGCCGCTGGGCGGTGAACCCCAGGTGGTGGATGTGCGCATCATCAGCGCAACCCATAGGAATTTGCTGGCGCGTGTGCGGGACGGCAGTTTTCGCGAAGACCTGTACTACCGACTCAACGGTCTGGAAATCGCCCTGCCATCCTTGCGCGAGCGCAGTGACCGATCCCAGGTGCTGGACTTCCTGCTCGCCGAAGAGGCCGGGGCGCAATCGGTGCAGCTGGACCCCGATGCTCGCCAGGCGCTGCTGGCCTTTGCCTGGCCGGGCAACCTGCGCCAGCTGCGGACGGTACTGCGTACCCTGGTGGCGCTGTGTGATGACGGCCGAGTGGGGTTGGCGGACCTGCCTGCGCTGCTTCATCCGTCACCCATGCCGCCGCCGATCACCGAGTGGCCGCTGGAAGATGCCGAGCGCCAGACCCTGATCGCCGCGCTGGAGCGTCAGCATTGGCACATGACGCAGACCGCCGAACACTTGGGCGTAAGTCGCAATACGTTGTATCGCAAGTTACGCAAGCATGGCATTAACCGTTCTGCCTCGTTGTAAGTTCGGTCTGTCAGTTGTTGTGCTCGTAGCGTGTCAGTGATACCGAGTTTTTATTGTTTAGTTGGAAACATCGTGCGCGTTGAGTTGGGCTGCGCTGACAGGAACTGTTCAGCGCAGATGGCCCACTTAATTAGGGCAACCAGCGACAGTGTTTTCTGACAATAACAAGCACTCGGGTGAACACGATGAGAATTACCACACCAGCCGTTCCTTTCATTCCTGCACAACCGCCAGCCGTGGAGGCACCTTCTGCACCGCCGACAACCTACGACAACGACGCACCTGAAGCGCCCTTACGGCGCAGCAAAAGAGGACTGAGCTTTTCGTGGTTTAGAAAAACCCCATCCCCGCCGCCACTTCCTCCAAAGCCAGCCCTGGTCGGGCCAACCCTGCCGCCCAAGCCTGTGCTTTCGCCAAAGCCCGGACCGTCTTCAAAACCCGGCCAGATTCCGTTGCAGGAAAAATTCAAGGGAACGGGGCAGGCGATTATCCACGCCAATAAAATCAAGGTTCAGGATGAGTTGCTGCTGACCAACCTGCGCAAGCAGGCGCCGATCAGCGTGGCGGATGCCGCCAAGCGTTTGATCGATGCTGACAAGCTGATCAAGGCGGGCGTTATTTCCACCGCACCCAATGCCAGTCGCGTGGCCCGTGATGCGTTTATCAGCGCAGGTATCACCGGGATGGTCAGCGCGCCCATCAACGTGGCGTCCTATGCCGGCTCGGTGGCCACCGGCGAGTCGATCAAGGCGACCTATGCGCCGGGCGTGTTGCCGCCACCTTTTTTGCCGGGGGCGGGCAGCGCACCGAAACCCCAGGCGCCCTCGTCGACTGAATCGACACTGTCCGCGCCAGACCCGATCAATGCTCGGTTGGAGGAAGCCGAGATGAAGTTGCTGGGCATGGCGTCTACCGTAATGTTTCTGCTCGGCGATACGCGCGATGTATTTACCAAAGATGAAAGTTGGCCTACCGATACTGCCGCACGTTTGAATAACCTTGAGAAGTTGCTCGGTGTATCGGAACAACAACTGAAAAAAGCGGCTCGGCAAAACAGCCTTGTGTTCAAGCCGTATAAGCCTTGGGAAGCGATTCCCACACAACCGGAACAACGTCTTGATCTGATCGATAAGAAATTCGAACGCATGGTCGAGACATACGAGAAGTTGCGTTTTCTTGCCGCGATGAAAGAGACGGAAAATAAAGCTGGGGCTGTAACGACCGCCTGAAAAGCGTTGCGGCCGAGTCAAGGTCCTTGCGACACCTTGCTCGGCCGCAGGCTGTATAAAGAGTGCGATTTCATACGCCCTGCGCTAACCTGCCTCGATGTTTAAGAGGTCAACCATGCATATTCATATTCTCGGTATTTGCGGCACATTCATGGGTTCGATGGCGGTTCTGGCCAAAGAGCTGGGGCACCACGTTACGGGCTCCGACGCCAATGTCTACCCGCCCATGAGCACGCAACTCGAGGCTCAGGGCATTGAGCTGACCCAAGGTTACGACCCTGCGCAATTCGACCCGGCGCCCGACCTGGTGGTGATCGGCAATGCCATGTCCCGTGGCAACCCTGCGGTCGAATACGTACTCAATAAGGGCTTGCCCTATGTGTCCGGCCCGCAATGGCTGGCTGACCACGTGTTGCAAGGGCGCTGGGTATTGGCCGTTGCCGGCACCCATGGCAAGACCACCACCAGCAGCATGCTCGCCTGGGTGCTGGAGCATGCGGGCATGAGCCCCGGCTTCCTGATCGGCGGTGTGCCGCAGAACTTCTCGGTGTCGGCGCGTCTGGGCGATACACCATTCTTTGTGATTGAAGCGGACGAATACGACAGCGCGTTTTTCGACAAGCGCTCCAAGTTCGTCCACTACCGTCCGCGCACGGCGATCCTGAACAATCTGGAGTTCGATCACGCGGATATCTTCCCCGATCTACCAGCCATTGAGCGTCAATTTCACCACTTGGTGCGCACCATTCCGAGCGAAGGCCTGGTGATTCACCCCACCACCGAGCCGGCCTTGCAGCGCGTGATCGAGATGGGCTGCTGGACCCCGGTGCAAACCACCGGCGCCGGCGGACAGTGGCAGGTCAAATTGCTCAGCGAAGACGGTTCCAGGTTTGAAGTGCTGTTCGAAGGCCAAGCCCAGGGCATCGTCGAATGGGACATGACCGGCCAGCACAACGTCGCTAACGCCTTGGTGACGTTGGCGGCTGCGCGGCATGTGGGTGTGGTGCCGTCCATGGGCATTGCTGCGTTGAGCGCGTTCAAGAGCGTGAAGCGGCGCATGGAAAAAGTCGCCGATGTGAACGGGATTACCATCTACGATGACTTCGCCCACCACCCCACGGCGATCGCCACCACGCTGGATGGCCTGCGCAAGCGTGTGGGAGATGCACCGATCATTGCGATCATCGAGCCGCGCTCCAACTCCATGAAGCTCGGCGCGCACCGCGATGGCTTGCCCGAAAGCGTCAACGATGCCGATCAGGCCGTGTGGTATGCGCCGCCCAACCTCGGCTGGGACCTGCCGGGCATTGCGGCGTTGTGCACCGTGCCGTCGACGGTTCGTGACAGCATTGAAGGCATTATCGAGTACGTCAAACAACAGGCCAAACCGGGCACCCACGTGGTGGTCATGAGCAACGGCGGCTTTGGCGGCCTGCATGGCAAGCTGGCCGAGGCGCTCAAATGAGCGGGCCCGAACGCATCACCCTGGCGATGACCGGCGCCTCGGGTGCGCCCTATGGTCTGCGCCTGCTCGACTGCCTGGTGCGCGAGGACCGTGAGGTGCACTTTTTGATCTCCAAGGCCGCGCAACTGGTGATGGCCACCGAGACCGACGTGGCGTTGCCGGCCAAGGTGCAGACCATGCAGGCGTTCCTCACTGAGTACACCGGTGCGGCGGCGGGGCAGATCAAGGTCTATGGCAAAGAGGATTGGATGTCGCCGGTGGCCTCGGGCTCCGGTGCTCCTGCGGCGATGGTGGTGGTGCCGTGTTCCACCGGTACGCTGTCGGCGATTGCCACGGGGGCCTGCAACAATTTGATCGAGCGTGCGGCGGACGTGACCTTGAAAGAGCGTCGTCAGTTGATTCTGGTGCCGCGCGAGGCGCCGTATTCGAGCATTCATCTGGAGCACATGCTCAAGTTGTCGAATATGGGCGTGACCATCCTGCCGGCGTCGCCGGGCTTCTATCACCAGCCGCAAACCATCGATGACCTGGTGGACTTCGTGGTGGCGCGCATTCTCAACCTGTTGAACATCCCCCAGGACATGCTGCCGCGTTGGGGCGAGCACCATTTGAGCAGCGATGAATAAGGCCCTGCTGCTGGTGCTGGCGCTGGATCTGACGGGCTGCGCCACCGCGCGTACGCTGGACGCCGCGCAACCCGGCGCGCCGGTGGTGTATGCCGGCACGCGATTGGACCTGTATGCGATCAATGGCGGCTGCTGCGCCAAGGACCGGTTTGGCGCCGAGGCTCCGAGTTACCCCGGCGTCGATCTGCCGGCCAGTGCGTTGCTCGATACCTTGCTGTTGCCGCTGTCGGTATTGACAGTGCTGGGGGTGGGGTTTAACGCCACGGGCGGGTTATGACGTAACTTCCTGCGGCAACACAAAACCAATGTGTAAGGTCTTTAGATCGCCTTACTTACCGAGTTTGCGCAGCTCATCCGACTCCACCACGCGCACCCCATCCTGCTCTTCCAGCGCCAGCCGCCACATGGCTCGCGCCAGTTCGCACACTTCAATGCCGTGGTATTTGCCCGGGATCAACCGCGACAACGGCCCGGCCAGTTGTTCGGCCAGACGCGGTTCCAATCGCTCTCCCAACAACAGCGATGGCCGCACGATGGTCAGTTGCGGCCAGTCCTGGGCCTTCAGCGCCTGCTCCATTTCGCCTTTGACCCGGTTGTAGAACACCGAGGATTTCGCGTCGGCACCGATCGCGCTGATGACGATCAGGTGCCGCGCGCCCAGCTCCCGCGCGCGCTGGGCGAAGGCCACCACCAGGTCCAGGTCGACGGCGCGGAAGGCTGCTTCGGAACCGGCTTTTTTCAGGGTGGTGCCCAGGCAACAAAAGGCGATGTCCACCTGCCCACTCAGTTGCGGCAGCAACGCCGCCGGGTCGCCCACCGGGTTTTCCAGGTGCGGGTGTTCGGCCAGTGGTCTGCGGCTGGGTGCCAGTACGCGGGTAACGGTGGGTTCGTTGAGCAGGCGATCGAGCAAGTGTTCGCCGGTAAGGCCAGAGGCGCCAGCCAGCAGGATATGCTGCGGTGTCAGGTACATGGTGTTTCCCCCTTGTTACACGTTACAGCTTAGTTGCCTTTGGCTTCCTTGCTATTCATTGAGACGCTTTCCAGCGCCTTTCGTGCCTGCTGTTTACGTAATAATTGCCAGTGGGCGATCACGCCCTTGGGGGCCCAGATCTGCGGTTCGGACGCTTCGAAGTTGTCCGCCTGTTCGCGTTCGGCGACGTGCAGTTGCGCCAGCTTGAAGGCTTGCTGCAAGTCGTCTGTCTGGTTGAAGGCTTGAGCGAAGAGAGCGTCGCCGAAGTAGGTAAAGTCCGCTTCCTCCGAGCAACCGAAGGACACCCGGTCAGCCCGCGAAGCGGTCATGATCAGCGTGCGATCGTCTTTGAGCGCCGGGATGAAACCGCCGGAGTAGCAGGCGGAGATCACCACGATCTTGTCGCGGTTTTTCAGCGGTGCCAGCACGGCGGCCAGTTCATCGGCCGGCAGGTCGGCCAGCTCCATGCGCGGCTGGTCCAGCACCAGTTCGTGTTCGTGGGTGCCGTGGCTGGTCATGTAGATAAACACAAGGTCTTCCGGCCCGGTGCGTTCGGCCAGGGTTTGCACCGCCTGGCGCAGGCTTTCGCGGGTGGCCAGGGGGCGGTCGGCGATATGGTCGCGGTGGTTGACCAGACGGACCTGCCCGCGTGCACCGAAGCGCGAGGCAAGCAGGTTACTGACGTAATCGGCTTCGCGCAGGAATACGCTTTGTTTGCCGTCGCCGGCCAGCACCAGGGTATACAGCTCCACGGCGGGGGTGGACGCGGGCACGGCGGCCAGGGCTTCATCGAGCAAGCGGCCCTGGGCCAGTACGCCGAGTTCCAGCGGGTCGGGCAGTAATTTACCGTCGGCATCGCGCACGCGCAGGCCATTGACCCAGGTGCCGGCTTGCACCGTGCCGTCGGTGAGTACCAGCGTGCCGCGACCCTGATAATTGTCGCTGTCGAAGCCACCGATATAGAAGCTGCCGTCGGTGAGGTTCAAACGGCCCTCGCCGCTGAAGCGCCAGTCGCTGAACTGGCCGACGTAATGGCTGCCGTCCACGCCGATCAACTCGCCCTTGCCGGTGAGCGCGCCTTCCTTGAACTGGCCGATCCACACGTCACCGTCGGCGTTTTCGTAGCGGCCCTTGCCGTTGAGCTGGTTCTGTTTGAACTGGCCGACATAGATGTCGCCGTCGGCGCTGTTGAAGGTGCCGTTGCCTTCCAGCTGACCCTCGACGAAACGCCCGCTGAACTGGTTGCCGCTGTCGTCGTTGCGCTGGCCTTCGCCGTTGGGTTTGCCGTGGGCGAATTGACCCTGGTACTGGCTGCCGTCGGCCAGTTCCAGGCGACCGAGGCCGGAGTACTGGTCGTCCTTGAATTCGCCGCGATAGGTCATCTGCCCTTCTTTGAGGGTGCCTTCGCCGTTGCGCCGACCCTTGCTGAACCCACCGACATAGTGGCTGCCTGTCGTGGTCAGGCTGCCCTGGCCGTCGAACAGGCCCTGCTTGAACTGGCCTTTATAGACTTCGCCATTGCTGCCATGCCACTCACCCTGGCCGTGCCACTGGCCTTTGTCGAACGCGCCGGCGTACCAGCTGCCGTTGGGGTAGTCGACGCGACCCTGGCCTTGCAGCAGGCCGTTGACCACATCGCCCCGGTAACGGCCGCCATCGGGCAGGCGCGCGTCGGGCGGCAACAGCGATTCGCCGTCTCCGCAAGCGGTGAGCAGCAGGGCAAGGGCAAGGGGAGCGAGTGGGCGCATAGCGGGATCCGGATAATTGAGCGCCGAGTATGCCGCAGCTGCGAGTTTCATACATAAATTTACATACCCTGTGGTGAGTTTCAGTGCCTCACCACAGGGAACGCCTTACACGAAACAGAGTGACAGCGACTCTGCGATGTAAGCCGGTTTTTCCTGACCTTCGATTTCCAGGGTGGCGGTGGCCTTGAACAGCCACTGGCCGGGTTTTTTCTCGGTGACGTCGGTGAGGGTGACGTTCAGGCGCACCTTGGAGTTGACCTTCACCGGCTGGATAAAGCGCACGCTGTCCAGGCCATAGTTGATCGCCATCTTCAGGCCTTCGGGCATGATCAGAATGTCTTCCATCAGCTTGGGCATCAGCGACAGCGACAGGAAACCGTGGGCGATGGTGCTGCCGAACGGGGTTTGCGCGGCCTTGACCGGGTCGACGTGGATGAACTGATGATCGCCGGTGGCCTCTGCGAACAGATTGATGCGTGCCTGGTCAATGGTGAGCCATTCGGAACGTCCCAGTTCCTTGCCGACATAATCGTTGAGCTGCGCTACGGGTACATAGGGCATTGCGTCTCTCCTTGGTTCATCGATACGGTTTTCATGGGTGACAGACAACCAATGTAGATCATCATGGGCAACCGGCACGGTCAACCCACCATGCTCTTGGCGAATGCCGATCCATAGCGCCGGCGTGCTTATAATGCGGGCGAGTCTCGAGGGGAGAGAGCGAATGCTGTTACGTGGCCTGACCTGGCTGGTGCTGTTTCAATTGATTGGTACGGCGATCAATCATTTGCTGTTGCCGGTATTGCCGGGTCCGATTATCGGCCTGCTGCTGATGCTGGGTTTCCTGATCTGGCGTGGTGAAGTCGGCGAGCCACTGAGCCTGGCGGCGAGCAGCCTGTTGCGCTATTTGCCGTTGCTGCTGGTGCCGCCGGCGGTCGGCGTGATGGTCTACGCCAAGGACATCGCTGCGGATTTCTGGGCCATCGTCGGCGCGCTGGTGCTGTCGCTGGTGGTCGCGATGGCGTTTGTCGGTGTGCTGATGCAGCAGATGGTCAAGCGCAAGGAGAAGGACCAATGATGTTCGACTGGCAGGGGGCGTGGACGGCGGTGATTCATCATCCCCTGTTCGGCATCGGCATTACCCTGGGCGCCTATCAACTGGTGCTGGCGGGTTTCGAGAAAACCCGCTGGATTTTCCTGCAGCCGGTGCTGGTCTCCATGCTGTTGGTGATCGGCGTGTTGCTCAGCTGTGGCCTGAGCTACGCCGAGTACCGCAAGAGCACCGAGATCATGGGTGTCCTGCTCGGCCCGGCCACGGTGGCCCTGGCGGTACCGCTTTATCTGAATCTACGGCGGATTCGCCAATTGTTCTGGCCGATTTTTACTACGCTGGTGTTAGGCGGGGTGCTGGCTACCGGGCTGTGTGTGCTGCTGGGTTGGTGGTTCGGTGCCGAGCACATGGTGTTGATGACCATGGCGCCCAAGTCGGTGACCTCGCCGATCGCCATGCTGGTGGCCGAGCAGATCGGCGGCGTGGCGGCATTGGCGGCGGTGTTTGTACTGATCACCGGCGTGGTCGGCGCGATGGTCGGCCCGGCGTTGCTCTCGCGCCTGGGCGTGCACAGCCCCGAGGCGCGCGGCATGGCCCTGGGCATGACGGCGCACGCGGTCGGCACCTCGGTAGCCCTGCAGGAAAGTGAAGAGTGCGGCGCCTTTGCCGCGTTGGCCATGAGTCTGATGGGCGTGGCCACGGCGGTATTCCTGCCGCTGGCTGTGTCGGTAATCGTTTAAACCAGGTTTAAGGACGCTTTTATGAGTCTGGCGCTGTTCCCGCTCAATACCGTGCTGTTCCCCGGCTGCATCCTCGATCTGCAAATATTCGAGGCGCGCTACCTGGACATGATCAGCCGCTGCATGAAAAAGGGTGAAGGCTTCGGCGTGGTGTGCATCCTCGAAGGCAAGGAGGTCGGCATCGCCCCGGATGGTTACGCACTGATTGGCTGCGAAGCGTTGATTCGCGACTTCAAGCAGCAGGACAACGGCTTGCTCGGTATTCGCGTCGAGGGCGGCCGCCGTTTCCGCGTACGCGACGCCGGAGTGCAGAAGGACCAACTGCTGGTAGCCGATGTGCAATGGCTGGAAGAGGTGCCGGACCAGCCATTGGATGAAGAAGATGCCGACTTGCTGGCGTTGCTTGAAGCGCTGGCCGAGCACCCGATGGTTGCGTCGCTGGACATGGACGCCCACGCCGAAGGCCAGCAGGCCCTGGGCAACCAACTGGCGTATCTGTTGCCGTTTACCGAGGCCGACAAGATCGAACTGCTGCAACTCGACGACCCGCAGCAACGCCTGGATGCGATCCAGATGTTGCTGGATGAGTTGCAGGGCGAGTTGTTTACCTGAACTTCAGGATTGTCCTACGTATCTTTCAGGCATTCCTGCGCTTCTGCGGTGATCGACTCAGCTAGTTTCCGATCACTTGACCTTGATCTGGGGATGAACATGATTCGGCTGACGCAATCGGAACAAGCGACTTGGGATGCCTTTTTTGTCAGTGTCACCACGCAATTGATCCAGCACCATGAACAGCGCGGCCCGGAGTACATTGCCGAGCGCGCCGCTGAACTAGCTGACGAGATGTTGCTGGAGCGACGGGAACGCTGCACCGAGCGGCGAACCGCCGCGGTGGAGTGGATCGGCCCCGCCAAGGGTCAGTAGGCATACCTGAGCAGCGCGTGGGCGGTGCCGGTGAGCGCGATAAAACCGAACACCGCAACCACGGCGGGCAGCACCAGCCACCAGGCCTTGGCCGACATCGGCGGCAGCGGGCTGCGGTACTCGCTGGCCGTGAGGCTGAACGCGCACACGGTCATTGCCAGCAGGGTCCCGGCGAGAATATCCGAGGGCCAGTGGACACCGAGGTACACCCGCGAGAGGGCGATGAAGGCTGCGGGAATGCACCCCAGCAGCAACCACGTCAACCGCAGTCGCGTGGGTTGGCCGCGCCCGGCGAGCACTGCCAGGGCCAGGAAAAACGCAAAGGCGCCCGAGGCGTGGCCGCTGGGCATGCTGAAGCTGGTCAATGGGTCTGTCAGGATTTCCGGGCGACCGCGCGCGAAAAACAGCTTGCTGGCCGTATTGATCACGGCCGCGCCGGCCAGGGTCGCGCCCACGAACAGCGCGTGGCGCCATTGTCGAGCCAACAGCAGCAGGCCGGTGAAGATCGCGCTGGCGACGAACATCTTCTTGAACTCGCCCAGTTGCGTCACCCTCACCATGGTTTCATCCAGCCACGGGCTGCGATGCTCCTGCACCAGTGCGCTCAGGCCCTGGTCGAAGTCGTTCAGGTGCGGGTAGCCGATAAACAGCGCGATCAATAGCGTCAGGCTGGCGCAACCGATCCACACCGTGGCGCGTCGATGTTCGCGCAGGCTGCTGTTCAGGCTCAGCCCCAGCAGCACCGCCAGACACGCCATCACCACGCCTGCCTCGGGCCAGAAACCTTCGGGCAACGGCAGGCGGAACGCGGCGCCAGTGGCCCAGCCCGGCAGCAGGTAGGCCACCGTCCAGCCGGCTGCGGCGAACACGCTCACCAAGGCAAAACGCGGGAACGGCATGTCGCACATCCCGGCAACCATCGGCAGCATGGGGCGCAACGGGCCGATGAAGCGCCCGACCAACAGGCTGGCAATGCCGTACCTGTGAAAGTAGGTCTCTGCACCGTTCATCCATTCGGGATGATGGCGCAAGCCGGGCAGGCGGCGGATGTTCTGGTGGAAGTGCCGGCCCAGGAAGTAGGAGACCCCGTCACCCAATAACCCGCCCAGAAAACCCAGCAACAGGGTTTCGCTCAGCGATAGCGCACCGCTGCCGGCCAGTGCGGCAATGGCAAACAGCAATACCGTGCCCGGCACGATCAGTCCGGCAATCGCCAGGCACTCCACGCACGCGACGATAAACACTGCCGCAGCCAGCCATTGCGGGTTCAGGCTCAGCCAGCCGGTGATGCTATCGAGCCATTGGCCCATACAATCCACTCCAACAATGCAATACATACTCAGAAGCACAAGGGGTTCTGCTGTGCGGCAAATATCGTCCAGCAAGAACCGCTGCGTTCAATTGATCAAATCAAAAAATAGTCGCGGCCTTCGACCTGGCCTCGGCGCAGCGGGTTCCGCGTGCAATAAGGTGCATAGCCCGCATCGACGAAACGGTACATCAAATGCTCATCACGCCCACTGGGAATGCCCAGTCGCGTAGTCTGGATGATTTGCGTCGGCACCTGGCCCACGTCTTCCACATACAGCAATTCCTGGTCGAAGCGCTTGGCATCCCACATCGGCACTTTCAGGCCCAGCGCCTTGCACAGCAATGTCTGGCCGGCGCAGAGCTTTTGCGATGGGCGCGGGCCGCCGTCGGCAGTCGGGTTGTTCAGCAGCATCTGCGCCAGGCTCGCCGGCCCGGAGATCTCATCGACCCACGGATAGGCCGATTTGATCAACACGGCGTTACCCGGCCCCTGTGCGCTGAAGTTCAGCGAATCACCGCCACGGGCGTAGTACATGTAGATATGGCCACCATCCAGAAACAAAGCCTTACGCTTTTCTGTGTAGCCGAGTGAGGCGTGGCTGCCTTTTTCCGCCACGTAATAGGCTTCGGTTTCAATAATTCGCGCTGAAAGCCAGAGATCGCCGACACGGTGGCGTATGACTTTTCCCAGCAGTTCGCGCGCGAGGATTTGTGCATCGCGGTCGAAGAAGCTGTCGGGCAGGGCGCTGGCGGGCAGTTGGAGCGAAGTGCTGGGCATGGCGGTAGAGGTAAATACGGCTAAATGTGACGGAATCATAACAACTCCCACCTTAATTACCGCTGAACCTCAGGTTTTTACAGTTCATTTCGACCATCCGCCCCTCACCGCTGTCAGTCGAGCGGCGTCACAGCTATAATCTGCCGCTTTCCTCTTTGCCAAGACTCCCTGACTATGACTGAGTCCGTTCTTGACTACATGACCCGCCTGGGTCGCGCTGCCCGTCAGGCCTCGCGGTTGATCGCCCGTGCGAGCACCGCGCAGAAGAACCGTGCGCTGCTGGCCGCCGCCGATGCTCTGGATGCTTCGCGCTCCGAGCTCGCCGCCGCCAACGAACTGGACCTGGCCAGCGGCCGCGCCAATGGCTTGGAGCCGGCCCTGCTGGACCGCCTGGCGCTGACGCCCGCACGTATCGACGACATGATCGAAGGCCTGCGTCAGGTGGCCAAGCTGCCTGACCCCATCGGTGAAATCCGCGACATGCGCTACCTGCCGTCCGGCATCCAGGTCGGCAAGATGCGCGTGCCCCTGGGCGTGATCGGCATCATCTATGAGTCGCGTCCCAACGTGACCATCGACGCCGCAAGCCTGTGCCTCAAGTCCGGTAACGCCACGATCCTGCGCGGCGGTTCCGAGGCGATCAACTCCAACCGCGCCATCGCCGCCTGCATCCAGCAAGGCCTGGCCGTGGCCGAGTTGCCGGCCGACGTGGTGCAGGTGGTGGAAACCACTGACCGTGCCGCCGTCGGCGCGTTGATCACCATGCCCGAGTTCGTCGACGTGATCGTGCCGCGTGGCGGCAAGAGCCTGATCGAGCGCGTCAGCCGTGACGCCAAGGTGCCGGTCATCAAGCACCTGGACGGCGTGTGCCACGTGTACATCGACATCGCAGCCGATATCGACAAGGCGATCCGCATCGCCGACAACGCCAAGACCCACCGCTACGCGCCGTGCAACACCATGGAAACCCTGCTGGTGCACGTTGGCATTGCCGAGCGCGTGTTGCCGCCGCTGGCCGCCATCTACCGTGACAAAGGCGTGGAGCTGCGTGGTTGCGAACGCACCCGGGCGCTGTTGGGCGCGGACGTGATCGAGGCGACCGAGCAGGATTGGTACACCGAGTACACGGCGCCGATCCTGTCGATCCGCATCGTCGACGACCTGGACCAGGCCATCGAACACATCAACAAATACGGCTCCAAGCACACCGACGCCATTGTTTCCGAGCATTTCAGCGATGCCCGGCGTTTCCTCAACGAAGTGGACTCCGCTTCGGTGATGGTCAACGCTTCGACACGCTTTGCCGACGGCTTTGAATATGGCCTGGGCGCGGAGATCGGTATTTCCACCGACAAGCTCCACGCCCGTGGCCCGGTTGGTCTCGAAGGCCTGACCAGCGAGAAGTACGTGGTGTTCGGCGACGGTCATGTGCGCACTTGATGGCTAAACGCATCGGGCTGCTCGGCGGTACTTTCGACCCCGTGCACATCGGCCATTTGCGCAGCGCCCTGGAAGTTGCGGATGCCCTGGCGTTGGATGAGCTGCGCCTGATCCCCAATTTCCGGCCGCCGCATCGCGACACGCCGCAGGTGTCACCACAGCAGCGCCTGGAAATGGTGCGCCTGGCCGTGGAAGGCATAGCGCCGCTGGTGGTGGACGACCGCGAACTCAAGCGCGATAAACCGTCCTACACTGTCGACACCCTGGAACTGATGCGCGCCGAGTTGGCCGCCGATGACCAGGTGTTTCTGCTTTTGGGCTGGGACGCATTTTGCGGCCTGCCCTCTTGGCATCGCTGGGAGGAACTCCTCCAGCATTGCCACATCCTGGTTTTGCAACGCCCGGATGCCGACAGCGAACCGCCGGATGCCTTGCGCAACCTGCTGGCCGCGCGGTCGGTAAGTGACCCCTTGGCCCTGACCGGGCCGAACGGGAATATTGCATTCGTCTGGCAGACCCCGCTTGCGGTGTCCGCCACCCAGATCCGTCAACTGCTGGCCAGCGGTAAGTCGGTACGTTTCCTGGTGCCTGACGCGGTCCTGGCCTACATCGATGCGCACGGGCTTTACCGTGCGTCGAACTGAAAAGGCGCGCTTGTCGCTACGCACCGTCGTGCAGCGAGCGCCCGAACATACGAGCAAAACGAGTTTTATATGACGAACAAAGACGTAAGCAAAGTTAAGCGCAAAGGCACCTTCAAAAGCGCTCCGCTGCCGGTTGAAGCCCACGTTGGCCCCGAGCTGGCCGGCGAAGAGCTGGTGAAAGTCGCCGTGGCTGCCCTGGAAGACGTGAAAGCCCAGGACATCCAGGTGCTGGACGTGCGCGACAAGCAGAGCATCACCGACTTCATGATCATCGCCACCGGTACCTCCAACCGCCAGATCGGCGCGATGCTGGACAAGGTGCGCGAAGCCGTCAAAGCCCAAGGCGTCAAGCCGCTGGGTGAAGAAGGCAAGGGCGACAGCGACTGGGTGCTGCTGGACATGGACGACGTGATCGTTCACATGATGACCTCCAACGCCCGCCAGTTCTACGACCTGGAACGCCTGTGGAAGGGCGCCGAGCAGAGCCGTGCCGCCGATGGCAAGCACCACAGCCCGGAAGTGGGCCACGCGCACTTCGACAAGCTCAACAAAGACCAGGAATAAGGAACGGCTGTGCGCCTGCGTCTGATCGCTGTCGGTTCACGCATGCCCAAGTGGGTGGAAGAAGGCTGGCACGAATATGCCAAGCGTCTGCCCGCTGAGCTGTCGCTTGAACTGGTGGAAATACCGCTCAACACCCGGGGCAAGAACGCCGACGTGGCGCGGTTTATCCGCCAGGAAGGCGAAGCCATGCTGGCCAAGGTCGGCCCCAACGAGCGCATTGTCACCCTCGAAGTGCACGGCAAACCCTGGAGCACCGAGCAATTGGCGGTGGAACTGGACCGTTGGCGCCTGGATTCGCGCACCGTCAACTTCATGGTCGGCGGCCCCGAAGGGCTGGCGCCGGAAGTCTGTGCGCGGGCCGATCAGCGCTGGTCGTTGTCGGCATTGACCTTGCCGCACCCGTTGGTAAGGATCCTGATCGGTGAACAGCTGTATCGCGCCTGGACAGTGCTGTCCGGGCACCCTTACCACAAATAATCTGCGCCTTTCCCGATGACTCAGCCGATCCGCATCAAGGACCACGAGAAAGACGCACGTCTGGTGCGCGCGCGCGTGGTGTTTGGCGCGATCATGGTGGTGACGTTGATTGGGGTGCTGATCGCCCGCCTGTATTTCCTGCAGGTGATCCAGTACGACTATCACTCCACGTTGTCGGAAAACAACCGGGTGCATGTGCAGCCGATTCCGCCGACCCGTGGGTTGATCTTCGACCGCAATGGCGTGGTGGTGGCGGATAACCGGCCCAGCTTCAGTCTGAGCATGACCCGCGAACGTTCCGGCGACTGGCAGCAGGTGCTCGATGTCATCGTCGAAGTGCTGCAACTGACCCCGGAAGACCGGGTGATCTTCGAAAAGCGCATGCGACAGGGGCGCCGGCCATTCGAACCGGTGCCGATCCTGTTTGAGCTGACCGAAGAGCAGATCGCCCGGATCGCGGTGAACCAGTTCCGTCTGCCGGGTGTGGAAGTGGTGGCGCAGTTGGTGCGCCATTACCCGCAAGGGCCACACTTTGCGCATTCCGTCGGCTACATGGGACGTATCAACGAGAAAGAGCTCAAGAGCCTCGATCCCGTCAACTACAGCGGCACCCATCACATCGGCAAGACCGGCATCGAGCGTTTCTACGAGCCCGAGCTGCACGGCCAGGTGGGTTACGAAGAGGTCGAGACCAACGCCCGCGGCCGCGTCTTGCGTGTGCTCAAGCGTACCGACCCGGTGCCGGGCAAGGACATTGTGCTGAGCCTGGACATCAAGCTGCAGGAAGCCGCGGAGATGGCCCTGGGCGGTCGGCGTGGCGCGGTGGTGGCGCTGGACCCGAAGACCGGCGAAGTGCTGGCGATGGTCAGTCAGCCTAGCTTCGACCCGAACCTGTTCGTCACCGGTATCAGCTTCAAGGCGTATGCCGAGCTGCGTGACTCCATCGACCGGCCGCTGTTCAACCGTGTGCTGCGTGGTCTGTACCCGCCGGGTTCGACCATCAAGCCGGCGGTAGCGATTGCCGGCCTGGACGCCGGTGTGGTCACCGCATCGAGCCGGGTCTACGACCCCGGCTACTACATGCTGCCCAACTACGATCACAAATACCGTAACTGGAACCGCACCGGTGACGGCTATGTCGACCTGGACACCGCGATCATGCGTTCCAACGACACCTATTTCTATGACCTGGCCCACAAGCTGGGGATCGACCGTTTGTCTGCCTATATGGGCAAGTTCGGCCTCGGTCAGAAAGTCTCCCTGGATATGTTCGAAGAGTCCCCAGGCTTGATGCCATCACGGGAGTGGAAGCGTGCAACCCGCCGGCAGGCATGGTTCCCGGGTGAAACCCTGATTCTTGGGATCGGCCAGGGCTATATGCAGGCGACGCCATTGCAATTGGCGCAGGCCACGGCGCTGGTGGCCAACAAAGGCATCTGGAACCGACCGCACCTGGCCAGGACCATCGAAGGCGAAAAGCCGGTGGATGAGAACCCGATTCCGGACATCGTGCTGCGTGATCCCTCGGACTGGACCAAGGTCAACCATGGCATGCAGCAGGTGATGCACGGTGCCCGAGGCACCGCGCGCAAAGCGGCGATCGGCGCGCAATACCGCATTGCCGGCAAGAGTGGTACGGCCCAGGTGGTCGCGATCAAGCAGGGCGAGAAATACGACCGCTCCAAGGTCCAGGAACGCCATCGCGACCACGCCTTGTTTGTCGGCTTTGCGCCGGCGGACGACCCGAAGATCGTGGTCGCGGTGATGGTCGAGAACGGCGAGTCCGGTTCCGGCGTCGCTGCACCGGTGGTTCGCCAGGTGATGGACGCCTGGTTGCTGGCCGACGACGGCAGGCTCAAGCCCGAATTTGGCGGCCCCCCTTCAATTCCCGAGGTTACGGCCAGTGAAGAGTAATTTTGACCGCATCCTCTCCAGCGAAGATGTGATGCGTCGCCGCGCGACGTTGCTGCAACGCATGCACATTGATGGCCCGTTGCTGATCCTGCTGCTGACCCTGGCGGCCGGCAGCCTGTTCGTGCTGTATTCGGCCAGCGGCAAGAATTGGGACCTGCTGATCAAGCAGGCATCCTCGTTCGGCCTGGGCCTGTTGTCGATGGTGGTCATCGCCCAGTTGGAACCGCGCTTCATGGCGCGCTGGGTACCGTTGGGGTATGTCGCCGGCGTTTTACTGCTGGTTGTGGTGGACGTCATGGGCCACAACGCCATGGGCGCGACCCGTTGGATCAATATTCCGGGGGTGATTCGCTTCCAGCCGTCGGAATTCATGAAGATTCTGATGCCAGCCACGATTGCCTGGTATTTGTCCAAACGCACCCTGCCGCCGCAGCTCAAGCACGTGGGTATCAGCCTGATCCTCATCGGCGTCCCGTTTGTGCTGATCGTGCGTCAGCCGGACCTCGGCACCTCGCTGCTGATCCTGGCCGGTGGTGCGTTCGTGCTGTTCATGGGCGGGCTGCGCTGGCGCTGGATCCTCAGCGTGCTGGCCGCCGCCATCCCCGTGGCGGTGGCCATGTGGTTCTTCTTTATGCACGACTACCAGAAACAACGGATTCTCACCTTCCTCGACCCGGAAAGCGATCCGCTGGGCACCGGCTGGAATATTATCCAGTCGAAGGCGGCCATCGGCTCCGGCGGCGTATTTGGCAAAGGCTGGCTGCTGGGCACCCAGTCCCATCTGGACTTTCTGCCCGAGAGCCACACCGACTTCATCATTGCGGTGATGGGCGAAGAGTTCGGCCTGGTGGGCATTTGCGCGCTGCTGCTGATCTATTTGCTGCTGATCGGGCGCGGCCTGGTGATTACCGCTCAGGCGCAGACGTTGTTCGGCAAATTGCTCGCCGGCAGCCTGACCATGACTTTTTTTGTTTACGTTTTCGTCAACATCGGTATGGTCAGTGGCCTGTTGCCGGTGGTGGGGGTGCCGTTGCCATTCATTAGCTACGGCGGAACTTCGCTGGTGACATTGATGTCAGCGTTTGGGGTTTTGATGTCGATTCATACGCATCGCAAGTGGATCGCGCAGGTTTGAATAAGGTGAAGATGTCAATGCAAGTAATGCGCGGCTGGGCGACTCGGCATGCGTCCTGGATGAGCCTGATTGGGCTGCTGGGCGCGACGCAAGAGGCGCTGGCCGGTGACTACGATGGTTCACCCCAGGTCGCCGAATTTGTCGGTGAAATGACCCGCGACTACGGTTTTGCCGGTGAGCAACTGATGGGCGTGTTCCGCGAGGCGCAGAAAAAGCAGGCGATCCTCGATGCCATCTCCCGCCCCGCCGAGCGCGTGAAGCAGTGGAAAGAATATCGCCCGATGTTCCTCACCGATGCTCGCGTGGCCCGAGGTGTGGATTTCTGGCGCCAGCATGAAGCCGTGCTGGCCCGCGCCGAGCAGGAATATGGCGTGCCGGCCCAGGTGATTGTCGCGATCATCGGCATTGAAACCTTTTACGGGCGCAATACCGGCAGTTACCGGGTGATCGACGCCTTGTCCACCCTGGGCTTCGACTACCCGCCACGCGCCGACTTCTTTCGCAAGGAATTGCGCGAATTCCTGCTGCTGGCCCGTGAAGAGCAGGTCGACCCGCTGACCCTCAAAGGCTCCTATGCCGGCGCCATGGGCCTGCCGCAGTTCATGCCGAGCAGCTTTCGCGCCTATGCCGTGGATTTCGACGGCGACGGGCACATCAATATCTGGAGTAACCCGGACGATGCCATCGGCAGTGTGGCCAGCTACTTCAAGCGCCACGGCTGGGTAGGCGGCGAGCCTGTGGTGATCCGCGCCGATGTGGCCGGGGAGCGCGTTGATGAGGGCCTGACCCAGGGCATCGAGCCGGCCAAGACGGTCGGGGAGTTGCGGGCGCTGGGCTGGTCGAGTCAGAATGCGCCACGCGATGACATGCCGGTCACGGCGTTCCGCCTGGAAGGCGAAAATGGCCCTGAATACTGGATGGGCCTGAAGAATTTCTACGCAATCACGCGTTATAACCGCAGTGTGATGTACGCCATGGCCGTGCATCAGCTGTCAGACATGCTGGTCCAAGCACGGGGCAACAAGTAATGCGGGCATCGCTGTTCAATCAACCGCTCAAGCTGGTGGCGTTCGCCGCGTTGTCCCTGCTGGTCGTCAGTTGTTCCACCAGCCGCGGGCCGGCGCAGAAGGCCGGCGGCACCGCGGTGCGTTCCCAGCCGGGTCTGGACATCAACCGCGCGCACAAAGACGGCGCGCCGTGGTGGGATGTCGACGTGTCGAAGATCCCGGATGCCACCCCGACCCTGCACACCGGCGCCTACAAGGCCAACCCTTATACGGTGTTGGGCAAGACCTATTTCCCGCTGCAGGATTCCAAGACGTATGTGCAGTCGGGCACGGCGTCCTGGTACGGCACCAAATTCCATGGCCAGAACACCGCCAACGGCGAAGTGTATGACCTGTACGGCATGAGCGCGGCGCACAAGACGCTGCCGCTGCCCAGCTATGTCCGCGTGACCAACCTCGACAACAACCGCACGGTGATTTTGCGGGTCAACGACCGTGGGCCGTTCTATTCGGACCGGATCATCGACTTGTCCTACGCCGCCGCGAAGAAACTCGGCTACGCCGAAACCGGCACCGCACGGGTCAAGGTCGAAGGCATCGACCCGGCGCAGTACTGGGCCCAGCGTGGCAAACCGGCGCCGTTGATGCTCAACGAACCGCAGGCCCCACAACCACAGGTAACCGCGTCGGCCGGCAAGATCGAGCAGTGGACACCGCCGCCCCAGCAGCACGCCCCGGACACCGTGGTGGTGCCTCGTGCGGCACCGGGTGCCTCGGCAGTGGGCGGGCAGTACCTGCAGGTGGGGGCTTTCGCCAACCCGGATGCGGCGGAACTGTTAAGGTCCAAGCTCAGCGGCATGGTCAGCGCGCCGGTGTTCATCAGCTCCATCGTGCGTAACCAGCAGACCCTGCACCGTGTGCGCATGGGGCCGATCGGTTCGCCCAGCGAAGTGGCGCAAGTGCAGAACAGTGTGCGTCTGGCCAACCTGGGGCAACCCAGCGTAGTGACCTCCGAATAAAAAGATTGATGGTCCGGGCGCGTGCGCGTGCCTGAACCCTGGTTGTTGGCTCGTTTAACAATAAAAACCCGAAGGCAAGGGGTGAGCGAGCAACCGAACACGTGACAGTCTGGTAGCGGGCTGTCTGAATAAAAAGTTTTGCCCGCGAGGGCAAGTTTCCATAAGCAATTTCGAGAGACGGATGAACATCACCACCTTAGCCAAACGCACGTGCCTGCTTCTTTCGCTGATCATCACCCCGGCCGCCTGGGCGGTTGAAATGGTGCCGGCCTCACCGCAACTGGCCGCCAAGGCCTGGGTGCTCATGGATGCCGCCAGCGGCAACGTGCTGGTGGAGAACAACGGTGACCAGCGCCTGCCACCGGCCAGCCTGACCAAGCTGATGACTGCCTACATCGCGACCCTGGAAATCCGTCGCGGCCAGATCGGCGAGAACGATCCGGTAACCGTCAGCGAAAACGCCTGGCGCACCGGCGGTTCGCGGATGTTCATCAAGGTGGGTTCGCAAGTCACCGTGAGCGACCTGCTGCATGGCATCATCATCCAGTCCGGTAACGACGCCAGCGTCGCCCTGGCCGAGCACATCGCCGGCAGCGAAGACGCCTTCGCCGACATGATGAACAAAACCGTGGCCGACCTGGGCATGACCAACAGCCACTTCATGAACCCGACCGGCCTGCCGAACCCGGAGCACTATTCGTCGGCTCACGACATGGCGATCCTGGCCCGCGCGATCATTCGTGTCGACCCGGTGCACTATGCGATCTACTCCCAGAAGGAATTCTTCTGGAACAACATCAAGCAGCCTAACCGCAACCTGCTGCTGTGGCGCGACAAGACTGTCGACGGTCTGAAAACCGGCCACACCGAAGAAGCCGGCTACTGCATGGTGTCGTCCGCCGTACGTGACGGCCAGCGCCTGATTGCCGTGGTCTTCGGCACCAACAGCGAGCAGGCCCGTGCGGCCGAGACGCAAAAGCTGCTGACCTATGGTTTCCGCTTCTTCGAAACCCAGACCTTCTACCAGAAGGGTGCTGAGCTGGCGACCGCGCCGGTGTGGAAAGGCGCCACCTCGCAAGTCAAGGCCGGCCTGGCCGAAGACCTGACGCTGACCATGCCTAAAGGCCAGCTGAAAAAGCTCGCTGCGAGCATGACCATGAACCCGCAATTGGTCGCCCCAATCGCCAAGGGTGACGTGATCGGTAAGGTCGAAGTGAAGCTGGACGACAAGGTGGTGCACAGCGCCGACCTGATCGCACTGGACGCCGTCGACGAAGGTGGTATCTTCCGCCGCGTGTGGGATAGCATCCGTCTATTCTTCTACGGCTTGTTCAACTGATTGTGTGCACCTGCAAGGCCCCGCGTTGATCCGACGCGGGGCTTTGCCCGTCGCCACGGCTTACGCTTACGAGGCCGTTACGCCATGACCGATAAAGAAGTAAAGGCGCCAAAAATCGAATTCCCGGTGACGGATTATCCCGTCAAGGTGATCAGCGATACCGGCGTGGGCCGCAAGGACACGATTATCGAGATCGTCAAGAAGCATGCGACGGTCAACGACAAACGCGTGGACGAGCGTCAAAGCTCCACCGGCAAGTACACCACGATCCAGTTGCACATCGTTGCAACCGATCAGGACCAGCTCTACAACATCAACAGCGAACTGCGGGCCACCGGCTTCGTGCACATGGTGTTGTGATGTCACAGGTCCTGGGCTTTCGCGAGCTCGGCCGGATGGCGTACGAGCCGGTCTGGCACGCCATGCAGCGCTTCACCAACGAGCGCGGCAGCTCGGCGCCCGATGAAGTCTGGCTGGTGGAACACCCGCCGGTGTTCACCCAGGGCCAGGCCGGCAAGGCTGAGCATCTGCTGCTTCCGGGGGATATTCCGGTGGTGCAGGTCGACCGAGGTGGCCAAGTGACTTACCATGGGCCCGGTCAGCTTGTCGCTTATTTGCTGCTGGACGTGCGCAAGCTGGGTTTTGGTGTGCGTGATCTGGTGAGTCGCATCGAGGCTTGCCTGATCGAGCTGCTGGCCAGTTATGGCGTGACCGCCGCGGCCAAGCCGGATGCACCGGGCGTTTACGTCGACGGCGCGAAAATCGCCTCCTTAGGGCTGCGTATTCGTCATGGGTGTTCCTTTCATGGCCTGGCCCTGAACGTGGACATGGACCTGGCACCGTTTCGGCGCATCAACCCGTGCGGTTATGCCGGGTTGGCGATGACGCAACTGAGCGACCACGCGACACCGATTAAATTTGCCGAGGTAAGTGCCCGGCTGCGCGCGCAGCTCGTCAAACACCTCGACTATGCTGAGCAGACGACCCTCACGGGCGGAATCGACTGATTATGACTACTGATGCAGTGCAAACCATGATCCCGACGCTGGACGTCACCGAGCGTCCGGCCCCGGCCCCGCGTGCCAAGGTGGAAGCCGGCGTCAAGCTGCGCGGCGCCGAGAAGGTTGCACGCATCCCGGTGAAGATCATTCCGACCACCGAACTGCCGAAAAAACCCGACTGGATCCGCGTGCGCATCCCGGTTTCGCCGGAAGTCGACCGTATCAAGGCGCTGCTGCGCAAGCACAAGCTGCACAGCGTATGTGAAGAAGCCTCCTGCCCGAACCTGGGCGAGTGCTTCTCCGGCGGCACCGCCACGTTCATGATCATGGGTGACATCTGCACTCGTCGCTGCCCATTCTGTGACGTCGGCCACGGCCGTCCGAAGCCACTGGACGTGAACGAGCCGCAAAGCCTGGCCATCGCCATCGCCGACCTGAAACTCAAGTACGTGGTGATCACCTCGGTAGACCGCGATGACCTGCGCGATGGCGGTGCCCAGCACTTTGCCGACTGCATCCGCGAAATCCGCAAATTGTCGCCGAACGTGATGCTCGAAACCCTGGTGCCGGACTACCGTGGCCGCATGGACGTCGCGCTGGAAATCACCGCTGCCGAGCCGCCGGATGTGTTCAACCACAACCTGGAAACCGTGCCGCGCCTGTACAAGGCCGCGCGTCCGGGTTCGGACTACCAGTGGTCGCTGACCCTGCTGCAGAAATTCAAGCAGATGATGCCGCACATCCCGACCAAATCCGGCCTGATGCTGGGCCTGGGCGAAACCGACGAAGAAGTCATCGAAGTCATGAAGCGCATGCGCGAGCACGACATCGACATGCTGACCCTGGGCCAGTACCTGCAGCCATCGCGCAGCCACTTGCCGGTGCAGCGTTTCGTGCACCCGGACACCTTCGCCTGGTTCGCCGAGGAAGGCTACAAGATGGGCTTCAAGAACGTCGCGTCGGGCCCGCTGGTTCGTTCTTCGTACCACGCCGACGAACAGGCCAAGCTGGTCAAGGCGAGCCTGGTTTCGTAATACAGATCTGCGCTACACCGCAGGTCCAATGTGGGGGGGCTTGCCCCCGATTGCGATGTGTCAGTCGCTACAGGTGCTGGCTGATCCACCGCTATCGGGGGCAAGTCGAATCGTCGCACCGCCCCTCCCACATTTCGTTCCGCGTTAGTTAGGGAGAGTTGTATGGCAGCAGCCGTTCCAGCCCTTCGTGCTGAAGGCACCATCGCTCTGATCGCCCCCGCCGGCCCTGCCGCGCTGGACGTTGAAAAGGCCGGGCAATGGGTGCGCGCCCGCGGCTACGATCTGCATATCTTCCCTGGCGTCTACGAGCGCGACGGCTACCTCGCCGGCAGCGACGCAGTGCGCCTGCACGACCTGCATGCGGCTTTCGCCAACCCCGACATCGATGCAATCCTCTGCCTGCGCGGCGGCTACGGCACGCCGCGGCTGCTCGATGCGCTGGACTTCGACCTGCTGCGCGCCAACCCCAAGCCATTCGTCGGCTACAGCGACATCACCGCCTTGCACTTGGCGATCAACCGCTACGCCGGGTTCGTGACCTTTCACGGCCCGATGCTCAATGCCGATCTGCTCGGCGATAAGCAGGCACCGACCGAATCGTCCTTGCTGAGTATGCTGCGTGGCCAGCTCGGTACGGGCGCCGAGCTTAAGCACCCGGTGGCCTGGCCGTTGACCACGATTGCACCAGGCATCGCCTGTGGGCGCTTGCTGGGTGGCAATCTGTCGATGATCGCCGCCGTGATGGGCACACCGTACGAAATCGACGCAGAAGGCATCATCCTGTTTATCGAAGACGTCAACGAGCCGATCTACCGCATCGACCGCCTGCTCACGCATTTGCGCCTGGCAGGCAAACTGGCTCAAGTGGCCGGTGTGCTGGTGGGGGATGTGGCGGGCGTGGATAAGGTCGCATTGGATCGTCTGCTGAAGCAGACCTTCGAGCCGCTGTGCATTCCGGTGTTGTCCGGATGGCGCAGTGGGCACTGTGATCCGAACCTGACGTTGCCGATGGGGGCGCAGGTGCGGTTGGATGCGGGGGAACAGCGGGTGGTGTTGGAGCAGGATGTGGTCTTCAAGCTCTGAATCTGTTGTCGTCTGCTGAACCGCTATCGGGGGCAAGTTGAATCGTCGCACCGCCCCGATAGCGGTAGTCGCCATAGGCCAATCTAGCGGTTCTGCAACGACTCCAGCAACTTCACCGTCGGATACCCATCCGCCGGCCAGCCCAGCGCCTGCTGCGCCGCACGAATCGCTTTGCGTGTGTTGGCGCCGATAATCCCGTCCGGGTTGCCCGCGTCGTAGCCTTTGGCGCTCAGCGCCGTCTGCAAATCGATACGCTGTGAACGACTCAGCGGCAGCTCATCCTTGGGCCATTCGCCGCGAATCACACCATCGCCACCAAAGCGCTCCGACAGCAGGCCAACCGCCAGTGCGTAGGACGACGAGTTGTTGTACTTGAGGATTGCGCGGAAGTTATCCAGCACCAGGAACGCCGGGCCACGGTAGCCGGCCGGCAGCAGCAGGGCGGCGGACAGTTGGTCGACGTTGGGCGGCATGCTCGCGCCAGGTGGCAGCTGGATGCCCAGCTTCAGCCACTCGGCCACGCTCTTGCGCACGCCACCGTCGGCCAGGGCGTAATCGAAGTTCGCCGGCAGTTGTTTCACTTCGAAGCCCCACGGCTGGCCTTTCTGCCAGCCGGAGCTTTGCAGGTAGTGCGCAGTGGAGGCGAGTGCGTCGGCCGGGCTGTTCCAGATATCGCGGCGGCCGTCGCCGTCGAAGTCCACGGCGTGGGTGTTGTAGGTGGTCGGGATAAATTGGGTCTGGCCCATTGCGCCGGCCCAGGAGCCTTTCATCTGGTCGGCCTGGATATCGCCGTGCTGGATGATCTGCAGCGCCGCCAGCAACTGCGCCTGGGCAAAGGCCGGACGGCGACCTTCGTAGGCCAGCGTTGCGAGGGAGCGGATCACCGAGTTGTTGCCCTGGAATTGGCCGAAGTTGCTCTCCATGCCCCATACCGAGACCAGCGCCTGGCGGTCGACGCCATAACGTTGCTCGATGCTTTGCAGGATGTCAGCGTATTTGATCAGCAGTGCTTGGCCATTGCGCACCCGCACTGGCGACAAGGCTCCGTCGAGGTATTCCCACACCGGCCGGGAGAACTCCGGCTGGCTGCGGTCGGCTCGGATCACCGCCATGTCCGGGGTGACATTGGCGAAGGCGTTATCAAACACCGCCGCTGTGATCCCGGCTTTCAAGGCGTCCACACGGAAACCTGCCTGCCATTCGGCGAAGGTCTGGGTCGGTTGGATATCGAGATTGTCCACGGCCAGCGGGGCCACGACAGCGGGCGCGACCACGGGGGCGGTCGACAGCTTCGGCAGCGGTTGGGCGTCGGCGGCGGTCGGTTTTTCGGCGCAGGCGACAAGCAGAATGAGGCTGGAGGCAGCGATCAATTGGCGAAGGTGCCAACGACGGGAAAGACTAGAGGGCATGCACAGGTCCAGGGGTTACAGATCAGATGCAGACCTTATCATGCCGGAGGGGCGCTTGCCTTCAGGCAGCCAGAAAGTAAGAAGCCTCCCAGCTATTAGACTGGAAGGCTTCGCGGCGGTAGCTGCCTTTGCCCTTGCCGGCGCGTTCCTGACGGCTGCGGAACAGTGGCTGGGCGATGATGGATTTGGCCTTGTTGGGGCCATGCTTGGATGGCTTTTTGCTCATGGTGGTTACTCTCGTTGGGTGGTTTTAACGGCAAAAATAATCTGCCTAAGTCAGATCGTTGTAAAGCCCATGAATTGTAACGCGATCAAAAATGTGGGAGGGAGCAAGCCCCCTCCCACATTGGTTTTCGGTGTTTTTAAGAGAGGGGTTATTCGGCAGGTAACGCCAGGCGCTGTCCGGCCATCAACAGCGACAAACGGCTCAAGCTCATCCACGGCGAGCCGGCCGCCTGGCCCTTGATCTGCGCATCGATGCGCTGGGCCTCCAGCAACAGCTGCGCCCAGCGTTGCGCCGAGTGGCGTTGCAGGGCTTTGCTCATCAGGGGTTTGCGCTTGTCCCACACCGGTGGCCGGGCCTGGCTGAAGCATTTGTCCAGCGGTGTGCCCTGGCTGTATTGCAGGGCGATATTGGCCAGTACCCGCAGCTCCCGGGCCAGTGCCCAGAGAATCACCGGCGGCTCCACGCCTTCGCCGCGCAAGCCTTCGAGCATGCGCAGGGCGTGGGCGGGTTCGCCGTTGAGGATCGCGTCCACCAGGCCGAACACGTCAAAGCGTGCGCTGTCAGCCACCGCACCTTGCACGGTCTCGACGGTGATCTGCCCGTCTTCGGCCATCAGCTTGAGCTTTTCGATTTCCTGGGCGGCGGCCAGCAAGTTGCCTTCGACCCGGGCGGCGATCAGCTCTACCGCATCCTGCGTCGCCGACAGCCCCGATTGTGAAAGGCGCTGACGAATCCATTGCGGCAACTGACTGCTGTCCACCGGCCAGATCTGGATGAACTGGGTCTGTGCCCCTTCCACCAGAGCCTTGCCCCACTTGGTCTTCTGCGCACTGCCGTCGAGCTTGGGCAGGCTGATCAGCAATACCGTGTCCTCGGCAGGCCGGGAACAATATTCCATCAGGGCGGCCGCGCCTTTATCACCGGGCTTGCCCGAAGGCAGGCGCAGTTCCAGCAGGCGTTTTTCGGCAAACAGCGACATGCTCGCGCCGGCTTGCAGCAGCGTGCCCCAGTCGAAACTGGCGTCGGCGCTGAATACCTGGCGTTCATCGAAGCCTTGCTGGCGGGCGGCGGTGCGGATGGCGTCCGCGGCTTCCTGGCACAGCAGCGGGTCATCACCGCTGACAATGTAGACAGGCGCGAGGCCACCTTGCAGGTGCTTGGCGAGTTGGGCGGGAGCGAGTTTCATAGGCAGGGCGAACGGGGCGCCTGGGGCGCCCCGTCTGGCTTACTCGACAGGAACTTCAACAGGCGACTGTTTCGGTGTGTTGTCTTCATACTCTTGCGCGGCTTTCAGGGCATCGGCGTCAGCCTTGGCCTTGTTGTCGGCAATGTGCTGCAGCTCTGCGAGTTTTTCCGGGGTCAGCAGTTGCAGGCGAATCAGCATGCGCTGGATCAGCTCGCGACGCATTTCCTTGCGCACCTGGAGGCTCTCGGAGTCCGAACCCACCAGGTTGTTGCCGTCGTGGCTCACGACCTTCTGCACCTGAATCTTGTCACTCATCAGAGGCAAATGGTCGCGGCCTTGTATATCAAAGTTGATCGTAGTGATGAGCTCAACGTCCGACGCGCGGCCGGCACTGGCGTAGCTGATGTTGCGCTGGGTTTCTTGCTCGTCGGCCACGTACAGTTTGTAGGTGGCGCCGTTATAGACGTGCACGCCACTGTTTTCCAGAGCCTGACGCAGTTGAGTCACGGTCTCGCCGTAGGCGTTACGCGCGCTGACGTCGAGTTCCTTGAGCGACAATTCATTGGTGCCGGTGCCGCGCAGCTGGAAGCCGCAAGCGCTCAACAGAACGGCAAGGCCCATTACCAGCAGATTGCGTTTGATCATTTTGTTGCTCCCCTTGAAACCAGGCGGGCCTTATCGAGGCCCTGAAGGTTTAGTTCGGCGCAGGGCTCAAGCCCCGCGCCCGATCCGATTTAGCTGGCGACGATATTGACCAGTTTGCCAGGCACCACGATCACTTTGCGGATCGTCAGGCCTTCGGTGAAGCGCAGCACGTTTTCGTTGGTACGCGCGGCCGCTTCGATGTCTTCGCGGCTGGCGGTGGCCGGCATGTCGATCTGGCCACGCAGTTTACCGTTGACCTGGATCACCAGCGCCAGCGTGTCCTGGACCAGGGCGCTGTCATCCTGTACCGGCCAGCGCGCATCGATGACCGCGTCGCTGTGGCCCAGACGGCTCCACAGTTCGTGGCTGATGTGCGGCGTGATCGGCGCCAGCAGCAGGGTGACCGTTTCCAGGCCTTCCTGCAGCAGTGCGCGGTCTTGCCCGGTTGCCTGCGGGGCTTTTTCCAGCACGTTCATCAGCGTCATCACCTGGGCGATGGCGGTGTTGAATTTGTGGTGCTGGCCCACGTCCTGGCTGGCTTGCTTGATGGCCAGGTGGGTGCTGCGGCGAATGGCTTTTTGCTCGTCGCTCAACGACGCCACGTCCAGCTTGGCCGGCAGGCCCTGGCTGACATGGGCGTGCGCCAGGCGCCAGACGCGCTTGAGGAAACGGTGCGAACCTTCGACGCCGGAGTCGGACCATTCGGCGCTCATGTCGGGCGGCGAGGCAAACATCATGAACAGGCGGCAGGTGTCGGCGCCGAACTGATCGATCATCGATTGTGGGTCGACGCCGTTGTTCTTGGACTTGGCCATCTTCTCGGTGCCGCCGATCTCCACCGGCAGGCCGTCGGCGATCAGCTTGGCACTGATGACCTTGGCTTTGCTGTCACGCTCCAGCTCGACGTCCGCCGGGTTGAACCAGGTGTAGGCGCCATTGGCTTCGCGGCGATAGTAAGTCTCGGCGATGACCATGCCCTGGGTCAGCAGGTTCTTGAACGGCTCATCGGAGCTCACCAGGCCTTCGTCACGCATCAGCTTGTGGAAGAAGCGCGCGTACAGCAGGTGCAGGATGGCGTGTTCGATGCCGCCGATATACTGGTCCACCGGCAACCAATGGTCGGCCGCGGATTTCTCCACCAGGCCGCCCTCGTAGTGCGGCGAAGCGTAGCGGGCGTAGTACCACGAGGACTCCACGAAGGTGTCCATGGTGTCGGTTTCACGCTTGGCGGGCGCACCGCATTTCGGGCAGCTGCACTCGTAGAACTCGGGCATGCGCGCCAATGGCGAACCGGCGCCGTCCGGTACCACGTCTTCCGGCAGCACGACCGGCAGTTGCTCTTCCGGTACTGGTACGTCGCCACAGCTGTCGCAGTGGATGATCGGGATCGGACAGCCCCAGTAGCGCTGGCGGCTGATGCCCCAGTCGCGCAGGCGGAACTGGGTGCGCGAGGCACCGAGGTTTTTCTTGATCAGGGCGACTTCGATGGCGTCGAAGGCGCCGGCGAAGTCCAGGCCGTCGAACTCGCCGGAATTGATCAGGGTACCGTGCTCGCCGTAGGCGTCCTGCCACGGCGCCGGGTTGGTATCGCCCGAGCTGGTACGCACGACCGACTTGATCGGCAGGTTGTACTTAGTGGCAAATTCGAAATCGCGCTCGTCGTGGGCCGGCACCGCCATCACTGCGCCGTCGCCGTAGTGCATCAGCACATAGTTGGCGACCCATACCGGCAATTTCTCGCCGGTCAGTGGGTGCTCGACGAACAGCCCGGTCGGCAGGCCTTTTTTCTCCTGGGTGGCGACGTCGGCTTCGGCCACGCTGCCGCCTTTGCAGTCGGCGATGAACGCCTGCAGTTCAGGGTTGTTCTGTGCGGCCTGGGTGGCCAAGGGGTGCTCGGCGGCCACGGCGACATAGGTTGCGCCCATCAGGGTGTCCGGACGGGTGGTGAACACCTTGAGAGCCCCGGCTTCGCCGATCGAGTCGACGTTGTACGGGAACTGCACTTCCATGCCCTTGGATTTGCCGATCCAGTTGCGCTGCATTGTCTTGACCTGTTCAGGCCAGCCCGGCAGGTCGTCGAGGCTCGACAAGAGTTCATCCGCGTAGGCAGTGATCTTGAAGTAGTACATCGGGATCTGGCGCTTTTCGATCACCGCGCCGGAACGCCAGCCGCGACCGTCGATCACTTGTTCGTTGGCCAGTACGGTCTGGTCGACCGGGTCCCAGTTCACGGTGCCGTTCTTGCGGTAGATCACGCCTTTTTCGAACAGGCGCGTGAACAGCCACTGTTCCCAGCGGTAGTAGTCCGGTTTGCAGGTGGTCACCTCGCGGGACCAATCCACCGCCAGGCCCAGGCTACGCAGCTGGGTCTTCATGTAGGCGATGTTTTCGTAGGTCCACTTGGCGGGGGCCACGTTGTTTTTCATCGCGGCGTTTTCCGCCGGCATGCCGAAGGCGTCCCAACCCATGGGTTGCAGGACGTTCTTGCCGAGCATGCGCTGGTAACGGGAAATCACGTCGCCGATGGTGTAGTTACGCACGTGCCCCATGTGTAGCTTGCCGCTGGGGTAAGGGAACATCGATAGGCAGTAGTAAGTCTCCTTGCCTGGCTGTTCACTGACTTCAAAGGACTTTTGCGCATCCCAGAAGGTTTGGGCGGCGTTTTCTATTTCACGGGGCTGGTAGTGTTCGTGCATGGCTACTTTTGAACTGAATAGGGGTGGCCTAATCCTCTTCGCAGCGTTGTCCGGGTAGATCGACACCAAAAAGCGGCGCGTCCATGCCCAAACCCTGCGGGAAGTGGAGTTACAGGAAGCGCCGTAGCATACATGACCCCACTCTATCGAGGGAAACCCTGATTACACGGTAAGGGCCGTCTGTCGCGGCGCCAGGCAGGCGCAGCCACGGGGACTACGCTGTTTAGTGGGGAGCAAGTCTTTCTTCAATGAGGTGAGGGGATGGTTGAATCGCAGCGAATCGCAACGAAACCGGACATCTACGAAGGATTGATCGACCGCTTGGGTCGTGCATTGGATGCAGCAAGGACAGCAGGCCGATTGCGAGATGAACGGCCTGTGGAGTTGGAGCTGCGCGGGTTGAGCCGCGCGGAGCTGGAACTGATCAAGGCTTACCTGGAACGCAACGAGCGCAGTGCGCCTCCGTGGGTGGCAACCCCGCCAGCCAAAGAGCCTCCGCACTCTGCCAAGGTGGTGTGGCTAAAAGACTTGCCGGCCGGTCGTGGCCCGGAAACATTCCGGTCCGCCCGCTGCAAGTAGTTCACTCCCCGTGCAGCCGCACCCGCGCTTTATGTCACTGTAAAGATTGTCGCTAAACCCCGTTACACCTTAGGCTTCGGGCATCTTTGGAGATGCCCGATGCCTATTCGTTACTTCATCAAACAATTGCTTTTGCCGCCCGGCATTCTTTTGCTGTTGCTGGCTCTTGCCTGGTGGTTTAGGCGCAGTCGCCCGCGGCTGGCGGGCTGCTGCTTTGCTTTGGGCCTGGGCGGCATGTGGCTGATCAGCTTGCCGGTGATGGTGGAGTGGGGCGCGCGAGTCCTGGAGACCGAGCCGCCATTGGCGCGTGAAGAGTGGTCCACACTGGCCCAGCGCGCCGATGCTATTGTCGTGCTGGGTTCGGGGCGTGAGCGCGGTGACCCGGCATGGGGCGCCGACCAGCCTACCGGTATCGGCCTGGAGCGCCAGCGTTATGCCGCGCGACTGGCCAAGGCCTCCGGGCTGCCGGTGCTGACCAGCGGTGGCCTGCATTACGGTACGCCGCCCAGCGAGGCGCAGTTGATGGCGGTGTCGATGCAGGATGACTTCGGTGTGACGGTGCGCTGGAAAGAGGAGCGCAGCCGCACCACTTGGGAAAACGCGCGGATGAGTGCCGAGATTCTGTTGCCCGAAGGCATCAAGCGTGTGGTGGTCGTGACGCAGGCCTGGCATATGTCACGGGCGGTATGGAGCTTTGAAAAGGCCGGCTTCACGGTGGTGCCGGCGCCGGTGGGCTTTTTGGGCGTGGACAATGCCCGGCCGCTGGGCGGCTGGATGCCGGAGTTCAAGTCGGTGTGGCAGAGCGGGCAGTTGATCAATGAGGCGGTGGGGCAGACTGGTTATCGGCTGTTTTACCGATAACCAGGCATACCCACATTGGGTCCGGTGTGATTTTGTCAGACGGTTTTGGCCATTCGGCCCGCCAGCAACGCCCAACCAAACAACCCCAGGCACACAATGATCAGCGGCCACGAACGCCATTGCAGGTACGGCGTGAGGTTATGCATCGGCACCACTTCACCGTACAGAATGCCGCGTTCGAACTGCGGGATCTGCGCAGTGATCTGCCCAAACGGGTTGATCAGCCCGGTCACACCGTTGTTAGTGGCGCGGATCATCCAGCGGCCGGCCTCCAGCGCACGCATCTGCGCCATTTGCAGGTGCTGCAACGGGCCGATGGAGCGGCCGAACCAGGTGTCGTTGCTGATAGTCAGCAACAAGTCGCTCTGGGCCGAGAGGCCGGCGGCGAATTCCGGGTAGACCACTTCGTAGCAAATGAAGGGTGCGATTTGGTAGCCCTTTGCCTGCAGCATGGCCTGGTCAGCGGGGCCACGGGCGAAGTCCGACATCGGCAGGTCGAAGAAGGCGATCAGCCCGCGCAGCATGTCCTGCAGCGGGACGTATTCGCCAAAAGGCACCAGTTTCTGCTTCAAGTAGGTGCCGTCACCTTCACCCACGACGGTGATGCCGTTGAAGTAGCGCTTCTGGTGGTGCACCTCCTGGCGGATCGGCACGCCGGTGATGAGCGCGGTGTGCCGGTCGGCGGCGAACTTGC
Source organism: Pseudomonas lactucae (assembly GCF_036688725.1). NCBI lineage: Bacteria > Pseudomonadati > Pseudomonadota > Gammaproteobacteria > Pseudomonadales > Pseudomonadaceae > Pseudomonas > Pseudomonas lactucae. Next base: position 133,694 of record NZ_JAQQPT010000006.1, on the reverse strand, counting down.
CCATCATGCCCAGGTAGCCTTCCACCGATTCCTTGAGCACCGGCACTGCGGTTTCCGGCCACACCAGCAGGTCGACACGCTTGGAGGTGAAGCTCATGTCGCGGTACAGCGCCAATTGCGCGTTGAGCTGTTCCGGGTCCCACTTCATGCTTTGTTCGACGTTGCCCTGAATGGCCGCCACGGTGAGTGGGGCGCCGGAAGGACTGGTCCAGGCGTGATGTTTGAGGGCCAGGCCGATGGCCCAAGGCGCGACCAGCAACACCAGGCCCGCGCCGACAAAGGCGTTGCGCTTGCCGGCCAGCAAGCGCGGCAGGTTGCACAGCAAGGCGGCCGTTAGCGCCAGGGCAAAGGAAATCAGCCACATGCCGCCGACGGGCGCCAGGCCGGTGAGCGGGCCATCGAGCTGGCTGTAACCGGAGTAGAGCCACGGGAACCCCGTGAGGAACCAACCGCGAAACGCCTCCTGGCCAACCCACAACGCGGCAAACGTCAGTGCATCCGCCAGCGGTGCTTCATTGCGCCGCAGCCAGCGTGCCCATAACCAGGCGGGCAGGGCGAAGAACCAGGCAATGGCGGCGGTGAACAGCAGCATCAGGAACCCCGCCAGCAGCACTGAAGCGCCGCCGAAGTGGTGGATGCTGTAGTAGATCCAGCTGGTCCCGGCGCCAAACAGGCCGAAACCGAAACACCAGCCACGGCCCAGTGCCTGGCGTGGGGTCAGTTCCCGCAAGCCCACATAGAACAATCCGACCGCCACCAGTGCAAACGGCCACAGATCGAACGGCGCCAGCGCCAGGGTAGTGATGGCGCCGGCCACCACGGCCAGCAAGTTACCGGGCCAGCCGGGGCGGGTTAGGCGCTGCATGTCATTCCTTAGCGGGCAATAGGAGTCAGGCGAATCAGGTGGATACGACGGCTATCGGCATTCAGGATGCGGAAACGATAGGCGCCGATCTCGGTGATTTCGTTACGTTTTGGCAGGTGCCCGAACGCACTCATCACCAGGCCGCCGACGGTGTCGAATTCGTCATCGGAGAATTCGCTGTCGAAGAACTCATTGAAGTTCTCGATCGGCGTCAGCGCCTTGATCAGGAAATCACCGCTGGGCAGCGGCTTGATGTAGCTGTCTTCTTCGACGTCGTGCTCGTCTTCGATGTCGCCGACGATCTGTTCGAGCACGTCTTCGATGGTCACCAGGCCGGCCACGCCGCCGTATTCGTCGATCACGATGGCCATGTGGTTGTGGTTGGCGCGGAATTCGCGCAGCAGCACATTCAGGCGCTTGGATTCGGGCACGAAGGTGGCCGGGCGCAGCAGGTCCTTGATGTTGAAGCTGTCGCCGTTCTCCTTGAGGATCAGCGGCAGCAGGTCCTTGGCCAGCAGGACACCCATGACGTCGTCATGGCTTTCACCAATGACCGGGTAGCGCGAGTGCGCCGAGTCGATCACGGCCGGGAGGAATTCCCGTGGGGTCTGGGTCGCCTTGATGCTGATCATCTGCGAGCGCGGGACCATGATGTCGCGTACTTGCAGGTCAGCTACCTGGATGGCGCCTTCGACGATGGCCAGCGCTTCGCTGTCCAGCAACTTGTTCTGGTGGGCCTCGCGCAGCAGCTCCAGCAGCTCCTGGCGGTTTTTCGGCTCGTGGGCAAAAGCCTGGGTCAATTTACCCAGCCATGACTTCTGCCCATTGCTCGATCGGTCTTCGCTCATAGCGATTACTCTGAATCCTTTATCGTTACAGTTAATAGGTGATTTCTAAACTTCGTCATCCGCATACGGATCAGGATGACCCAACTCTGCAAGCAACGTTCGTTCCAGTGCTTCCATTTCTTCGGCTTCGTCATCGTCTATATGGTCGTAACCCAAGAGATGCAAGCAGCCGTGAATGACCAGGTGGGCCCAGTGGGCCTCGAGTGCCTTGCCTTGTTCCTTGGCTTCGCGTTCAACCACCGCGACGCAGATCACCAGGTCGCCCAGCAGCGGAATATCCAGCAGCTCATCGGGGACGTCGGCGGGGAAGGACAGCACGTTGGTCGCGTAGTCCTTCTGGCGCCAGGTGCGGTTCAGTTCGCGGCCTTCGGGCTCGTCCACCAGGCGGATGGTCAGTTCCGAGTCGGCGGTGCGCTGGCGCAGGGCCAGGGCACACCACTCGCGGAATCGGGCTTCGCTGGGGGCGGGCTTTGTGCTTTCAAGCTGCAGGTCTAGCTCAAGCATCGCGGCGGACGTCCTTTGACAGTCCGTCATCGCGGTGTTCGAAGCGTTCGTACGCTTCGACAATGCGCTGCACCAGTGGGTGGCGCACCACATCCTTGGGCATGAAGTGCGTGAAGCTGATGCCCGGCACGTCCTTGAGCACCTCGATCACCTGGCCCAGGCCCGACTTGGTGCCCTTGGGCAGGTCGACCTGGGTGATGTCACCGGTGATCACGGCGGTGGAGCCGAAACCGATACGGGTGAGGAACATCTTCATTTGCTCGACGGTGGTGTTCTGGCTTTCGTCGAGGATGATGAAGCTGTTGTTCAGCGTACGGCCACGCATATAGGCGAGCGGGGCGATCTCGATCACCTGGCGCTCGATCAGCTTGGCCACGTATTCGAAGCCGAGCATCTCGTAGAGTGCGTCGTAGAGTGGGCGCAGGTACGGGTCGATCTTCTGGGCCAGGTCGCCGGGCAGGAAACCGAGCTTTTCACCGGCTTCAACCGCTGGGCGCACCAACAGGATACGGCGCACTTGCTCGCGCTCCAGGGCGTCAACCGCGCAGGCGACGGCCAGGTAGGTCTTGCCGGTACCGGCCGGGCCGATGCCGAAGTTGATGTCGTTGCCGAGGATTTCCTTGACGTAGCGCTGCTGATTCAAGCCGCGAGGGCGAATCATGCCTTTTTTGGTGCGCAGGGCCACACTGGCTTCGGCCACAGGGTTATTGGCCAGGTCTTCCACGGCGGACTCCTGCAGGTACAGGTGCACCGTTTCCGGCGACAGCTCACTGCCCTTGGTCTCGCGATAGAGGCGGCGCAACAGGTTTTCCGCGGATGTGGTGTGTTGGGGTTCACCAATAAGCTCGAACTGATTGCCGCGGTTGCGGATCTCGATGCTCAGGCGTTGTTCGATCAGGCGCAGGTGCTCGTCGAACTGTCCGCACAGATTGGCGAAACGGCGAGCCTCAAACGGCTCGAGGAGGAAACGATGGGGTTCTACTATGGGTGCGTTCAAGGTCGCTTTTAGCCGCCCTTTGGCTGTTGAGGTGAAAGAGAGAATAACGCCAGTGGCGCGGGTACGAAAGCACTTACGTCATCGGAATGCTGCGCGGTTCTAATGTGGTGATCTGATATTACTGAATCAACGACCCGCGCAACGAGTGCGGTTGCGCCGCATCGATATGCACATCGGCAAACTGGCCGATCAAGGTCGGGTTGTCGCAACGGAAGTTGACGATCCGGTTGTTCTCGGTACGGCCCTGCAATTCGCCGGGGTCTTTCTTCGAATAGTCGGTGACCAGGATGCGCTGGACCGAACCGACCATTTGTCGACTGATCTCGAAGCCTTGCTGATTCAGGCGATGTTGCAGCGCATTCAGCCGTTCCTTTTTCAACGCTTCTGGCGTTTCGTCGAGCAAATCCGCAGCCGGTGTGCCCGGGCGCTGGCTGTAGACGAACGAGTAGGAGAAGTCGAAACCGACGTCTTCGATCAGCTTCATGGTCTGCTGGAAATCTTTCTCGGTTTCGCCGGGGAAGCCGACGATAAAGTCCGAGCTGATGCAGATGCCCGGTACCGCCGCGCGCAACTTGCGCAGTTTTGATTTGTATTCCAGGGCCGTGTGGTTGCGCTTCATCGCCGACAGAATGCGGTCCGAACCCGATTGCACCGGCAGGTGCAGGTGCTTGACCAGTTCCGGCACCTCGGCGTGGGCCTGGATCAGGCTGTCGGAGAACTCCAGCGGGTGGGACGTGGTGTAGCGAATGCGCTCGATACCGTCCACCGCCGCGACCACGCGGATCAGCTCCGCGAGGTCGGCCAGGCGCCCGTCGTGGGTCTGGCCGCGGTAGCCGTTGACGTTCTGGCCGAGCAGGGTCACTTCACGCACGCCGTTTTCGGCCAGGTGGATGATTTCCGACAGCACGTCGTCGAACGGCCGGCTGACTTCTTCGCCACGGGTGTAGGGCACCACGCAGAATGTGCAGTACTTGCTGCAACCTTCCATCACCGACACATAAGCGCTTGGCCCGTCGATGCGCGGCTCGGGCAAATGGTCGAATTTTTCGATTTCGGGGAAGGAGACGTCGACCTGCGGCAGCTTGGTAGCGCGGGCGGCGTCGATCATTTCCGGCAGGCGGTGCAGGGTTTGCGGGCCGAAGACCACGTCGACATAGGGCGCGCGATCACGGATCGCGGCGCCTTCCTGGCTGGCCACGCAACCGCCGACGGCGATCACCATGTCCGGGTTGGCCAGTTTCAATTCACGCCAGCGGCCCAACTGCGAGTACACGCGGTCCTGGGCCCGTTCGCGGATCGAGCAGGTATTGAGCAGGATCACGTCGGCATCTTCGGCGCGGGCGGTGACTTCCAGGGCCTGGTGTTCGCCCAGCAGGTCGACCATGCGCGAGCTGTCGTACTCGTTCATTTGGCAACCGTGGGTTTCGATGTAAAGCTTCTTGGCCATGGGAATCGTCAACTGGTGGTAAAGAACCGCGCATTATAGGGGGCATGCCCATTGGTTCCTAGCGTTGTGCATCGGGTGCCATGCTATAGTTCGCGCCCTCTTTTATATCCGCGATGTGTTGCTCGCCCGCCATGACCAAACGTGAAGCTCCAATCTACAAGGTGATTTTCCTCAACCAGGGCCAGGTGTTCGAAATGTACGCCAAGCAGATCTATCAAAGTGATCTGTGGGGTTTCCTGGAGGTAGAAGAGTTCGTCTTTGGCGAGCGCACCCAATTGGTCGTCGACCCGGGCGAAGAGAAACTCAAGGCTCAGTTCGAAGGCGTTGTGCGCAGTTTTGTGCCGATGCATTCGATTGTGCGCATCGATGAAGTCGAGCGCCTGGGCACGCCGAAGATCAGCGAAGCGCGGGGCACCAGCAATGTGATGCCATTTCCGATGCCGATGCCTGAGAAGTAAAGATCATTATGAGTTTGTAGGACGCTTCTGAAATGTTCCCGTCATGCATGGACATTCTGCTGAAAAAGTAGCAGTTTTCGTCCAGGCGCAGAGGGGGCGTCTTAATACATTAATAATAAAGCGCTTTAAAGTTTCCCAGCTTCAACACACGTAAGCCCCCCTCTTAGTTAACACCGAGTTTCTTATCACGCCGTCATTAACGAACTTATCTGTTCGGGAGTAGCCTTGTGCGCGATCCTCGCTATGACATTCTGTTTGAGCCGGTACAAATAGGGCCGGTGCTTACCCGCAATCGCTTTTATCAAGTTCCTCACTGTAATGGCATGGGGCATGTGCATCCTTCGGCCATGGCGCGTATGCGTGGCATAAAAGCCGAAGGCGGGTGGGGTGTGGTTTGCACCGAGGAGTGTGAGATCAGCCCGTTGAGCGAGTTCTCTCCTTACATCGAGGCGCGTTTATGGGATGAACGCGACATTCCTGCGCTGGCACGCATGTGTGAGGCCGTCCATGAGCACGGTTCTCTGGCCGGCGTAGAGCTGGCGTTCAATGGTTACTCCGCGCCTAACCGCTACAGTCGTGAAATTCCCTGGGCGCCCTCCAATACGCCGGTGCGCGGTTATGACCCGGTGCAAGCCCGGGCGATGAGCCGCGCCGATATCCAGGCGTTGCGTGCCATGCACCGCGCCGCCGCGCTGCGGGCGCGGACGGCGGGGTTTGACATTATCTATGTCTATGCCGGGCATGACCTGGGCCTGCCGTTTCATTTTCTTACGCCGCGCAACAACCGCCGCACGGATGAGTACGGCGGTGTGCTCGAAAACCGCGTGCGTCTTTTGCGCGAATTGATTGAGGACACCCGCGATGCGGTAGGTGACCGGTGTGCCGTGGCCGTTCGCCTGGCGGTGGATGAGCAGACGGCCGGCGGCTTGAGCCGTGAGGGGGAGGGCGCTGAAATTTTCTCGATGCTGGCGGACCTGCCGGACTTATGGGACGTCAATGTGGCCGACTGGTCCAACGACAGCGTGACGTCGCGCTTTGCCCCGGAAGGTTATCAAGAGACCTTTCTATTGGGGCTCAAGGCGTTGACCTGCAAGCCCGTGGTGGGCGTAGGACGCTTCACCTCACCGGATACGATGGTTTCCCTGGTTCGCCGTGGCGTCCTGGACTTGATCGGCGCGGCCCGCCCTTCGATTGCCGATCCTTTCCTGCCGAAGAAGATTGAAGAGGGGCGCGCGGAGGAGATCCGTGAGTGCATTGGCTGCAATGTGTGTGTCAGTGGCGACCACACCAGCACGCCTTTGCGTTGCACACAAAACCCGACCATGGGCGAAGAGTGGCGGCGTGGCTGGCACCCGGAGTCGGTCAATCGCATGCGTCATCCTGGGCGCGCGCTGGTGGTCGGTGCCGGGCCTGCGGGCCTTGAGTGCGCACGGATACTGGGTGGGCGGGGGATGGAGGTGGCACTGGTCGATAGCCTGCGCACGCTGGGTGGGCGCGTGGCGCTGGAATCCCGTCTTCCCGGGTTGGCGAGCTGGTCGCGGGTTATCGACTATCGACTGGATGCCTTGAGTCGTCTGGCGTCGGTCGAGATTTATCGAGAGAGCCCCTTGCAGGCCCAGGACGTTCTGGATTTTGCGGCCGAACATGTGTTCATCGCCACCGGTTCTCAGTGGCGGCGTGACGGCGTGGGACGCGCCCTGCGCTCCACATTGCCGGGCCTGGAGTGCCTGCCCGTACTGACGCCGGACGATCTGATGGCGGGCGTGCTGCCGCCTTCTCCGGTGCTGCTGTTCGACGACGATCACTATTACATGGGCAGCGTGTTGGCCGAGCAGTTAGTGGCGCGCGGCATGGAGGTGATATTTGTCACCCCGGCGGCGGATGTGGCGACCTGGACCCATAACACCCTTGAGCAACACCGTATCCAGTGCCGGCTGCTGGAGTTGAATGTCACGATCATTGCGTCCCACACGCTGGTCAGGTGCATGCCAGAAGGTGTGCTCGCCGGGTGTGTCTACACCGGGCGGACGCGCTTTATCGCCGCCGCGTCCCTGCTGGTGGTGACTTCCCGAGAACCCGAGCAGGCGCTGTATCACGCGTTGAATAGCGCACCTGAGCAACTACACGCGGCTGGCATCAATACGGTGACGTTGACCGGAGACTGCGTGGCCCCCGGCACGATTGCCGCAGCCGTGTATTCGGGACATCGAATCGCCCGAGAGTTTGATGCGCCTGCTGATTCTTTACATGTACGTCGAGAGATTCCCCATATCGAGGTTTAGTCCGTCCCGCTGTTTCATCAATAACGAGGAATACAATAATGAAAAAAATAATCCTGATGTTATTCGCCACGTTCTTTATAAACACATCCCTCTTGGCCAAAGAGTATGAGGTTATCCGTTTTGGTGTCGATCCCAACTATGCTCCGTTTGCCTACAAGGACGGGACAGGCACTTTGACGGGTTTCGAAGTTGATATCGGCAATGCCATCTGTGCACACCTGAACGTTCGCTGCCAATGGGTAGAGAGCGACTTTGATGGAATGATCCCAAGTTTGAACGCCGGTAAGATCGACGCGATCTTCGCCTCAATGACAGTCACGGATGCGCGGCAAAAGGTCATCGATTTCTCCTCGGAGGTCTTCTCCAGCCCGACCGCCATGGTGTTTCGCCCCGGCACGGAATTGGCCCAGGGCACGGCCGTCGGCTATTTGCAGGGCAGTACCCAGGAAGCCTACGCCCGGCAAGTACTCGCGCCGCAGGGCATGAGGATCGTGGCGTATGCCGATCAGGAGCAGGTGTACGCCGACCTGGTGGCGGGCCGTTTGCGCGCTTCGCTGCAAGATGTCCAGCAGGCAAAGAGCGGGTTTTTGCGCACACCCCAAGGCGCGGGGTTCGTGATGGGCAAGGTGATTGAAAGCGAACTGATGCCTTCCAAAAGCGCAATCGGTCTTGCCAAGGGCAATCAGGCATTGAAAGCCCTGCTCGATAAAGGGCTGGCCGCTCTGCATTCGGACGGCACGTATGCTCGGCTGCAAGAGCAGTACTTCCCAGGCGTGAGCATGTTCAGCGGTCAATGACCGGCGAGGGCCTCAGCATGCTACCCACTTTTACGCAATTTGCCGCGACCCTGGACGGTTTTGCGCCGCTTTTGCTGCGCGGTGTCTGGATCACGGTGCAACTGGCGCTGCTGTCGTTGCTGCTGGGGCTGGCCTTCGGATTGCTCGGTGCAGGCGCCAAGCTCTCCAGGGTCAGGGCTTGGCGGTTTTGCGCGCAGCTCTACACCACGCTGGTTCGCGGGGTGCCAGACCTGCTGTTGATGTTGTTGATCTTCTATGGGGTACAAACCGGCTTGAGCCGCCTGACCCAGGCACTGGGCTGGGCCTACATCGAAATCGACCCATTCAGTTCGGGCGTGCTTACGCTGGGGTTCATCTACGGCGCCTATTTCACCGAAACCTTTCGCGGCGCGTTGCTGGCCGTGCCGCGTGGCCAGTTCCAGGCCGCCAAGGCCCTGGGCATGAGCGCCGCCCAGGGCTTTGTGCACGTGATATCCCCGCAAATGATGCGGTTCGCCCTGCCGGGACTCGGCAATAACTGGATGGTCTTGCTCAAGGCTACTGCGTTGGTGTCGATCATCGGTCTGGCGGACTTGGTCAAGGTGGCCCAGGTCGCAGGCAAAAGCAGCCAGCAGTTGCTGGCCTTCTTGCTGATGGCCGCATTGATTTATCTGCTACTCAGCAGTGTTTCAAGCCTCGTCCTGCGCTGGTTGGCGCGTCGCTACGGCCACGGTGTGCAGGAGTCATCGCCATGATCGAGTTGATCCAGGATTACTGGCGGCCGTTCATCTACTCCGACGGTCAGCAAATGACCGGCTTGGCCATGACCTTATGGCTGACCAGCGCCTCCTTGTTTTTCGGCCTGCTGCTGGCATTGCCGCTGTCCATCGCCAGGGTATCGTCCCGGCGTTGGCTGCGTTGGCCGGTACAAAGCTTCACCTACCTGTTTCGCGGGACACCGTTGTATATCCAGTTACTTATCTTCTACACCGGGATCTACAGCATTGCAGCCGTGCGCGAGCAACCCCTGTTGGATGGCTTTTTCCGTGAGGCGATTAACTGCACGCTGTTGGCGTTCGCCCTGAATACGGGGGCCTACGCCACAGAGATTCTGGCAGGCGCGATTCGGGCGATACCGCGCGGGGAAATCGAGGCTGCCCGGTCCCTTGGGTTCGATGGGTGTAAGTTGTATGTCCACCTGATCATGCCCTCGGCCTTGCGCCGCTCATTGCCCTATTACAGCAATGAAGTGATTTTCATGCTGCATTCCACCACGTTGGCGTTTACGGCCACGGTGCCGGATATCCTCAAAGTGGCACGGGATGCCAATGCCGCAACCTTCCTGACGTTCCAATCCTTTGGTCTCGCCGCAGCCCTTTACCTGTGCATCACATTTGCGTTGGTCGGTCTGTTTCGCCTGGCTGAGCGGCGTTGGTTGCGCTTTCTTGATCCAGGCCGATAGGGGGCTGATATGCAGGCGTGTGTGCATCAATTGCTGGCGGCTGTACCGGGTACGTCACGGCAGATTCATAGCTTTCATTACGGTCCGGCCAATGCAACGGGCAAGGTCTACCTCCAGGCCTCGCTGCATGCCGATGAACTGCCAGTGATGCTGGTCTTATGGCATTTGAAACAGCAGTTGGCGCGGCTGGAGGCGGCGGGTTTGTTGCGTTGGTCGGTCGTGCTGGTGCCAGTGGCCAATCCGCAGGGGTTGGAGCAGGTGCTGATGGATGTGCCTCAGGGGCGCTTCGATAACGACAGCCGGGAGAACTTCAACCGCTGCTTTCTGGATGTCAGCCAACCGGTTGGTGATCGGGTGCAAGGTCTGCTGACCGATGATCCGGCCAACAATCTGCAACTGATCCGTTCGACCCTGCGGCAAACGTTGGCCAGCCAGGTGCCGGCGACACCGTTGCAATCCATGCGCCTGCTCCTGCAAACGCTGGCTTGCGACGCCGATATCGTGCTGGATCTGCATTGTGATTTTGAAGCCGTGCAGCACCTGTATCTGTCGCCGGATTTTTGGTCCGACGTCGAGCCTTTGGCGCGCTACTTGGGCGCCAGGGCCTGCTTTTTGGCACGCGAGGCGGGCGGGCAGTCGTTCGATGAGAGTTTTACGTTGTTCTGGGCGCAGATGCAGGCGCGTTTTGCCGGGCGCTTTGCGGCGCCAGGGTTTGCCGTGACTGTGGAGTTACGCGGTGTTGCGGATGTAGACCACGAGCTGGCACGTCAGGACTGTGAGGGGGTGATCAACTACCTGATGCAGCGCGGCGCAATCGAAGGCCATGCACCACCGCTGCCGCCATTGCTCAACCCACCGACACCGCTGGCAGCGGTAGAGCCGGTGATAAGCCCGGTGGGCGGCTTGATTGTGTTTTGCGCGCAGGTGGGCGATTACGTGGAGGCGGGGCAAAAACTAGCGGAAATCATCGATCCGATCACTGACCGCGTGACGCCGGTCGCGTGTGTGCATCAAGGGCTTGTGTATGTTCGATCCGTGCGGCGAATGGCGACGGCGGGCATGACGATTGCCCACGTCGCAGGCGCAAAGGCCTATCGAGAGGGGTCTCTGTTATCGCCTTGAAACGACTTATGGCAGGGGTGAGAAAGGCGAGCGCCCATCGGCACTCTGCAATTCCTGAAGGTAGTTGCGGAAGATCTGCCCCAGCACCTGCGTGGCCACTTCCAATTCATCGCGCTGCATGTGCTCGGCGACTTCGTCGGCGGTGTCCAGCGCATCTTCGGCGCCATTGACCGCGGCCATTTTCAGCACGATATACGCTTGAACGTTATTGGCCGGTACGCCTTCACCTTTGAAGAACATGGTGCCGAGCTGGAACTGTGCCTGGGCGTGGCCCTGCAACGAGGCTTTCTCGAAGTAACTCAAGGCCTTGTTGAGGTCGCGGGCGGGGTTTTTGCTGTCGTGGAAGTACTCGCCCAACTCGTATTGCGCCTGCGCATCCCCACCATCGGCCTGTTTCTGGCACGCGCTCAGGGCTTCGGCCTGGCTCTCTGGCTGGGTATTGAGGGTGCAACGACCCATCGCTGGGATTAACAACGAGTTGCCGCCTGCTTGTGCATGTGCCAGCAGCGGCTGAAGGAGCAACAGGCAGCCCAGTACCAGGGTGCGGCCGGTGCGTTTCATGGGAATCGACTTACCTCTGACGGGGCGCGCGGACCGCTAGGGATCCAATAAGCGCGCATTATGAAATAAGCAGGCCCCTGCTTACAAAGTCTTTACTCGTTTTTCTGCGGGTCAGGCAAGTTATCTGCCGGATTGCGGGTGAATTCTCGGACAAATAAGGACATATCTGTAGGCAAAGTAGCAAATCTGACGTCGCTCGGGGCGACGTCAGGTCGCTCAGCTATTTATTTCAGGGCTGCAAAGGCGCGTTCGGCCGCATCCAAGGTCAGTTTCAGCTCGGCATCACCATGGGCGATCGAGGTGAAGCCGGCTTCAAAGGCGCTTGGCGCCAGGTACACGCCGCCCTCCAGCATCAGGTGGAAGAAGCGTTTGAACAGGTCGGCGTCGCTGCCCATCACGTCGTCAAAGGTGACGATATCGTCGGCGCCGCTGAAATACAGGCCGAACATGCCACCCGCTTGTGTGGTGACAAAGGGGATACCGGCCGCGTCGGCGCGTTCTTGCAAACCGTCGAGCAGGCGCGTGGTGTAGTCGGTCAGCTCGGCGTGGAAACCTGGGCGGCTGATCAGGCGCAGGGTGGTCAGGCCCGCCGCCATCGCCAGAGGATTACCGGACAGCGTGCCCGCCTGGTACACCGGGCCCAGCGGCGCAATGTGCTGCATGATTTCGCGCTTGCCGCCAAAGCAGCCTACCGGCATGCCGCCGCCGATGATCTTGCCGAAGGTGCTCAGGTCCGGCGTGACGCCGTAGTGCGCCTGGGCGCCACCGAGCGCCACGCGAAAACCGGTCATCACTTCGTCGAAGATCAGCACCACGCCATGCTTGTCGCACTGTTCGCGCAGGCCTTCGAGGAAGCCCGGTGCCGGCGGTACGCAGTTCATGTTGCCGGCCACCGGCTCGACGATGATGCACGCCACGTCCTGGCCGACTTCGCTGAGCATCTGCTCGACCGCGCCGATGTCGTTGAACGGCAGGGTCAGGGTGTGCCTGGCGAACGCCGCCGGCACGCCGGCCGAGCTTGGCACGCCCTGGGTCAGGGCGCCGGAACCGGCTTTGACCAGCAGGCTGTCGGAGTGGCCGTGGTAGCAGCCTTCGAACTTGATGATGCTGTCACGGCCGGTAAAACCACGGGCCAGGCGGATCGCGCTCATGGTGGCTTCGGTGCCGGAGCTGACCATGCGCACCATCTCCATCGACGGCACGATTGAGCACACCAGGTCAGCCATCTCGGTTTCCATGGCGGTCGGCGCGCCGTAGGACAAACCGTGTTCCAGCTGCTTGCGCACCGCATCCAGCACGTCGGGGTGGCTATGGCCGAGAATCATCGGGCCCCAGGAACCCACGTAATCGACATAACGTTTGTCGTCTTCGTCGGTGACGTAGGCGCCTTCGGCATGCTTGAAGAACAACGGCGTGCCGCCCACGCTCTTGAACGCACGCACGGGGGAATTCACACCGCCGGGGATGTGCTTCTGGGCATTGGCAAACAGGGTTTCGGAACGGGACATGATCGGGCTCTCTAAACTGAATATTTAAGAAGGTCGTTAAACGCGCGGGCGCGGCGCGTCACTTCCTGGGTGCTGTCGGCACCGAACAGGCCGTGCACCACCGCCAGCAGGTCGGCGCCGTGGGCCACCAGGGGTTCGGCGTTTTCCAGGGTGACGCCGCCGATTACACAAATCGGCAGGTGCAGACGCTGGCGCGCTTGGGCCAGCATGTCGACGGTGGCGGCAGGTGCGCCGGGTTTGGTCGTGGAATTGAAGAAGCGACCGAAGGCGACGTAGCTGGCGCCTTCCTTCGCGGCCTGCTCGGCCAGTTCGATCTGGCTGTGGCAGGTGGCGCCGATGATCGCCTTGGAGCCGAGCAGCGCACGGGCCGGCGTCAATGGGCCGTCGGTCTGGCCCAGGTGTACGCCGACGCCCAGCCGCGCGGCGAGTTCGGCGTCGTCGTTGATGATCAACCGGGTTTTATAGCGCGAGCACAATTCGCGCAGCTTCTCTGCCTCACGCAGGCGCCGGGCTTCGTCGCTGCTTTTGTCGCGGTATTGCAACAGGGTCACGCCACCGTCCAGCGCCGCTTCGACGTAGGCGAGGAATTTGCCGGCCAACAGCTGGCTGTCGGTGATGGCGTAAAGGCCACGTAGTTTCATCGTGCAGGCCTCTTGCTTTTAAGAGCAGAAAGTTAAGAGCAGAAATCCAGCGGCAGACGGCGCGGTACAAATTGGCCCCGGCCGAGTTGTTCAGCGTCACGCAGGGTGCGCCAAGTGTAGTTGAGGGCCGTTTGCACCGCGCTCACCAACCCTTCACCCTGAGCGATTCGCCCGGCGAGGGTGCTGGCCAATGTGCAGCCCGAACCGTGATAGCTGCCTGGCAGGCGCTGGCAGGTAAAGGTATGGCGCGTGCCGTCGCGGCTATACAGCCGGTTGTGCACTTCATGCTCGTCACCGTGGCCGCCGGTGATCAACAGGTGCTGGATAAACGGCAATAGCTTCTCGGCGCATTCGTCGGCCGTGCCGTCAGGCAGTTCGGCCAGGATGCGCGCCTCGGGCAGATTCGGTGTAGCGATCAGCGACAGCGGCAACAGCCGTTCGCGCATTGCGTAGCCGACTTCGTCCTTGCCCAGGCTGCCACCGCCGCCGGCCCGCAGCACCGGGTCGCAGACCACCGGCAGGTGCGGGTGTGCCTGCAGCAGTTCGACCACGGTGTCGACCATCACGGTGGAGCCGAGCATGCCCAGTTTCACGGCGGCGACCTCGGAGTCGCTGAGCACGGCATTGGCCTGGGCCAGCACCCACTCGCGGTCGAGCACGCGGAAGTCGCTGACGTTGACGGTGTTCTGCACGGTCAAGGCGGTGACGGTCGGCGCGGCATGGCAACCCTGGGCGAGCAGGGCTTCGATATCTGCCTGCAAGCCGGCGCCACCACTGGGATCATGGCCGGAGAGACAGAGGACAACAGGGCGAGAGCTGTAGATATTCATGGTGCGCGAGCTTACCACCAAACGCTTTTTGCGGGGACGTCGGGCGTGGGTTGAATTTTGCTCAGGACGTGACGTTTTTGGTGCCTTGAAATACGCGATAAAACCGGCTGAAAGCCTTGGTCTAGAGGCGTTTAAAAATTTTATTCAATGGTGTCCAATGGCCTCTACCGGCTATGCTAGAGTGGATCCAAACAACTTAACTGTATCGCCGGTGTACGTCGTCTCAAAAGGAAGGGGGGGCTTTTGACATAACCGGACAGGCCACGCTGGGGCTCTATGCGCTATTTGCTGATTTTATTGTTGTGCGGGCTGCCGATGCTCGCCAGCGCCATCGAGTTCGACCACGACACCCGCAGCCTGCCGCTGGGCCGAGCCATGCAAGTGCTCGAAGACCCCTCCGATGCCCTCACCATTGCCGATGTCAGCGCGCCTTCCGCCGCGCGGCGGTTCAAGCCCCACGATAAAGACACGCTCAACGCCGGCTACTCGCGCTCGGTGTTCTGGCTCAAGGCCGACCTGCATTACTTGCCTTCCGCTCCCGAAGCCCAACGCACCTGGTTGCTGGAGCTGGCTTACCCGCCGCTGGACCACCTCGACCTGTACCTGCCTGACAGTACCGGCGCCTATCGCCTGGCGGGACATACCGGCGATGCGTTGCCGTTTTCCGCACGTGAGATTCGTCAGAACAACTACCTGTTCAAAGTCGACTTCGCCCCCGGCGAGACGAAAACCGTGTACCTGCGCCTGCAAAGCGAAGGTTCCATTCAGGCGCCGCTGACCCTCTGGTCCAGCACTGCCTACCTGGAACAACAGCCGCTGCGCTTGTATGTCCTGGGTCTGATCTACGGCGTGTTGCTGGGGATGCTGGTCTACAACCTGTTTATCTACCTCAGCGTGCGCGACACCAGCTATCTCTATTACATCTTCTATATCGCCTCGTTCGGCATGTATCAGCTGTCGGTCAATGGCGCGGCGGTGGAATATTTCTGGCCGAACAATCCCTGGTGGGCGAATGCCGCGACGCCGTTCCTGATTGGGGCATCGGCACTGTTCGGCAGCCTGTTTGCGCGCAGCTTCCTGCACACCGCGCAACACAGCCGCTGGATCAACCGTCTGTTGCTGGCGCTGGTGGCCTGCGGCGCGGTCGTGATGCTGCTGTCGCTGATGACCAGCTACGCCCTGGCGCTACGCCTGGCCACCGGCCTGGCGCTGGTGTTCACCGTGAGCATTTTTGTCGCCGCCATAAACGCCTGGTATTGCGGCCAGCGGGTGGCGCGCTATTTCATCATCGCCTGGTCGGCGTTCCTGCTGGGCGGGGTGGTGAACACGCTGATGGTGCTCGGCTACCTGCCCAATGTGTTCCTGACCATGTACGCCAGCCAGATCGGCTCGGCGATTGAAGTAGCGCTGCTGTCGCTGGCCTTGGCAGACCGCATCAATGCGATGCGCGAGCAACAGGCGCAGACCCTGTTCGACGCCAGCCAGAAGCTCGAAGTGCTCAACCAGCAACTGGCGCGCAGCAACCGGCTCAAGGATGAATTCCTTGCCACCCTGACCCACGAACTGCGCACACCGATGAATGGGGTGATCGGTTCGTTGGAACTCATGCAAACCGTGCCGCTGGACGACGACCTGGCGCAGTACCAGCAAACCGCCGCCGGTTCGGCGCGGGACATGATGCGCATGGTCAACGGCATCCTCACCCTTACCGAACTGCAGGCCGGGCGCTTGAGTGCCCAGCCCGACGTGTTCAGCCTGCGTGGCGCGCTCGACACCCTGCGCCAGCAATTCAGCGCCAGTGCCCAGGGCAAAGGCCTGGCGTTTTCCATCGACGTGGCGGGCGAGCTGCCGGATCGCCTGGTCGGTGACGCCTGCAAGTTGGTCCAATGCCTGGACTGCCTGCTGGATAACGCCGTCAAGTTCACCCACGAAGGCGCTGTGCGCCTGCGCGTGGTCGGCGTGCCCCAGAGCGACGGTCGCTTGCGCCTGAGCTTTATCGTGACCGACACCGGTATCGGCTTTGCCTTCCTCGACGAAGCCACCCTGTACCAGCGTTTTTTCCAACTCGACGGTTCCACCACCCGCGAGTACGGCGGCCTGGGTATCGGTCTGGCTATCTGCCGGCAATTGATCGAGCTGCTGGGCGGGCGCCTCACCCATCACTCCGAGCCGCGCAAGGGCAGTCGCTTCCAGATGGAAGTGGAAGTCGACGTGGTGCCGTCCGAGCCCAAGGCCATGCCCGACCGGCAACGCGTCCCGCAGGACTGCGCCGTGCTGTTGGTGGACGACAACAGCGTCAACCCGCTGGCGGTGCGTGGCATGTTGCTCAAGCTCGGCTATCGGGTCAAAACCGTGGACAGCGGTCCGGCGGCATTGGCGATGTTGCAGGGAGGCAATTACGACGCGGTGTTATTGGATATTGCTGAGGGTGGTTTCTCGTTGTGCTGTCAGATTCGTGCCCTGTCTGGCTGCGGCGAGCTGCCGGTGATCGCCTTGAGTTCGTCGTTGAATGGGCCCGAGCGCGAGCAGGGGCACGGCATCGGTGTGACTGAACGCCTGGTTAAACCGGTGCGCTTCGAGGTGCTGCAGGCGGTGCTGGAGCGTCGCGTCCTGGGCGCATTCGAGGGCGAAAACGCCGGGCATTCGGCGGGTATGTCACTTTTTTAAGCCGGGCTACGGTGCTTAACTGAAATGCAGGCCTCAACCAAACGGGGCCTTTTTTCAGGAGGCCGTCATGAACCTGCATCAGTTCGCTGAAACCCACGACGTCACCAACCAGCCGCCTTCCCTGGACGGCACCAACCTGTATCGCATCGACTTGCCCTTGCAAGACTGGTCACGCCGTTTCGGCGCCGGCTGGGCAGAGCCGCGCATCGATGCCTACGGCGCGCTGGCCGGTGGGCCGTTGATGGCGGCCGGGTTCCTGGCGAACCAGAACAAACCGGTGTTCAACAGTCATGACCGCTACGGCCATCGTATTGATTGGGTGGAGTTTCACCCGGCCTACCATGAGCTGATGCGCACCGCCGTTGAACATGGCCTGCCGTCGCTGCCGTGGGCCCATCCGCAATCCGGCGTCCACGTGGCCCGCGCCGCCATGACGTACCTGCACAGCCAGGCCGAAGCCGGCACCGGTTGCCCGCTGACCATGACCTTCGCCTGCGTCCCGGCGCTGCGCCTGCAGCCTGACCTGGCGAAGACCTGGCTGCCGAAGATCCTCAGCACTCACTACGACCCACGCAACGTCGGCATCGCCCACAAGGCCGGTGCCACTATCGGCATGGCCATGACCGAGAAACAGGGCGGCACCGACGTGCGCGCCAACACCACACGCGCCTATCCAGTGGGGGCGGGTGGTCCAGGGCAAGCCTATGAGCTGGTCGGCCACAAATGGTTCTGCTCGGCGCCGATGTGCGACGCCTTCCTGACCCTGGCGCAGACTGACAAGGGCCTGACCTGTTTCCTGCTGCCCAGGCACCGTCCGGATGACACGCGCAACCAGTTCTATATCCAGCGCCTGAAAAACAAACTCGGCAATTGCTCCAATGCCTCCAGCGAAGTGGAGTTTCGCGGCGCAGTGGCCTGGATGATCGGCGAAGAGGGCCGTGGCGTGCCAACCATCATCGAGATGGTCGCCATGACCCGCTTCGATTGCATGGTCGGCTCCAGCGCCTTGATGCGTCAGGCGCTGACCCAGGCCAGCCATCACTGCGCCCATCGCACGGTCGGCGGCCGTGTGCTCAGCGAACAACCGCTGATGCAAAACGTACTGGCCGACCTGGCCCTGGAAAGCGAGGCCGCGCTGGCCTTGAGCATGCGCATGGGGCGCGCCCTGGACCACTTGGGCGACGAGCAGGAAGCCAAGTTCGCCCGGCTGGTGACGGCGGTGGGCAAGTATTGGATCTGCAAGCGTGCGCCGGCCATGATCAACGAAGCCGCCGAGTGCATGGGCGGTGCCGGTTACGTGGAGGACAGCATCCTGCCGCGTCTGTACCGCGAGGCGCCGGTGAACTCCACTTGGGAAGGTTCCGGCAATGTGCAATGCCTGGATGTGCTGCGCGCCCTGTCCAAGGAGCCGGGCGTGCTGGAGGCGTTGTTTGTCGAACTCGGTGATGGGCACGGTGACAGGCCATTGGCGCGGCGTATCGAGCAGCTCAAGGCGGGGTTTATGGATACCCAGGATATTCAGTACCGTGCACGGCAACTGACCGAGGACATTGCCGTGGCGTTGCAGGCCAAGTTGTTGCTGGAGGCTGGCAATGCGGCGGTCAGTGATGGGTTTATTGCCAGTCGGTTGGGCGAGGCTTCCGGGCGGGTGTATGGCACGTTGCCGCGTGGTGTGGAGGTGGAAGCCATCGTCGCCCGCTCAACCCCTCATTCACCTATGTAAACACGGTCCACATTGGATTGCATTCCAACTCTGCTGTTTCGGTGAGCCCTGGATACAGGCAAGATAAAGGCCAGCACGTCAGAACACAGGATGCTTACCGTGACCGAAGCTTTTGTTGTCGTTCAAACCGCCGAAGAAGCCGTGGACCGGCTGGCGGCTCTGCATGAGCGGGCCACCGGCGCGCTTAATCAGGCCCTCAAGCAATACCTCAAGGACCGCGTCGAACCCGACGCCGCGCAACGCGCACTGTTTCGTTACCCGGAACTGCGCCTGACCTACCACTGCCACGGCGAAGTCCCACAGACCACCCGGGCGTATGCCAAGGTGCAATTGCCGGGCACCTACAGCGTTACCGTCACCCATCCTTCGGCGTTCCGTAAGTATTTGCTGGAGCAACTGGTGCCGTTGATGCACGACTTCACGGTGACGGTGGAAGTGGGCGTCAGCCAGCAAAACATTCCCTACCCGTACGTGGTGGAGCAGGGCGACGAACTGGCCGGCTCCGGCGTGACCGCCGCGACCCTGGCCCGCGTGTTCCCCAGCACCGACTTGTCGGCCGCCACCGATGGCATCGCCGATGGTCTCTATGACTGGGAAAACACCGACCCACTGCCGCTGGCGTTGTTCGATGCGGCGCGCGTGGACTTTTCCCTACGCCGCCTGGTGCATTACACCGGCAGCGACTGGCGCCATGTGCAGCCGTGGATCCTGCTGACCAACTACCACCGCTATGTCGACCAGTTCATCCTGCATGGCCTGGAACAACTGCGCAGCGACCCCCGGTTTATCCGCATGGTGTTGCCGGGCAACGTGGTGATCGACAAGAGCATGGACCATGGTGAAGCGTCCGCCATTGCGGCGGGCGTGGTCTGGCACCGCTATCAGATGCCGGCCTATCACCTGCAGGCCACCGACGGCCACGGCGTGACCTTGGTGAACATCGGCGTCGGCCCGTCCAACGCCAAGAACATTACCGACCACCTGGCCGTGCTGCGCCCGCATTGCTGGCTGATGATCGGCCACTGCGGCGGCCTGCGCCAATCCCAGACCATCGGCGACTACGTACTGGCCCACGCCTATATGCGTCGCGACGGAATCCTCGACCGTGTAGTGCCACCGAATATTCCGATTCCAGCGTTGGCCGAAGTGCAGATGGCCCTGCAACAGGCGGCGGCGAATGTCACCGGCGAAAAAGGCGAAGAGCTGAAAAAGCGCCTGCGCACCGGCACCGTGCTGACCTACGACGACCGCAACTGGGAGCTGCGCTGGGCCCAGGAACGGCCGCTGATCAACCTGTCCCGCGCCGTGGCGGTGGACATGGAAAGCGGCACCATCGCCGCGCAGGGTTATCGTTTGCGTGTGCCGTATGGCACGTTGCTGTGTGTCTCGGATAAACCGCTGCACAGCGAGATCAAGCTGCCGGGTTCGGCCAACGCGTTCTATGAGCGCGCAGTGAGCCAGCACTTGAAGATCGGTATCGAGGCGGTCGACCTGTTGCGCACCGAGCTCAACTCGCTGCACTCGCGCAAACTGCGCAGCTTCGACGAACCGCCGTTCCGCTAAGCGGTGGGGATGGTTATTTAACGGTCAGGCCACTAGCATTGTCGGTCCTGACCGTTAGATGTTCCTTTGCCATGTCCCGTCCTGCCCGCCCTGATTCGCGCCGCCCTGGCGTGAAACCTCCGCATTCCGCTGCTCGTCGTGTCGCCAAGGCGCCTCCGGCCGAGCCGAAGCTGATCCTGTTCAACAAGCCTTTCGATGTGCTGACCCAGTTCAGCGACGAAGGCGGGCGCGCGACCCTCAAGGATTTTATCGACATCCCCGGCATCTACCCGGCCGGTCGTCTGGACCGTGACAGCGAAGGCCTGTTGTTGCTGACCAACGATGGCCAACTGCAGGCGCGCATTGCCGATCCCAAGCACAAGTTGGCGAAAACCTACTGGGTGCAAGTGGAAGGCGAACCGACCGAGGAACACCTGCAACGCCTGCGCGATGGCGTTGAGCTGAACGATGGCAAGACCTTGCCCGCCGAAGCCCGGCGGCTGGACGAGCCCCAGCTTTGGCCACGTAACCCGCCGGTACGCTTTCGCAAAAACATCCCGACTTACTGGCTTGAATTGGTGATTCGGGAGGGGCGCAACCGTCAGGTCCGGCGCATGACCGCCGCCGTGGGCCTGCCGACCTTGCGCTTGGTGCGCGTGCGTATCGGCGATTGGACAATCGACGGCCTCGATCAAGGCCAGTGGAAGGCAGTACCGGCGCGCTTATAAAGCGCCGGACTCGATCAGGCCGATCACCACGCTCTTGATGATGAACGCCGCCACGCCCAGCCCCAGTACAAAGAACAGGATGAACGAACCAAAGCGCCCGGCCTTGGACTTCTTCGCCAGGTCCCAGACGATAAAGCCCATGAAAATGATCAGGATCGTGACCAGGCCGGTCATCATCCATTCTTCGAAGAGGGCGGGGTCGATGTTGTTCATGGGGCTCTTCCGTGGGACGGGCGGCAAGTATACGGCAGCGTTGCACGCGCAACATTGATCTGGATCGAAGCGCAATCCAAATGTGGGAGGGGCAAGCTCCCTCCCACATTTGATCTTCAGTGATCTCAGGTACGCAGGTGGGTCAGGGGAAGCTCGGTACTGTTGAGCACCTGGTTGAGCACAAAGCTCGAGCGCACGCTGGTGACGCCTTCAATCCGGGTGAGGTGGCCCAGCAGCAGTTTCTGATAGTGATCCATATCCGGCACCACCACTTTCAACTGATAGTCCGCATCCATCCCGGTCACCAGGCTGCATTCGAGCACCTGGGGCAGGGTGCGGATGGCCGCTTCGAAATTCTCGAAACGCTCGGGGGTGTGACGATCCATGCCGATCAGCACATAGGCGGTGAGGCTCAGGCCGAGCATCTTGCGATCGAGCAGGGCGACTTGGCGCGAGATGTAGCCGTCGTCTTCCAACTGCTTGACCCGGCGCGAGCAGGGCGACGGCGACAGGCCGATGCGTTCGGCCAACTCCTGGTTGGAGATCCTCGCGTCGCGCTGCAATTCCGCCAAAATACTCAGGTCGTATCGGTCAAGCTTGCTCATTGGGTTGGCCTTTGTCGTAACTATTGCGATGAATTATCCATGAAGGGTTAAAAATTGCGCAAGCACTGTTTATTGACGCAATCTTCGCAATCCTCTGTCGGGCGCAGGCAGGTATCTTTATCAACAGAATCACCGCCTGGACAACAGTCCACTTACAGCGAGCCCAATCAGGCCCGTTGCGGCCGCCACCCCAGCAGGGTTGAGCCGGCCTCCAGGCTGCACACTGTCCAGAAGACGGCGTGAGGTGAGCCAACGTCAAAAGCGTTGAGCATGGACGAAGTTCTCAAGGGGTGGCCGACGGGTCGCCCCTTTCTTTTTGTCGTAAGAAAATACTTCTCGTGACTGATAACCTGTCTCAGAACCGGGCGAGGCTTTTCCAGTCTCATCTGTAAGCCCTAACCCGCAGTGAGGAAAAGCATGAAGCGCATCTGGCGTATGGCAGGTGTTGGTTTGCTGGTGGTCAGCGTCGGCGCGCAGGTGATGGCCGACGAGCGTGATAACGCACCGCGCGAGGGCCAGGGGCCACAGGGGCAGCACGAGCGGGGCCCTGAAGGTGGGCGGCGAGCGGAAAATGCGCCGCCGCGTCCCGAGCATGAACAGCCACGCCCGCAGAATTTGCCTGTTGAACACGGCGGCCAATGGCAAGCGCGTCCGCAGGGCAATGAACCGGGCCGGCCGGCACCGCGGCCGCAACCGTCGAACAACCTGCCGATCCAGGGGCGGCCCGATACCGTGCGCCAGACCCAGGAGCCGCGCCAGGGTTACTACCGCGACATTCCCCGGCGCAATGACGACAATCGGCACTGGGAGGCTGGCGGCCCAGCCTCGCGGCCTGGTCCGCGTCCGGATGACCATCGCTGGCCCGGTCGCCCCGACGGTCATGGCAACGGCTGGGGCCCGGGCCCGCAATATCGACCCGGTTATGTTGTCGACCGCTTCCCGGACCGCAACTACCGCGTGCCGTATCGCGGCCAGGACTACTTCTTTTCCGGCGGCTACTGGTACCGCCCGCAGGGGCCGCGCTACGTCGTAGTAGCGCCACCCTATGGCATCCGCGTGCATTACCTGCCGGACTATGCGCGTGAAGTGTGGGTGGGCGGAGCGCTGTTGTTTCTGGCCGCCGGGGCTTACTACAGCTACGAAGAAAGCACCCAGCAATACGTGGTGGTGCAACCGCCGGCGCAAGTACCGTCGCCCCCGCCAGCTCCGCAAGGCAATGGCTATGACGTAGTGGCCTATCCCGCCAACGGCCAATCACCGGCCCAGGTGCAGCAGGACGGTTACGACTGTTATCGCTGGGCGGCGCAGCAAAGCGGCTTCGACCCGCAGGCCGCGACTTACGCCCCCGACCCGGCGGTGGTGCAAAGCTACCGCCAGGCCCAGGGCAACTGCCTGAGCAGTCGCGGCTATCAGGTGCAGTATTAGGCCTTGTTGCCGGTGACCACTTCCCGTGGGTCGGCGTGCACCAGCACTTCGGCGCGCGGGTAGGCTTTATGAATGGCATCGGCGGCCTGGTCGCTGATGCCATGGGCCACTGACAGGGTCAACTCGCCCGGCAACTCCAGGTGCAACTGCACAAACCAATGGTTGCCCGACACGCGCGTGCGCAGGTCATGTGCACCCAATACACCCGGCACGCCTTGGGCCAGTTCCAGCATGTGCTGGCTTACGTCCGGTGGCAGTTCTTCATCCATCAGCACCGCAAAGCTTTCCCGGGCGATATGGATCGCGCTCCACAAAATATAAGCGGCAATGCCCAGGCCGAACCAGGCGTCCACCTGATGCAAACCGATGGCCGCCAGCACCAATGCCAACAGGATGCTGCCGTTGAGCAGCAGGTCCGAGCGATAGTGCAGTGAATCCGCGCGCACGGCATTGGAGCCGGTTTCGCGCACGACCCGGTGTTGCAGCATCAGCAACGCCACGGTCAGCACCAGGGAAAATACGATCACCCCAAGGCTCAACCACGGCGCGCCCACCGGTTGCGGGTGTTGCAACCGTTCGTAAGCCTGCAGTGCGATCAACACGGCACTGCCCCCGATAAACATCGCCTGGGCCATGCCCGCCAACGACTCGGCCTTGCCATGCCCATAACGGTGGTCGTCATCCGCCGGGCGCAGCGCGTAATGCACCGCCAGCAAGTTCAACAGCGAGGTCACGCCATCGAGCAGCGAGTCGGTCAACCCGGCGAGCATGCTCACCGAGCCGCTGAACCACCAGGCGATTGCCTTGGTGATGATCAGCACACAGGCCACGCCGACGGAGGCGCGGGTGGCCAGGCGCAGGAGCCTGGCGTGTTCGGGACTGCTGGTCATTAACAGTCCTTACGCGGCGGGTTGCAGGCCCAGGGCGGCGAGTTGCTGCACACTGCCCTTGAACTGGATCAGGCGCGGATCGTCCAGCGGCAAGGTGCGGCCGGTTTCTTTCTGGATGATCGATTGCAGCTTGACGTTGTCGACCTGGCCGTCGGCGCCGATGGCGTCGTGGAGTTTTTCCGGCGCGACTTGTGCGGTTTTACCCGGCTCGAAATAAATCGCGCCGGTGGCGAAGTCGACGCCAAATGCAATCAGGCCAGGGATCACGTAAAACAACAGACCCACGGCATCGAGCACGGCGATGGTCGGGTCGATCTTGCCGTCGATCTGGCCACGGCGGTCCGGGTAGAAAATCGAACCACAGGCGGTGAGTTGGCTCAACAGGG
The DNA here is from genome assembly GCF_036688725.1 of Pseudomonas lactucae. Lineage (NCBI taxonomy): Bacteria > Pseudomonadati > Pseudomonadota > Gammaproteobacteria > Pseudomonadales > Pseudomonadaceae > Pseudomonas > Pseudomonas lactucae. The sequence continues at coordinate 109,214 of NZ_JAQQPT010000006.1, read as the reverse complement.
TGACGGCGAGGACACCGCCGATGACACGGGAAGCGATACGCATGGAAACTCTCCTGAATTCGGTTGATACGCGACTATATAACACTGACCTTGAGACCAGCGTCGGCATCCGGCAGTTCGCCGTTATACTCGCCGCTCTGCTTTGGAGCCAGTATGAATTCGTTGCCGATCGATGATGTTTTACCCGCCCTGCGTGACGCCCTGGCGAACCGCCATGAGGCCGTGCTGGAAGCGCCGCCCGGCGCCGGTAAAACCACCCGCGTGCCCTTGGCTTTATTGAACGAGCCCTGGCTGGCCGGGCAAACTATCCTGATGCTCGAACCGCGCCGCCTGGCGGCCCGCGCTGCGGCCGAACGCCTGGCTGAAGAGCTGGGCGAAAAGGTCGGAGAAACCGTTGGCTATCGCATCCGTCTCGACAGCAAGGTCGGCCCCGACACCCGCATCGAAGTGGTCACCGAAGGCATCCTCACCCGCCGTCTGCAGGATGATCCCGCGCTGGACGGCGTGGGGCTGCTGATCTTCGACGAATTCCACGAGCGCAGCCTCGATGCCGACCTGGCGCTTGCCTTGAGCCTGAACGGCCGCGAGCTGTTTCGCGATGAACAACCGCTGAAAATCCTGCTGATGTCCGCCACCCTTGAAGGCGAACGCCTGGCCAGTCTGCTGGACAATGCGCCGATCCTGCGCAGCGAAGGGCGCATGTTCCCGGTGCAGATGCGTTGGGGCCGGCCGTACCAGCCGGGCGAATTCATCGAGCCACGGGTGGTGCAGACCATCCTCGAAGCCGTTCATGACCAGACCGGCAGCGTGCTGGTGTTTCTGCCGGGGCAGGCCGAGATTCGCCGGGTGAACCAGCAACTGGCCGACGCCCTGGGTGATCGTCCGGATGTGCTGTTGTGCCCGCTGCACGGCGAGCTGGACCTCAACGCCCAACGCGCCGCCATCGACCCGGCACCGGCCGGCAAGCGTAAGGTGGTGCTCGCCACCAACATCGCCGAAACCAGCCTGACCATCAACGGCGTGCGCGTGGTGATTGATGCCGGGCTGGCGCGGGTGCCGCGTTTCGACCCCGGCAGCGGCATGACCCGCCTCGACACCCAGCGTATCTCCCGGGCCAGCGCTACCCAGCGCGCCGGCCGGGCAGGGCGCTTGGAGCCTGGGGTGTGTTATCGCTTGTGGTCCGAGGACCAGCACGAAGGGTTGGCCGCGTATGGCAGCGCGGAAATCCTGGCCGCCGATCTTGCCGGCCTGGCCTTGCAGCTGGCGCGCTGGGGCGTCACGCCCACGCAACTGGTGTGGTTGGATGTACCGCCGCCCGCCGCCTATGCTCAGGCCCAGGATTTGTTGGTGCGCCTTGGCGCCCTGGATGAAGACAAGCTCACCGCCCACGGCCAGAAGATGGCCGAATTGCCCGCCCACCCACGCATCGCGCATTTGCTGCTGCGTGGGCAGGATTTGGGGCTGGCGGCCACGGCCTGTGATGTCGCCGCCCTGTTGGGCGAGCGCGATATTTTGCGCGGTGGTGGCGCGGATTTGCACAGTCGCCTGGCGCTGTTGTCCGGTGAAGAGCGTGCGCGTGGGGCTCAGGGCGGCGTGCAGCGGGCCAAGCAGCTGGCGCGGCAATATCGCGGCTATTTAAGAGGCCAGGCGACCCAGCCTGTGGCCGATCCAGGCCACTCGCGCTGGCTCGGCGCCTTACTGGCGTTGGCCTACCCGGACCGTGTCGCCCAGCAACGCCGCGCGGGTGGCGCCGAATACCGCCTGGCCAACGGCCGCGCGGCGCTGTTTGCCGAGGCTGACAGCCTGATGAAACAACCGTGGCTGGTGATCGCCGACCTGGGCAGCCGCCAGGGCCAGCGCGAAGAACGCATCTACCTGGCGGCGGACTTTGATTCGGGGCTGTTCGACACGGTACTCGCAGAGCAAGTGCGCAACGTCGATCAACTGGACTGGGATGAGCGCGAAGGCGTATTGCGCGCCGAGCGCCAACGCAAAGTCGGCGAACTGGTGCTCAGCCGTGAACCGCTCACCGGCCTCGACGAATCTGCTCGCAGCCAGGCGCTGGTCAACCTGGTGCGGCGCAAGGGCCTGGAGCTGTTGCCGTGGACGCCCGAACTGCGCCAATGGCAGGCCCGCGTAATGTTGCTGCGCCAGCTGGACGCCGGCAAAACCAGTGAATGGCCGGACGTCAGCGACAAGGCGTTGCTCGCCGGCCTGGAACACTGGCTGATGCCCTACCTGGGCAAAGTCTCGCGCCTGAGCCACTTCGCCAACCTGGATATTTCCAGCTACCTGCACAACCTCTTGCCCTGGCCGTTGCCCCAGCGCCTGGACGAACTGGCGCCCCAGCATGTGAAAGTACCGTCGGGTTCATCGGTGCGTTTGGATTACAGCGAACAGCCGCCGATTCTGGCGGTGCGCTTACAGGAACTGTTTGGGCTGGCGGATACACCCCGCATTGCCGGCGGGCGCCAAGTGGTGAAGTTGCACCTGCTGTCCCCGGCGCGGCGGCCTGTGCAGGTCACGCAGGATCTGGCGAATTTCTGGCGCAGTACGTATGCCGAGGTGAAGAAGGATTTGAAGGGGCGGTATCCGAAACACTATTGGCCGGACGACCCATTGGTGGCGCAGGCAACGGCGAAAATCAAACCTAGAAAGCCTTGAGAGGGCTTGGAATCGCAGCAGGAGGACAGAAGGTTTTGATACTCTCGCTGCTCTACCCAACGTCCTTCGTCATTGCAACCATGACCGGGCGCGAACCATGTCGATTCGGGGTGATTCTTGATCTTTATCATGCCCAGCTGTTGACCGGGGACGCCGCCGAGGTGCTGGCGCGGTTTTACGACAGAACCGTGCATGTGCAAATCGCCGACAACCCGGGGCGCCATGAACCGGGCACCGGGACCCTCGACTTTAGGGGCTTGTTCGCGGCGCTGGAGCAGCGTGGCTACCCAGGATGGATCGGCTGTGAATACCGTCCTTCCGGATCGACTGTTGCGAGCCTTGGGTGGATTAAGCAGCTGAGCGCTCAGGTTCTATACGACCACACTTGAAACGCTGAAGCGGGTAAGAGGCGGTTATTGCGCGGCGGGCAACAGAAACCGTGCAATCACCGGCAGATGGTTGGAGATACGCAACGTATCTTCCTGGCGCACCTTGGCTTCTACCCGCTTGATGCGTGGGCTGTAGAACAGGTAGTCGAGGGTTCGATCCGGGCCGTCCAGTTTCGGATCATTGGGGAAGTGCGTCAGCCACTTTTCGCGATCGATCCCGCTGGACTGGCTGTTGCTCGGGATCATCGGGTATTTGTCCCACAGCAGGTGCAGCTCGCTGTCCGGTGAATACTGGCCGCGTTTGCCGGCGTCCAGGCGCAGGAACTGGCCCAGGCGCAGGAACTGGCCCAGGGGCAGCAGGTTGAAATCGCCGCCGATCAGCCAGGGCGTACCCCGGCCTTCGAATTTATCCAGCAACTTGACCGTGGTTTTCACCTGCTCCTGCACCGCGCTGCGCCCCGGCGCGCCTGCGTCCAGGCGCGTGTTGAGCACCGCCAGTTGGCCGCCGTCGCTCAGTGGCAGGTAGGTCAGCAACAAGGCCGGCTTGGGTTGGAACTGGCGGCTGATCAGGTTGGCGTCCGGTACGGGCAATTGCAGGCGTTCGGCGTGTTCGATCTGGTAGCGGCTGAGCGTCGCGAGTTTGCGCCCGACACTGCCGAAGATATGCAGGTTTGGCACAAAATCGGCTTTCCAGTCGAACGCTTGGGCGCTGCAGGGGTAGAGGTCGACCAGGCGCTCTTGCAACAGGGCCAACTGGTCCTGGTAGTGGGAGGGTTTGGCGTTTTCGTCAAGTTCCTGCAGCAGCAGAATGTCGGGCTGTTCGTCGCGGATCACCCGTGCCACTTCGTCCAGGCTCACGGCCATGTCCTCCACGGTGGGGCGATCGTCCGGGCCGCTGCCGTCGGCGGTGTCGTACCAGAATACGTAGTTCTTGCCGGCCAGGTATTGCACGTTCCAGGTCATCACCTTGAGCGCCTGCCCCGGCAGCAGGGTCGGTGCGCGCGGCGCGACGCAGCTTACCGGCAAGGTCTCCTTGGCGGCGGGGCGCCAGGTCAGGCTGTAGATCACGGCGGTCAGCAGGCCTGCGATGATCAACAGGCCCAGCAAGGTGATGCGCAATAAACGGGTCATCGGCTCGGCTTATAGCGTTTCGGGAATGGCACGGAGCATATCACCGTGCGTCGGCATCGCCACCGATCAGCATGAATAAACGGAACAACACCACGCTGGTGAACAGTTGCAGGAAGCTATGGGCGCTGTCCATCAACAGCCCCAGCCACGGCGCGGGGTCGGGATAGGCCGCGACGCTGGCGCCCTTGAGCAGCCACAGTGGCGTCATCACGCACAACAGGCACACCAGGATCCGCCAGAAATGCCCACGGGTCAGGCGAAAGCTCTCCTTCATGGCCTCCAGCGCCGACAAGCCGCGCAATACCAGCAAGTACTCGGCAAACGCCAGCACCACCATCAGCCACAGGCCCGGCAGGAAGTACAGCGATAACCCGAGCAGGATCAGCAGGGTGCTCATGGCCGTCAACACGGCGAAGCGCGGCCACAGTGTGAGCGCCATGGCCCATACGTCTTTGGTGCGCGGCGACTCGCCACGGGTGCGCGCGTCGAGAAACAGGATCAAGGCGCCGGTGTACAGCGGGTACACCAATAACCCCACCACCACGCTGTAACCAGGGAAGGCATCGGCGCCGAGCGTATGGTCGAGCACCTGTTGCAGCAGGGCCTCGAGGATCACCAGCGGCAGGCACAACTGTACGATGGCGCCCAGGTTGTGCCGGGTAAAGCGGAAGGAGTCGCGCAATACGTCTAACGGATTCATCAGGTTCATCGCTGGCCTAAAAGCAAGGGCGACACTTTAACCGATCAGGGTCTGGGGGACGCAAACGTAAACCTTGAGTAAAGACCATTGAAACAACTCGTAACACCCCCATAACTAGCACGCACCTGGCCTGATCACAGGCAGGACCATGATTTCTACCGGCAATCTAACGAGGTCGCCATGAACAGCGAAGAGCAAACCCTGATCGATGGACTGTTTTCACGGTTGCAGCAAGCCGAAACGGACTCAGCCCCCCGCGACGCCCAGGCCGAAGCGCGGATCAAGGAGCACATGACTCGCCAACCCGCCGCCGGGTACTACATGACCCAGTCGATCCTGGTGCAGGAACATGCGCTCAAGAGCCTCGACGCGCAGAACAAGCAGCAGGCGCAACAGATCGAGCAATTGCAGGATGAGTTGCAGCGCGCCAAATCCTCACAAGCGGCCGCGCCGAGCGGTGGTGGTTTTCTGTCGAGCATCTTTGGCGGTGGTCCGCGGGAGGCACAACCTGCGCCCGGCAACACGGGCGGCGGCTGGCGTGAACCGGCGCGGCCATCGTTCAGCCAGCCGGCCCCGCAGCAGAACTATCAACAGCCGCCGCAACAACCGGCGGCCGCCGCGCCTGTGGGCAGCGGCTTCCTCGGCGGCGCAATGAAAACCGCCGCCGGTGTGGCCGGTGGTGTGTTACTGGCCGAAGGCATCAGCAGCCTGTTCCATCACAACCAGCAACCGCAGGTGGTGGAAGAAATCATCGAACAACCGGCGCCCGCCAGCGACCAGGGCGGCTGGGGCAATGACGACCAGAAGTATGCCGGCAATGACAGCTGGGGCGGCAACAACGCGGACAGCTTCGCCGACAGCGATTATTCCGACGACTCCTCCTCGTTCGGCGACGACGACTCCTTCGTCTGACCCCCCAATGCCTGGGGCGCTTCGTCGCCCCGGGCTGATTTTTCCCGGCAACCTGCTCGCGGCTGGCATACTGGCACCCTTTCCGGGCACTGGCGCCTGGCTGTCATGGGGAAGTGCGGTGAAGAAAATTGCAGTGTTCGCCGATGTGCAAAACCTCTACTACACCGTGCGCCAGGCCTATGGCTGCCACTTCAATTATGCGGCCCTGTGGGCTGACATCAGCGCCCGCGGGCAGATCGTCGAGGCGTACGCGTATGCCATCGACCGTGGCGACAGCAAGCAGCAGCAATTCCAGCAGATCCTGCGCAACCTGGGCTTTACGGTAAAACTCAAACCCTACATCCAGCGCGCCGACGGCTCGGCCAAAGGTGACTGGGACGTGGGCATCACCCTCGACATCATGGACGCCGCCGACCACGTCGACGAAGTGGTGCTGGCCTCCGGCGACGGCGATTTCGACATGCTGCTCGAACGCATCATCCACAAGCATGGCGTGCATGCCGTGGCCTACGGCGTACCAGGGCTGACGGCCAACTCACTGATACGCGCCGCCAGCCGCTACGTGCCAATCGAAGGCGCGTTGCTGCTCAAATAAATGCTTGAACGGAGTTGAAACAGGTTTGGAACGTATAGCGGTCATCGACTTTGAAACCACCGGCATCACCCCGAGCAGCCACTGCCGGGCCACGGAAATTGGCGTGGTCATCCTTGAGCGTGGGCACATCGTCGACCGCTACCAGAGCCTGATGAATGCCGGCGTACGCGTGCCGGCTTTTATCGAACAACTCACCGGCATCAGCAACGCCATGCTGCGCAGCGCGCCGCCGGCCGAGCGGGTGATGAACGAGGTCAACGAGTTCGTCGGCACCACGCCACTGATGGCGCACAACGCCGCGTTCGACCAGAAGTTCTGGGACTATGAGCTGGGCCTGATCCGCCGCACCCGCCTGCAAAAATTCGCCTGCTCCCTGCTGCTGGCCCGCCGCTTGATGCCGGCTGCGCCCAACCACAAGCTCGGCACCCTCAACAGCTACGCGCAACTGCCCCACACCGGCCAGGCTCACCGGGCGCTGGCGGATGCGGAAATGGCGGCCAACCTCACCGCGCACCTGGCCCGGGAACTGCGCCAGACCCACGGCCTGCGCGAGTTGTCCCATGATTTGCTGTGCACCTTGCAGAAAGTCCCGGCGGCGAAGATCAACGAGCATTTGAAGAAACATCGCGGGTTCTGAGCCAGCCACGACCTCAAGAACACTGGAGGTCCAACTGTGGGAGGGGGCTTGCTCCCGATAGCCAGGGGTATCTACACAACTTCCGGTTGAGCGAAAAATCCAGGGCCGATGGGCTGTTGTGGTGAGCGGGCTTGTCCCGCGCTGGGCTGCGAAGCAGCCCTAAAACCTGCACCTCGGTTACTCCTGACACACGGCGGTGAGCTTATTGGGGCTGCTTCGCAGCCCCGCGCGGGACAAGCCCGCTCACCACAGGGAGGATTTTCAGCTTTTAAAAATTGTGTAGATACCGATGCCCCGATAGCGGAGTGTCAGTCAGCAGATGTACCGGCTGACACACTGCAATCGGGAGCAAGCCCCCCTCCCACATTAGTTATGCAGCGCCTATCGAAGCTGCACACAGCCCAAGGCTTGATCCACCACTCCCTTCGCCATTTCCACCAGATGCATCACCGCCCGCTGTTGCGCCTTCATCACTTCACCCGTCCCATGCGCCGTCTCCACCGCGCAATGCAGCAAGTCAGCCGCATGGGCGAGGGCGTCTTCGAGGCTCAGGTTGTCATTCAGGATGAAGGTCGGCGCATCCGGGGCGGACGCTTTGAGGTAATAGTCGATGGCGCGGCGGTGGAGCAGGGCGTCTTCGCTGGGGAAGTCGGCGTTGGAACGAGGTGGATCAGGGGTAACTTTGACCATGGTGAAATTCCTTTGGGATAAGAAGCCATCACCATTCGCTTGCACGCGAATAAGGTGGCAGCTGTACGCAGGTGTGCAAGACCGGGGCAAAGGAAAACCCGGCAGACCCCGAAGGTCTCCAGCGCACAGCCGCCATAACAGATTAACGCCGGATAAAACGGTCGTTGAGATGTAGGGCGCTTGTGCACCTTTGCGAGCCGGACTTGCACGTCCGATCACCGATTGTTCGATGACGTGGCGAGACTAGCCATCAGATCCGGCTGACGCAAGGCTCTAGAATTCTCTCGGAAACGTCCCGCAAATGAAAGGGATCGGTCTTGCTGGCCACTGAAAATCAAGCGTTTGGCGGTTGCTTGCCTCTACGTTCTGAATGGTCAGTAGGCAAAGTCCGATTGAAGTCTAGGACCTTTCTGGTTTTTCCCTTCATCTCCCCTTCGTGTCTTTCTGCGCCCTACCATCCCACCTGTCTTTTACGCACAGGGACTTCCGTCATGCAGGAAAGTGATCTTCACACAGCGATCATGCGAAGCCAGTTTGAGCTGAAACGAGATGGCATCGATTTTGGCTCAGCTTCAAACCTGGCGTTTCATTTGGGCAACGCCATGACAGGCTGCCCGGCCGTCATGGTTTTGCCTGATTTGCCAGGTTGGAGTCATGGCGCCAGTTACCAGTTACTCAGGCCCATTGATGTTGACTCCTCGGTGCCGAACACGACGTTTGACGAACTCTGGAAATCCATACGGCAACACTACGGCGTTTCTGCAACAACGGTTATCACCGGCGAGGACGGTATCCCTATAAGCAAGCTCGCGGTGGGTACCTGGGGGCATGTGGGCTCCAGCAAAACCACGGATGTGGACAGTCTCCTCGGAATGCGTTTTTTCCCTCATACGTTGATCAGGCAGCCGACCGCGACCAGAGTGACCAAGGCCACGTTTGGAACCGTCCGGGTATTTGGCATTATCGGACGGGGCACGCCGTTAGTGGCTAAGGGGCTGGCCGTTTTTGATCTGGTCGGCTTGGGTAAGTGTGCCTATGAGGCGAGAAATGGAAGGTAGCCTGACCAGAGCCGACATCAGCGAAAAAGTGATTCAGCTGTTCGTCGATATCATCGGCTTCATCGACCGAAGCGAAGTCACGGAGCAAACGGACTTCATCCATGATTTCAAAATCATCGATGACGATTTGACCTGCTTTGTCATGCAGATCAAATGGCAATTCAACTTGCAAGCGACGCAGGAAGATTGGGATGACATCACGACCATCAAGCAGATTGTCGATTTGATCTTTGAGCGTTCAACGCTGCAGCGCAGCCACTGAGGCCATCGCAGGCAAGCCAGCTCCCACAGTAGACCGCGTTGCTCGGGCAGTGCGCGATCCCTGTGGGAGCCGGGCTTGCCCGCGATGGCGATCGATCAGCCACCATTCTTCCCATTGGCTTCCAATTGCTCCAACGGCACCCTCCGCTCTATCGCGCTCGACAGGATGATCGAAGTCTTGCTGAAGCCGAACTTGGCTATCCGATTGATCAAATTCTCCAGCTCGGGCATCGAGCCCACCGCCGCCTGCATGATCACGCATGGATCCCCCGTCACCCGGTGGCACTCAGTCAGTTCGGGGATTTCGGCGAGGGCGTCATACACCTTCTGGCTGCCATGGTTGGTCAGGCGCAGTTCGATCACGCACTGAATCGGCAGACCTACTTTCGACAAATCCACTTTAGCCTGGTATCCGGTGATCACCCCGCTGGCCTCCAGCTTGGCCACACGTTCGGCCACGGCGGGGGCGGAGAGGTTGACCGTGCGGGCCAGTTGCGCGAAAGACGCGCGGCCGTCTTCGAGCAGGGCGCTGAGGAGCATGCGGTCGTATTTGTCCATGATAAGGCCCCGGTTGCGAGTGGCTTTCGAATGCATGGTTTATAGCACTAATAACCATGTTTTGAAAAGTGTATGGGCGGTTTAAACAGGTTTTGTAACTTATGTTTAACGCCCTGCTTTTTTAGAATAAGCCTCCCATCTCCTGCCATAGAGCCGCCCAATGCCTGGCCCACGTCGCTTTCCGTTACCGTTGATCGCTGCCTTTTTTGCGTTGTATGTGATCTGGGGTTCCACCTACCTGGTGATTCGCATCGGCGTGGAATACTGGCCGCCGCTGTTGCTGGCGGGCATTCGGTTCTGCATGGCGGGTGCGTTGATGTATGGCTATCTCAGATGGCGCGGCGTGCCGGCGCCGACCTGGCCGCAATGGAAGGCTGCCGGGATGATCGGCATTTTGCTGCTCACTTTCGGCAATGGCGGTGTCAGCGTGGCGGAGCACACCGGCGTGTCATCCGGGGTCGCCGCCCTCGCGGTGGCGACGGTGCCGCTGTTTACCTTGCTGTGCGGGTATTTCTGGGGCGCGCGCAATACGCGTCTGGAATGGGCCGGGGTGATCCTGGGCATCGTCGGCATTGCCATGCTCAACATGGGCAGCACCTTGCAATCAAGCCCGATGGGCGCCGCGTTGCTGTTGTTCGCCGCAGCCTCGTGGGCGTTCGGCTCGGTGTGGAGCCGGCATTTGCCGCTGCCCCAGGGCGCCATGGCCAGTGCAGCGGAAATGCTCGTGGCGGGTGTGGCGCTGTTGATCGCCAGCGCGGTATCCGGCGAACACCTGCAGGCCATGCCGCCGCTGGAAGGCTGGCTGGCGCTGGCCTACTTGACCGTCTTCGGTTCGATTATCGCCTTCAATGCTTATATGTACCTGCTCAAACACGTGCGCCCGGCGGCGGCGACCAGCTATGCCTATGTGAACCCGGCGGTGGCGGTGTTGCTGGGGATTGTGTTCGTTGGTGAAACCATTGGCCTGGAAGAGGCCCTGGCGATGCTGGTGATCATCAGCGCGGTGCTGCTGATCAGCCTGCCCCAATGGCGCAAGCCCAAACCGGAAATAAGGTAAACTGCCGCGCATAACGCCCTTGCGCTGAATTTTTCCTACGGTAAATACATGACTTTCGCCACCCTTGGCCTGATCGAACCCTTGCTGCGCGCCCTTGAGACGCTCGGCTACCAGACCCCGACGCCGGTGCAGGCGCAAGCCATTCCGGCGGTGCTGGCCGGTCGCGACTTGATGGCCGCGGCCCAGACCGGCACCGGCAAGACCGCCGGTTTCGCCTTGCCGCTGCTGCAACTGCTGACCCTGGAAGGGCCGAAAGTCGCCGCCAACTCCGCGCGTGCGCTGATCCTGTGCCCAACCCGCGAGCTCGCCGAGCAGGTGCACGCCAGCGTCGCCGAGTACGCGCAACACCTGCCGCTGACCACGTACGCGGTGTATGGCGGCGTGAGCATCAACCCGCAGATGATGAAGCTGCGCAAGGGCGTCGACATCCTGGTCGCCACCCCTGGCCGCCTGATCGACCTGTTCCGCCAGAACGCGCTGAAGCTCAATCAGCTGCAAACCCTGGTGCTGGACGAAGCCGACCGCATGCTCGACCTGGGCTTCTCCGAAGAGCTGGCGAACATCTACCGCATGCTGCCGAAAAAGCGCCAGACCCTGCTGTTTTCCGCGACCTTCTCCGACGACATCCGCTTGCTGGCCGGGCAGATGCTCAACGACCCGCTGAGCATCGAAGTCAGCCCACGCAACGTCGCCGCCAACACCGTCAAGCAGTGGGTGGTGCCGGTGGACAAGAAGCGCAAGGCGGAGCTGTTTGTGCACCTGATGCGCAAAGGCCGCTGGAAACAGGTGCTGGTGTTCGCCAAGACCCGCAACGGCGTGGATGCGCTGGTGGACAAATTGCAGGGCCTGGGCATCAATGCCGACGGCATTCATGGCGACAAGCCCCAGGCGACCCGCCAGCGTGCCCTGGACCGTTTCAAGGCCAGCGAAGTGCAGATACTGGTGGCCACCGACGTGGCTGCCCGTGGCCTGGATATTGAAGATTTGCCGCTGGTGGTCAACTTCGACCTGCCGATCGTCGCCGAGGACTATATCCACCGCATCGGCCGTACCGGTCGCGCGGGTAACACCGGTGAGGCGATTTCCCTGGTGTGCGCCGATGAAGTGAACATGCTGTCGGCCATCGAGATGCTGACCCGCCAGACCCTGACCCGCAACATGGAGCAGGATTTTGAACCGGAACACCGCGTGCCGGACACCGATGCCAGCGGGCAAGTGGTGAAGAAGCCGAAAAAACCGAAGAAGCCTAAAACCTCCGGTGGCGGTGGTAAGCGCAACCTAGGCAAATGGGTGGACAGTGGGGATGCCGCGCCGGTGGAGCCGTCGATCAAGCCGGTGCGCAAGGTGCCGGTGTTTAACACGGGGCCGCGTAAGAAGAAGTGAAGCAGCTATAAGCCGCAAGCTGCAAGTCGGCGCCGTGGTGCCTTTACTTGCAGCTTGTCGCTTATAGCTTGTGGCTGCTTCTAAGCCACTCCAACATCCCTCGCCCAGCCGCCCGCCCGCTGGCAAAGCACCCCGTGAGCAAGTACCCCCCGGTCGGTGCCTCCCAATCCAGCATCTCCCCCGCACAAAACACTCCCGGCAATTGCTTGAGCATCAGTCGTTCATCCAGGGCTTCAAACGGCACGCCGCCGGCGGTGCTGATCGCCTCATCAATCGGTCGCGTCTTCACCAGCGTCAACGGCAACGCCTTGATGTCCACCGCCAACTGTGCCGGATCATTGAAGTGATCAGCCGGCGTCAGTTCGCGCAACAACGCGGCCTTGACCCCATCCAACCCCAACTGACTGTGCAGATGCTTGCTCATCGAACGCGACCCACGCGGCTTCGCCAGTGCGGCCTGCACTTTGTCCAACGGCTTGCTCGGCAGCAAATCGATATGCACCGTGGCCGCGCCGTCGCGGTTGATCGCCTCACGCATGGGCGCCGACAACGCATAGATCAGGCTGCCTTCGATGCCCGTCGCGGTGATGACACATTCGCCCAGCCGAGGCTTGTCGTCACCCAAGCCGATGGCGACATTTTTCAGCGGTGCTCCAGCGAATTTGCTGACCATCAAGTCGCTCCAGGCCGACACTTCGAAGCCGCAGTTGCTCGGTTGCAAGCGCACGTAGGGCACGCCTTTGCCTTCCAGCAGGTTAAGCCAGGCTCCGTCGGAGCCCAGGCGCGACCAACTGCCGCCACCGAGCGCCAGCAGCACGGCGTCGCTGTGGACAACTTTCTCGCCGTCCGCATTGTGGATAAGTAAATCGCCCTCGGCATTCCAGCCCACCCAGCGATGCCGCGTGTGGATAACCACGCCCTGGTCGCGCAGGCGTTTGAGCCAGGCACGCAACAGCGGGGCGGCTTTCATGTCGGTAGGAAATACGCGACCGGAGGTGCCGACAAAGGTCTCGATGCCCAACCCCTGAATCCATTCGCACAACGCTTGGGCACCAAACCCACGCAACAGTGGCGCCATCTGCGGGGCGCGCTCGGCGTAGCGCGACACAAAGGCCGGATAGGCCTCGGAATGGGTGATGTTCATGCCGCCCACGCCGGCCAACAGGAACTTGCGCCCCACCGAGGGCATGCCGTCGTACAGGTCCACATACACCCCGGCCTGGCTCAGGACTTCGGCGGCCATCAACCCGGCTGGGCCGCCGCCGATAATAGTGACGTGATGAGGTACGGTGTGAGGCATGGCAAGGCTACAGGGGCTGTGAATAAGCCGAGCATTCTACCGGACGGCGCGACGGCTGCCTGATCAAAAAATGTACACTTTCCTACAAGCCTTGCAGTGGCTTGCTCTCAGCCGCTTACGCTCAAGTTATCCACAGGCCGTTCCACAGCCATTGTGGGTAACGCTCACAGATCAATGACAACCTGATGACGTCCACACCCGTTGTGCGCTGTGGTGCAGGATGCCGTGGCGGCGCGCCAGGGCCGGGCGGTCCTTGCTGTAGCCGCCGCCGATGACACCCATCACCGGAATATCGCGACCCAGGCAATGGCGCATCACGCTTTCATCGCGGGCGGCCACACCGGCGTCTGTCAGCTTGAGGTAGCCGAGGGCGTCATCCTTATGCACATCGACGCCGGCGTCGTACAGCACCAGGTCGGGCTGGTAGAGCGGCAGCAGGTAGTTGAGGGCATCGTCGACCACCTTGAGGTAATCGGCGTCGCCCATGCCCATGGGCAACGGGATGTCCCAATCGCTCTGGGCCTTGCGCGCGGGGAAGTTCTTTTCGCAGTGCAGCGACACGGTGATGGCCTCCGGCGTGTCGTGCAGGATGCGCGCGGTGCCGTCGCCCTGGTGCACGTCGCAGTCGAAGATCAACACGCGGTTGACCCGGCCGCTGGCCAGCAGGTAATGGCTGATCACCGCCAAGTCATTGAAGATGCAAAAGCCCGCCGGGTAATCGTAATGCGCATGGTGCGTGCCGCCCGCCAGGTGACAGGCCAAGCCGTGTTCCAAGGCTTGCTCGGCGGCCAGGATCGAACCGCCCACCGCCCGCACCGTGCGCCGGGCCAGGGCTTCGCTCCAGGGCAGGCCGAGGCGCCGTTGGTCTTCGCGCGACAACTCGCCGCTCATGTAGCGTTCGATATACCCAGGTTCATGAGCCAGGGCCAGAATCTGCGGCGGGCACAGCGGCGGGCGCAGCAGTTGGCTGTCCAGGGTCAGGCCGCTGTCCACCAGGTGGTCGCGCAACAGGCGGAACTTGTCCATGGGGAACCGGTGTTCTGCCGGGAACTCAGGGCTGTAGTCATCGTGGTAGATCAATGGCAAAGGCATGGGATTTTCTGACGGGAAACTGCGAAGGATCTTACCAGCGCTGTACACTCACGCACATGGCAAGGGGAGGGGACCCATGGAGCCGATACTCGAACTGGAAAGCGCACGCCTGGTGCTGCGCCAATGGCGTGACCGCGACCTGGCGGAATTTGCGCGCATGTGCGCCGACCCGCAAGTGATGCGCTATTTCCCGGCCCAATTGAGCCACCTGGAAAGCGCCGCGCTGATCGGTCGGATTCGTGGTCATTTCGCCGAATACGGCTTTGGCTTCTGGGCGTTGCAGCGTAAGGACACCGGTGAGTTTATCGGTCTGACGGGTTTGCAGAATGTCAGTTTTGACGCCGGCTTTGCCCCAGCGGTGGAGATCGGCTGGCGCCTGGCCCGCGAGCATTGGGGCCTGGGTTATGCCAGTGAAGCGGCATGGACCGCGCTGCGCTGTGGTTTTGATCGCTTGCAGCTGGATGAAATCGTCGCCTTTACCACCGAGACCAATTTGCCATCACAAAAAGTCATGCAGGCCATCGGTATGCATTACGATCCCCTGGCAGATTTTGCACACCCCAAGGTCGCAGCCGATGACCCGCTGCGCCCGCACGTTTTGTACCGCATCACCCGCGCCCAATGGTTGGACACGCTGCATGGATAAGCAGCCCGGAATGCCCCATCGTTTGTAGGAGTTGCTCTATGAGCCAAGTATTGGAAGATCTGGTGGACTTGCTGACCCTGGAGCCGATCGAGGAAAACCTCTTTCGCGGCCGCAGCCAGGACCTGGGTTTTCGCCAATTGTTCGGCGGCCAGGTGCTCGGCCAGTCGCTGTCGGCGGCCAGCCAGACCGTAGAAGAAGCGCGTCACGTGCACTCGTTGCACGGCTATTTCCTGCGCCCCGGCGATGCGGCATTGCCAGTGGTGTACTCGGTGGACCGCGTGCGCGATGGTGGCAGTTTCAGCACGCGCCGCGTGACGGCGATCCAGAAGGGCCACCCGATTTTCACCTGTAGCGCGTCGTTTCAGTACGACGAAAAAGGCTTTGAGCATCAAACCACCATGCCCGTGGTCGTCGGCCCGGAAAACCTGCCGTCGGAGCTTGAATTGACCCAGCAACGCGCGCACCTGATTCCCGAGCACATGCGCGAAAAGCTGCTGTGCCCCAAGCCGATCGAAGTGCGCCCCGTCACTGAAAAAGACCCGTACAACCCGCAGCCGTCCGACCCGGTCAAGTACGTGTGGTTTCGCGCCGACGGCGCGCTGGCCGACACACCGGCGCTGCATAAATACCTGCTGGCCTACGCCTCGGACTTCGGCCTGCTGACCACCTCGTTGCTGCCCCACGGCAAGACCGTGTGGCAAAAGGACATGCAGGTCGCCAGCCTCGACCACGCGCTGTGGTTTCACGCCGACCTGCGCGCCGATGACTGGTTGCTGTACGCCATGGACAGCCCATGGGCCGGCAATTCCCGTGGCTTCTCTCGCGGCAGCGTGTACAACCGCGCCGGGCAACTGGTGGCCTCGGTGACCCAGGAAGGCTTGATTCGCCATCGCAAGGATTGGGCATGAGCCTGAGCGAGGTCAGGCACTGGGTGTTCGACATGGATGGCACCCTCACGGTGGCCGTGCATGACTTTGCGGCGATTCGTGTGGCGCTGGAGATTGCGCCCGAGGACGACATCCTCACCCATCTGGCCGCATTGCCCGCCGATATCGCGGCGGCCAAGCACGCCTGGCTGCTGGAGCATGAGCGTGAGTTGGCGCTGGGTTCGGTGGCGGCCACGGGTGCGGTGGCGTTGGTGCGCGAGTTGGCCGGGCGCGGTTATCGCCTGGGGATTCTGACGCGCAATGCGCAGGAATTGGCGCATGTGACGCTGCAAGCGATCGGTCTGGCGGACTGCTTCGCCATCGAGGATGTACTGGGCCGCGAGGATGCGCCGCCCAAGCCGGACCCGGGTGGCTTGTTAAAGCTGGCTGCGGCGTGGGAGGTGGCGCCGAGTGAGATGGTGATGGTCGGCGATTACCGTTTTGACCTGGATTGCGGTCGGGCGGCGGGGGCGAAGACGGTGCTGGTTAACCTGCCGGAAAACCCGTGGCCGGAGTTGGCGGACTGGCATGCCGAGGATTGCGCGGCGCTGCGCCGAATGATCCAGCCCAGACAATGAAGATTAAATGTGGGAGGGAGCAAGCCCCCTCCCACAGTTTTAACCCGGTTTCTTCAGGGGGTTACTGAGGGAACAGAACCTTTTGTCCTTCCGGCGACGTAAACATCCCATCCCCGTCATGCCCCACCCCCGGCACTTCCACCAGCGTCTGGCGCAACTGCGGATGGCGCAGTTTGAGGTAGTCAAAGTAGTTGTGTCCGCGAATCAATCGATACGCGCCCTGGGTCTCGGCTTCGCAGCCTTTATCCAGCGCCGGGTGGTTGGGGTCGGTGTCTTGCTGGCCCAGCAAGTAGGTAATGTCGCGCGACACATACGCCTGTTCCAACTGCTGGGGCCCCCGGCCTTCGGCGTAGGCCGGCAGGTTCTGCATGCCGTACTTCCAGTCATTGAAACTCGGGCAGGTGGCGGCGTCGAATTTGACCGGGCGTTGCGGGCTGAAGTAGGCGTAGGACGAGGGATTGGCCACCACATAACGCAGGCGGATGCCTTCGGCTTGCAGGGTCGGGTGGTCGTGACCGGTGAGGGCGAAACGCTGGACGACTTGCCCACCGCCGGAATGCCCGGCCACCACGATTTCCTTGAGCGCCGGGAACAGTTTGCGGTTGCCCAGGTGCTTGATCAGGTGGTCGAGTACGCCGTAAGAACTGAGTTGACCAGGGCCGACAGACGGCTCGCCGGCCATCCAGCTGTTGCCGTTCCAGTGCAGTACCTGGTTATCCAGGTGGTGGCGCTTGATGTCGGCGTCATTGAGAAACTGCGGCGCGATCACCAGGGTGGTGGCGCCGACCCCGGCGTGTTCAGCGGCCTCGTTGCCGCTGTTCAGGTAGGTCTGGGCATTGCGCAGGCGGCCATGCACGATGATCAACGCGCGGGTGACGCCAGGCAACGGCTGGCGCCAGTCCTGGCTCAGGCCCAGGCTGAGGTCGCCGGCCTGCAGGTGAAAACGATCGGGGCTGACGACCTTCACGCCGTGTTCGGCCGCCAAGGTTGAGCACGACGCCAGAACCGCCAGCAGTAAACCCCATGGTTTATTCATTGATTACAGACTCTTGGCCGCAAACGTATCGCATTGAGTGATCTGGCCCTGGGCGAAGCCGGTCTTGAACCAACGCACCCGCTGCGCCGACGTACCGTGGGTAAACGAGTCCGGCACTACGCGGCCCTGGCCCTGTTGCTGCAAACGGTCATCGCCAATGGCGTTGGCCGCGTTCAGTGCTTCTTCAATGTCGCCTGGCTCCAGCCAGTTCAGGCGTTTTTGCGCACGGTTGGCCCACACCCCGGCGAAGCAGTCGGCTTGCAGTTCCTGGCGTACCAGCAGGCCGCCGTCGCCTTGCATCTGACGGCCTTGCTGGCGCGCGGCCTGGATCTTGGACGAGATGCCCAAAAGCGTCTGTACGTGGTGCCCGACTTCGTGGGCGATGACGTAGGCTTGCGCGAAGTCGCCGGCGGCCTGGAAGCGTTGCGACATTTCCCGGAAGAAGTCCAGATCCAGGTACACCTGCTGATCCGCCGGGCAATAAAACGGCCCGCTGGCCGAGGTGGCGCCGCCGCAGGCGGAATTCACCCGGCCACGGAACAGGATCAGTTTCGGGTTCTTGTAGGCCAGGCCGTTTTCCTGGAACACCTGGGCCCAGGTGTCTTCGGTGTCGCCCAGTACCGCGCGGACGAAATCGGCCTGCTCATCGTTGGCCGGCGGCGCCTGGCGCGACTGCGTGCTCACCGAAGGCGCCTGCTCCATCTGGCCGGTCAACTGGCCGAGGATCTGCAACGGGTCCTGGCCGGTCAGCCAGCCGATGCCGACGATCAGCGCAATGGCCGTGAGACTCAGCCCCTTGCCGCCACCAAAGCGCATACCGCCACCGCCGCCGCCACTGTCATCGCGCGCGTCCACCACGTTGTCGCTGCGTCGGCCTTTTTTCCATAGCATGGGGGCAATCCTCTTGAAGAACGGTCCTACAAAGATGTGGGTTGAGTATGGCCGGTATTAGCGGCAATACCCTTCGCCGGTGTTTACGATCAGGCAGTCTTTTTTATCCGCCAGCCACTTCAGACCGGTGGCTTCACCGTCGCCGGCACGCAGCACTTGCGGGCCGTCCGGGCGGGTGAAGGCGATGCCATCCTCAAAGGCGGCGCCCTTGAAGGTGCCCGCGTCTTCGGCGTCGAGGCCATATTGCATGGTGAGTAGGTAGTGACCACGGCCGACAACGTCGTCCTTGGCGATGGTCAGGTACAGGCCCTCGACGCCAACCCATTTGCCGAGCCACTTATCGGTGGGCGCAGTTTCCGGTACGAGGGTGGCCTGCACGGAGGCCGGCGCAGGTTTTGGCGCGTCCTTGGCTTCCTGGTTACAGGCGGTGAGCAGGGCGAGGGCAGACACAGCAAAGAAGATTTTTTTCATAGCGGCAGAGCCTTGATTAAAAAGTGTGCAGTGCGGGGGCAAGCGTGCAGGGTTGGACTCGATTCTGCGGATTTAGTGCGCTGTTCGCCCGGTGTTTGGTTATGCTCTTGGGGCAGGCTCCGGCCCGGCTGCTAGATTACCGGGTTAAGCGCTACCTCGTTCAGTGCTCAGCGTTCCGCTCGTCACGCAAGAGAATTCCATGACTGTCAGTACCCCACTTTCCGGCGTCAATCACCCCTTCAAAGGCATCCTGCTGATTGTGCTGGCGACGTTCCTGTTCTCCAGCCATGACGCCTTGTCCAAATACCTGGCCGGCTTCTACCCGATCGTGATGGTGGTGTGGGCGCGGTATGTAGTGCATACCTTGCTGATGGCCGGAATCTTCCTGCCGCAATCGGGCCTGCGCGTGCTGCGCAGCAAACGGCCCGGCATGCAGGTGGTGCGGGCGTTGTGCCTGCTCGGCACCAGTTTGTTTTTCACCACCGCACTGCATTACATACCCCTGGCGGAAGCCACGGCGGTGAACTTCCTCGCGCCGATCCTGGTGACAGCCCTTTCGGTGCCGCTGCTGGGTGAGCATGTCACGCGTGGCCAATGGCTGGCGGTCATCTGCGGCTTTGTCGGCGTGCTGGTGATCATCCACCCCGGCGGCGAACTGTTCACCCCGGCGGTGCTGCTGCCGTTGTGTTCGGCGATGTTCTTCTGCTTTTACCAACTGCTCACGCGCATCCTCAGCCAATACGACACTCCCACCACCAGCAACTTCTTCGCTGGGCTGTGCAATACCTTGGTGATGAGCGCGATGGTGCCGTTCTTCTGGCAGGTGCCGACGCTGTGGCACGCCGTGTTGATGCTGGCGCTGGGCACGTGCGGGATGACCGCGCACTTGATGCTGACCCAGGCATTCCGCTTCGCGGCGCCGGCCTTGCTGGCGCCGTTCGGCTATTGCCAGATCGTGTTTGCGGGGTTGTTGGGCTGGCTGGTATTCAGTCATACCCCCGACATGACCACGGTGGTCGGTATCGGGGTGATCTGCATGAGCGGCTTGGCCGCTGCCTGGCAGCAGCGGCGTCGTTGAATTACACGTCTACCGTAGGAATCTTGCGCGGCGCCATGAAGTACATCCAGGTCAGCGCAATGAAGTACATCGCCGGGATCAGGGTGAACAACACGGTGTAGTTGTTGTTGGTCACGGTGAGAATGTGGCCGACGATCTGGGTCATGAACATGCCGCCGATGGCCGCGCACATCCCGCCGAAGCCGAACACCGTGCTCATCATGTGCTTGGGTGTGTAGTCCATCACCAGGCTCCAGATGTTGGCCGTCCAGGCCTGGTGCGCGCCGATGGCCAGGGAGATGGCGAACACCGCGACCCACAGCTGGCTGGAACCGGCCGCCATGATCACCCCGACGATGCAGCAGGCGAACAGCAGCATCGACAGCAGTCGCGCCTTGATCGGGTTCATCCCACGGCCGATCAGGAATGACGACAGGATGCCGCCGCCCACACTGCCGAAGTCGGCGGTCAGGTAGATGATGATCAGCGGGATGCCCATTTGGGTCACGTTGATGCCCAGGTTGTATTGCTGGTTCAGGAATGGCGGCAGCCAATACAGGTAGAACCAGAATACCGGCGCGGTCAGCGCATAGGCGATGGCAAACGCCCAGGTGCCGCGCATGCGCAGGATGCGGCTGAACGGCACGCCCGGTTGTTCCGGCTCGACGTGCTGTTGCACGTAGTCCAGTTCCGATTGTTTAACACTCGGGTGGTCTTCGGGGTTGTAGTACTTCAAACCCCAGAACACCAGCCAGATTGCGCCGAGCGATGCCATGCACAGGAACGCGGCCTGCCAGCCCCACACGTGCAGGATCAACGGCAGCAGCATCGGGGTCATCATTGCGCCGACGTTGGTACCGGCGTTGAAGATACCGGTGGCCACCGCGCGCTCACCGGCCGGGAACCACAGGCGTGTGGTCTTGACGCAGGCCGGGTAGTTGGCGGCTTCGGTCAGCCCGAGGATAAAACGGCACACCATAAAGCCGACGGCCGAAGTGGCCAGACCGTGGGCGCCGGTGGCCAGGCTCCATAACAGCACCGCGCAGAAGAACACGCGTTTGACACCGACGCGGTCAATCAAGCGGCCTTGCAGCACAAAGCCGATCGCATAGCCCACTTGGAACCAGAAGTTGATGTTGGCGTAGTCCATCGCCGTCCAGCTCATCTCTTTGGCGAGGATCGGCTGCATCACGCCCAGTGCGGCGCGGTCGATGTAGTTGAGGGTGGTGGCGAAAAACACCAGGGCCAGCATGCCCCAGCGAGTTTTACCCACGGCCAGGGCGCCGCGGATCTTGTCGCCGATGCCGGCGTGCGGGGTGCCGGGGCGCGCGGCCAGGGCGGAGTTTTGCAGAGGCATGTGGTTGTACCCGTTTTTTGAAATTTTTATGGTGTGTTCTGGGTCTTTTCTTACACGGTGATGCGGGATTGATGGTGAGCAGTGGCTAAAAAATCGTCAATTCGCCAAAGGGGCATAGTGTTCGATAATCGCACTAAAAACTAACCGGTTCGTACATTTTAATTGCTGCGTGTAGGCTGGGGGCGAATAATTTGCCATAAATAACCATTGCCGGGAGTCGCCCATGCAACGTTCCATCGCCACTGTGTCCTTGAGCGGCACCCTGCCGGAGAAGCTCGAAGCTATTGCCGCCGCCGGGTTTGATGGGGTCGAGATCTTCGAGAACGACCTGTTGTATTACGACGGCAGCCCGCGCGAAGTTAAACAAATGTGCGCCGATCTCGGTATCGCCATCACCTTGTTCCAGCCGTTCCGCGACTTTGAAGGCTGCCGACGCGACCGCCTGGCGCGCAATCTGGAGCGCGCCGAGCGCAAGTTCGACCTGATGCAGGAACTGGGCACCGACCTGGTGCTGGTGTGTAGCAATGCCTCTGCGGATTCGGTAGGCGATGAACGTATTCTGCTGGATGACCTCAGCCTGCTGGCCGAACACGCCGGCCGCCGTGGTTTGCGCATTGGCTATGAAGCGCTGGCCTGGGGCAGGCACGTGAACACCTGGCAGCAGGTGTGGAACCTGGTGCGTCAGGTCGATCACCCCAGCCTCGGCGTGTTGCTCGACAGCTTCCATTCCTTGTCGCTCAAGGGCGACCCAAGTGGCATCGCCCAGATTCCCGGCGACAAAATCTTTTTCGTGCAGATGGCCGACGCGCCGATCCTGGCCATGGACGTGCTGGAGTGGAGCCGGCATTTCCGGTGTTTCCCCGGCCAGGGCGAATTTGACTTGGCGGGCTTTCTCGCGCCAATCATCCAGAGCGGTTACACCGGGCCATTGTCCCTGGAGATCTTCAACGATGGCTTCCGCGCCGCGCCGACCCGCGCGAACGCCGCCGATGGCCTGCGCTCGCTGCTGTACCTGGAAGAGAAAACCCGCCAGCGCCTGGCCGAAGAACAGCCGGCCGCGCCGTTGGATATCCTGTTCCAAACGCCGCCTGTCAGCGAATACGACGGTATCGAGTTCCTCGAATTTGCCGTGGATGAAAACCTCGGGGCCAAGCTGACGAACTGGCTGGAACGCCTGGGCTTCGTCAAGGCCGGGCAGCACCGCTCCAAGAGCGTGAGCCTGCTGCGCCAGGGCGATATCAACCTGATCCTCAACTGCGAGCCCTACTCCTTTGCGCATAACTTTTTCGAAGCCCATGGGCCGTCGTTGTGCGCCACGGCAATTCGGGTCAAGGACAGCGCCAAGGCGCTGGAACGAGCGGTGGCGTACAAGGGCCAGCCCTATCGTGGCCTGGTCGGGCCCAACGAGCTGGAACTGGCGGCCGTGCGTGCACCGGACGGCAGCCTGATTTACCTGGTGGACCCCAGCGAGGGCGGGCTGTACGACACCGATTTCAACCTGCAACCGGCCGCGACCGATGGTGGCGGCCTGCTGCGCATCGACCATATGGCCATGGCCTTGCCAGCCGACAGTCTCGACAGCTGGGTGCTGTTCTACAAGAGTTTGCTGGACTTCGAAGCCGATGACGAAGTGGTGCTGCCCGACCCTTATGGCCTGGTGAAAAGCCGCGCATTGCGCAGCCGATGCAGCTCGATTCGCCTGCCGTTGAACATCTCCGAGAACCGCAACACCGCGATTTCCCACGCGTTGTCGAGCTATCGCGGTTCGGGCGTGCATCACATTGCCTTCGACTGTGCGGATATTTTCGCCGAAGTGCGCCGCGCCAAAGAGGCGGGTGTGCCACTGCTGGATATCCCGCTCAACTACTACGATGACCTGGCGGCGCGCTTCGACTTTGACGACGAGTTTCTCAGCGAGCTGGCGTACTACAACGTGCTGTATGACCGAGACGCCCAGGGTGGAGAGTTGTTTCACGTGTACACCGAACCCTTCGAAGGGCGGTTTTTCTTCGAGATCATCCAGCGCAAGAACGGTTATGCCGGCTACGGCGCGGCCAACGTCGCCGTGCGCCTGGCGGCCATGGCCAAGTCCCGCAGCGGTGCGGTGCGCCAGGCGCGTTTATAACGACGAGTCGAGCGCTTCCTTCAGCGCGCGTCGCAGCCCATAATCACCGTCTGCATACAATGGCCGTGAGCGCACCATGACCTCGAGTCCCGAACTCCCCGCGGTGTCAGACGCACCGCGCAAGAGTCGTAAGAACAACCCGGAAAAGACCCGCGAAAACATCCTCCAGGAAGCCATTGTGGAGTTTGTCCAGCAGGGCCTGTCCGGCGCTCGCGTCGACGCCATCGCCGAGCGCATCCACACCTCCAAACGCATGATCTATTACTACTTCGGCAGCAAGGAGCAGTTGTACGTCGAGGTGCTGGAGAAACTCTACGGCGATATCCGCAACACCGAAACGCGCATGAACCTCACCGCGCTGGAACCGCGTGAGGCGATTCGGCGGCTGGTGGAATTCACCTTTGATCACCATGACCAGAACGTGGATTTCGTGCGCATCGTCAGCATCGAAAATATCCACAACGCCGAATACGTCAAACGCACCGACACCATCAAGGCCATGAACAGCAAGATCCTGGAAGGGCTGGGCGAGACCTTGCGCCGGGGTGCCCAAATGGGGTTGTTCCGGGAAGGGTTGGAGCCGCTGGACGTGCACTTGCTGATCAACTCATTCAGCTTTTACCGGGTGTCCAACCGCCATACGTTCAGTGAGATTTTTCAGATCGAGCTGTCGGATGAGGTGGTTAAGCAGCGGCATCGCGAGATGATCTGTGAGTCGGTGTTGCGGTACCTGCAGGCCTGAAGTCACCGCAGAACCTCATGTGGAAACGGGCTTAAAATGTGGGAGGGAGCAAGCCCCCTCCCACATTTGGATTTGGTTTCTACAGTCAGGTATTCATGCCCTTGAAGTGCGCCAGCATCCGCTGCGCATCCGCTATCTCGCCACTGAACAACTCAAACGCCTTCACCGCCTGAAACACCGCCATGTTGCCACCATCCAGCGTGCGGCAACCCAGGGCGCGGGCGTTGCGCAGCAGTTCGGTTTCCAGCGGGAAATACACGATTTCCGCGACCCATAGTTCGGCCCGCAACAGCTCAGCCGGCACCGGCGTGCCGGGCAGCTTGGCCATGCCCATCGGCGTGGTGTTGACCAGGCCATCCGCCTCGGCCATGGCGTTTTCCAGGTGGCTGCCGACCTGGGCACGGCCGGTGCCGAAACGCTGCGCCAGGTTATCCACAAGCTCGCGGGCGCGGGCTGCGTCCACATCGAAAATGTTCAACTGCTCTACACCTTCGGCCAGCAGCGCATGGGCCACCGCCGCGCCCGCACCACCGGCGCCCATCTGCACCACGCGCTGGCGCGGCACATCATTCAAGTTGCGCCGGAACCCTTCGGCAAAGCCCAGGCAATCGGTGTTGTGGCCGATGCGTTTGCCATCCTTGAGTACCACGGTATTCACCGCGCCGATGCCCCGGGCCTCGTCGGACAATTCATCGAGCAACGGCAGGATCGCCTGCTTGCACGGGTAGGTAATGTTCAAGCCGGTGAAGTTCATCTGCTCGGCGGCGCGCAGCAGGTCAGGCAGGGCGTTGATGTCCAGGTGCAGCGGTTCAAGGTCGATCAGGCGATACAGGTAACGCAGGCCCTGGGCATCGCCTTCCTGTTCATGCAGGGCTGGGGTGCGGGAAGCCTGGATGCCGGCGCCGATCAGGCCGGCGAGGATGCGCGGTTTCATCGAGCCGACCCCTTGAGCAACTGGCTGAAATGCTCCAGGGCCAGGTGGTAGCCATGGCTGCCAAAGCCTGCGAGCACCGCCTTGGCGATAGGCGATACAAACGAGTGATGACGAAACGCTTCGCGTGCATGCACATTGGATAAGTGGACTTCGATCACTGGCACTTCACTGGCCACCAGCGCATCACGAATCGCCACCGAGGTGTGGGTCCAGGCCGCCGGGTTGATCACGATGCCGGCGCAACGCGCACGGGCACCGTGGATCCAGTCCAGCAGTTCGCCTTCGTGGTTGGTCTGGCGAAACTCGATCTTCAGCCCGAGTTTTTCAGCGCTGCGGCCACACAGGGCGGCGATGTCGGCCAGGGTTTCATGGCCATAGGTGGCAGGCTCGCGGGTGCCGAGCAGGTTGAGATTGGGGCCGTTGAGCACCAGCACGATAGGCGGCATCAGGTGTATCTCCACAGTTTTTGTTCGTTGTGGCGATAAAATGTACTGAATGGTTAATTTGGTCAATCGGTCGCGGCGGATGTGTTCGATTACCGAACGTTAGAAAGCAGCGCAGCCAACTCTTCCTTCATGCGTCGTTACAACCCGGCATTCGACGCCTTGTTCCTCGTTACTAATCTTTGAGACAGCTTCGCGAGCAGGAGCCGGTTGTCGGGTGATGCGGAAAAATTGTTACCTGGCGGAAAATAACCTAACGGATGGGTTACGATGAGAGTAGGGGATTACAAGGGCTATGTGATTTCGGTGTTTCTCAGGGACGAGCATTGCCCGCCTCATGTGCATGTACGGGGTAAGGGATGGGATGCGCGGTTTCGTTTCAGTTTTCTGGATGGGCAGGTGGAGTTGTGGGATGTGGACCCTGAACGGAGACGGCCGTCAACAGCGGTTCTTGAGGGTATACGGGAGGCGATCATGCAGCGGCACTATTTGGCGCGGGCACGCAGGATCTGGTGGGAAAAACTGCAAACCGTTTGCCTGGAGAATCATTCCTGGGATTGGGACGCGGGTGAGTTGGTTCCAGGGTTGGTCATTCGACGAGGTGTCTATGTCATCGCAAACGCCAGGCACGACGCCGTAGAGCAACGGACAATTTTGAATCTGGTAAGGGCACCAGGTTGCGTGGGGATTAATTTATGAAAATCGTAAAAGCCAAGGTTGTACCCACTGTACCGATCACTGAGGCCGACATCGACAAGGCAATCGCCCGTGGTCGCAAGCTGAAGCGTTTGTATGCCAACGCCAGTGACGTGCGCTATGAGCACGACTGCCTTTCCATCGGTTTCAGCGACGGCAGCCGCATCCTTTTGCCTGTGGCCGGTCTACCGGAATTCGAAGGGTTTTCCTTGCAGGATTTCCAGCAGTTGGAGGTCGGTTTTGGCGGCAAGGCGCTGTGCTGTGAGGCGCGGGACCTGGATGTTTCGATTACGGGCTTGATCGCCACCAGCCAGCCCTTGATGGACCTGGCCACCAGCCTGGTAGCGTCGCGTAATGGTCGCAAAAGCAGCGCCGCCAAATCCGCTGCCGCCCGCGCCAACGGCAAGAAGGGCGGCCGGCCACGCAAGGAAGTGCCGGAAACTACCGATTCACCGGATACATGAAGATCCAATGTTGCAGCGGGCTTGCTGTCGGGAGGGGCTTGTCCCACGGCGGGTTAACTGAGAATCCAATGGGGCTGCTTCGCAGCCCGGCGCAGGACAAGCCTGCTCACCACAGCAAGCCCGATCCCACATTTTCAGCTGCGGTGTGCTTTGGGGGCTTACCGACGAGTCAGCAACACTCCGGATTCCATATGGTGCGTCCACGGGAACTGGTCAAACATCGCACACTGGGTGATCCGGTGCGTGTCATGCAATTGCGCAATGTTCGCCGCCAAGGTTTCCGGGTTGCAGGAGATGTACAGGATGTTGTCGAAGCGTCGGGTCAGTTCGCAGGTGTCCGGGTCCATGCCGGCGCGGGGCGGGTCGACGAAGACGCTGCCGAATTCGTAGCTTTTCAGGTCGATGCCGTGCAAACGGCGGAACGGGCGCACTTCATTCAGCGCTTCGGTGAGTTCTTCGGCGGAGAGGCGCACCAGGGTGACGTTATCCACCGCGTTTTCATCGAGGTTGCTCAAGGCGGCGTTGACCGAGGTCTTGCTGATTTCGGTGGCCAGCACGTTGCGCACGCGGGTCGCCAACGGCAGGGTGAAGTTGCCGTTGCCGCAGTACAGCTCCAGCAGGTCATCCGGGCGATCGCCCAAAGCTTCGTATGCCCAGTTGAGCATCTTCTGGTTCACCGTGCCGTTGGGCTGGGTGAACGCGCCTTCGGGTTGGCGGTAGCTGAAGGTGCGCCCGCCGACCTCGAGTTTTTCCACCACGTAGTCGTGGCCGATCACGTCGCGCTTGCCCTTGGAGCGGCCGATGATGCTCACGTTCAGGTCGGCCGCGAGCTTGCTCGCCGCCGTGTGCCAATGCTCATCCAGCGGGCGGTGATAGCACAGCGTGATCATTGCATCGCCGGCCAGGGTGGTGAGGAACTCCACCTGGAACAGCTTGTGGCTCAGGGCG
The DNA here is from genome assembly GCF_036688725.1 of Pseudomonas lactucae. Classification (NCBI taxonomy): domain Bacteria; kingdom Pseudomonadati; phylum Pseudomonadota; class Gammaproteobacteria; order Pseudomonadales; family Pseudomonadaceae; genus Pseudomonas; species Pseudomonas lactucae. The sequence goes on along the minus strand of NZ_JAQQPT010000006.1, from coordinate 81,473 downwards.
GCGCTGGCTTGCCAGGCGGCCTTGAGCTGCGGCATCAATTGGTTGATGCGCTGGCTGGCGATGGGGAACTCTTCGATCAGGATCGGCGTGCGCTTGTCGTCCTGGGAAAACATCGCGTAGTGGCGCTCACCGGCTTCGCGCCACAGGCGGAACTCCGCCCGCAGGCGAAAGTGCTGCAGCGGCGAATCGAATACCTGCGGCTCGGGCGCGTCGAACGGTGCCAGCAGGTCACGCAGGCGCGTGACCTTGTCTTGCAGTTGAGCGGTGTAGCGTGCGGCGTCAAAAGTCATGCGTTGAACCAGCCCAGCTTGATCACGAACAGAATCGACAGAATCACCAGCGCCGGGTTCAGCTCACGGTAGCGGCCCGAAAGCAGCTTGATGGCGGTCCAGGCGATGAAACCGAAGGCGATGCCATTGGCGATGGAGTAAGTGAAGGGCATCGCCAGGGCGGTGATCACCACCGGCGCTGCCACAGTAATGTCATCCCAGTCGATTTCGGCCAGGCCCTGAGTCATCAGCACGGCCACGAACAGCAGCGCCGGCGCGGTAGCGAAGGCCGGCACGCTGGCCGCCAGTGGCGAGAAGAACAAGGCCAGCAGGAACAGGATCGCAACCACGATGGCCGTCAGACCGGTACGCCCACCGGCGCTCACCCCGGCAGCGGACTCGATGTAGCTGGTGGTGGTCGAGGTGCCCAGCAGGGAGCCGGCCATGGCGGCGGTGCTGTCGGCGATCAGCGCGCGGCCCATTTTCGGCATATGACCGTCCTTGCCCATCAGGCCGGCGCGCTTGGCAACGCCGATCAGGGTGCCGGAGTTGTCGAACAGGTCGACGAACAGGAAAGCGAAGATCACGCTGACCAGGCCGATGTCCAGCGCGCCCTTGATATCCAGTTGCAGGAAGGTCGGGGCCAGAGAGGGCGGCATCGAGGTCACGCCGCCGAACGGAGTGACGCCCAATACGATGGAGGCAATGGTGACCGCGAGAATGCCGATCAGCACCGCACCGCGCACGGCCAGGGCTTCGAGTGCGACGATCAACACGAAACCGAGGGTGGCAAGGATGGGGGCAGCTTTTGTCAGGTCGCCCAGACCAACCATGGTGGCCGGGTTGCTGACGACGATCTGTGCGTTGTGCAGCGCGATCAGTGCCAGGAACAGGCCGATACCGGCCGCAATCGCCGAACGCAGGGGCAGGGGGATGGCGTTGATGATCCACTCACGGATACGGAAGATCGACAGCAGGAAGAACAGCACCGCCGAAATGAATACCGCACCCAGCGCCACCTGCCAGGTGTGGCCCATGTGCAACACCACGGTGTAGGTAAAGAAGGCGTTGAGACCCATGCCCGGCGCGAGCGCAATCGGGTAGTTGGCGATCAGGCCCATTACGGTCGAACCGATGGCCGCCGCCAGGCAGGTCGCGACGAACACCGCGCCCTTGTCCATGCCGGTTTCGCCGAGGATGCTCGGGTTCACGAACAGGATGTAGGCCATGGCCAGGAATGTCGTGATGCCCGCGAGGATCTCGGTGCGCACGTTGGTGTTGTGTGCCTTGAGTTGAAACAGCTTTTCCAGCATGCCTGCTCCCTGTGACGCTATTTTGCGTCGTGATTTGTTGACCTCTAAGTCAAAGCACAAACTGCGCCAAGCGCCTGTGGTTTCAGAGAGGATCGGAAAAAGCGGCGCATCATACCAGCAGCCGAGGCTGTGTGGCGCATGGGCTTGAGGCATACTGCGCCGACGTTCAACAGCGGGTCATCGACAGCATGAAAAAAGCCAACGCGTGGAGTCTAGCCCTGATCCCTTGTCTTGGCCTGTGGCTGGGCGCAGCACCGGTGTGGGGCGCGACTGCACCGGCCTTGAGCGAGGTGCGTGTGTTCAAGGTCGAGTCGGCCGGTTGCACGGAAACTATCCCGGAACGCACCAGCACAACCCAGATGTGCACGCACCGAGGGCCCACCAAAGTGTCGGTGATGGAGGTGGGCCTGGGCAACAACCCGGTAGGCCTCTTCAATGGCGCGGTACTCAACGGCCAGCGCACACCGGTGTGCCAGGTCGGCAACGTCAGCCAGGCCTGCAACGGCGTGGGCACCTTGATGGGCTACATCTATGTATTTGACTTGAATGTCGAGGCCCAGGGCTGGTTCGAATACAGCAACTCGTCGATCAACCCGCCGCGAAATACCCTCAAGACCCTGCTCAATATCCGCTGATCAATCAGCTTGAACGCTCAAAACCCCGGGAAGTCGTAGCCCTGAGACGGCGATTTCCCTGAACGCCGCGGATGCACACCAACCCGTGAGGTGTTTATGAGCGAGACCCCCAATGGCGCGGCGGCCCAACCGTTTGTCGCCCACTCGATACGCTTGACTCTCAATGGCCAGGACCGCCAGCTGGACGTGTTGCCCTGGACCACCTTGCTCGACCTGCTGCGCGAACGACTCGACCTGGTCGGCAGCAAAAAGGGCTGCGACCACGGCCAATGCGGCGCCTGCACCGTATTGCGCGATGGCAAACGCATCAACGCCTGCCTGACCCTGGCAGTGATGTGCGACGGCGCCGAGTTGACCACCATCGAAGGCCTGGCCAACGGCGACCAACTGCACCCGATGCAGCAAGCCTTTATCAAGCATGACGCCTTCCAATGCGGCTATTGCACCCCCGGCCAGATCTGCTCCGCCGTCGGCCTGGCCAATGAAGGCCGCGCCCACGACACGGCGCAAATCCAGGAATTGATGAGCGGCAACCTGTGCCGTTGCGGCGCCTATAGCAATATCCGCGATGCCATTGAAGATGCCCTGGGAGGTGAGCGATGAATCCCTTCCAATACAGCAAACCGGTGAATGTGCAGGAGGCCGTGCGCCTGAGCAGCGCCGCTTCGCGCTTCATCGCCGGCGGCACCAACCTGCTGGACCTGATGAAAGAAAACATCAGCCGCCCCGACCACCTGATCGACATCACCGGCTTGGCGCTGCATGACATCCAGGAAACCGCCGACGGCGGCCTGCGCATCGGCGCGTTGGTGAGCAATGCGGACCTGGCCTGGCACCCCTTGATCGAGCAGCGTTATCCGCTGTTGTCCCAAGCCATCCTGGCCGGGGCCTCGCCGCAATTGCGCAATATGGCCAGTACCGGCGGCAACCTGCTGCAGCGTACGCGCTGCTATTACTTTTATGACGCCACGGTGCCCTGCAACAAGCGCGAGCCCGGCAGCGGCTGCCCGGCGCGCAGCGGTCTGAACCGCATCCATGCGATCCTCGGCGCCAGCGAGCAGTGTGTGGCCACGCACCCGTCGGACATGTGCGTGGCCCTGGCGGCGCTGGAGGCGCGGGTGCATGTCGAAGGCCGAGCTGGCGCACGGGTGATCGAGTTCGCCGACTTCCACCGCTTGCCCGGCGACGCACCGCAACGCGACAACCAATTGGCCGACGACGAACTGATCATTGCCGTTGAGCTGCCCGCCGATTCGCTGGCCCGGCATAGCCATTACCTCAAGATCCGTGATCGTGCCTCTTACGCCTTTGCCTTGGTCTCCGTCGCCGCGGCCCTTGAGCTGGACGGCGAGGTGATCATTGACGCGCGCCTGGCTCTGGGCGGCGTGGCCCATAAACCCTGGCGTGACCGTGCAGTGGAGGCCGCGTTGATCGGCCAGGCCGTCAGTCGCGAGACGTTCAGCAACGCTGCCGACGCGCTGTTGCAAGACGCCGAGCCGCTGGAACACAACGGCTTCAAGATCAAGCTGGCGCGCCGCGCAATCATTCGCGCCTTGAGCGACGCCGCCGTCGCAGGAGAACAGCCATGAGTGCCATCGGCAAACCCCTGGACCGTGTCGACGGTCTGCTCAAGGTCACGGGGCAGGCGCGTTATGCCGGGGAATTCCCCGAAGACGGCCTGCTGCATGGCAGCGTGGTCTCCAGCACCATTGCCAAAGGTCGGGTAACCCGCATCGATGCCTCCAAAGCCCTGGCGCTGCCGGGTGTGGTGGACGTCATCCATCACCTCAACCGGCCGCAAATCGCCAGCTATGACGATGCCTTTGCCGACGCCGATGCCGCCGATGGCTCGCCGTTTCGCCCGCTTTACAACGACCGCGTGCTCTACAGCGGGCAGCCGTTGGCCCTGGTGATCGCTGATAACCTGGAGCTGGCACGGCATGCGGGCTCCTTGATCGAGATCGAGTTCGAGCAGGAAGCCTTCGAGACGGACCTGCTCACCCAGCAGGAACAAGCCCATCCCTCACCGCAGACGCCCCCCGCGCCGCGTGGCAACTTCCAGGCCGAATGGTCCGGCGCGGCCATCAGCCTCGATCTGCACTACAGCACTCCCATCGAACACCACAACCCCATGGAACCCCACGCCAGCACCGTGCTGTATCAGCCGGATGGCACGTTGCATATCCATGACAAAACCCAGGGGCCGCAGAACTGCCAGGCCTATGTGCAAAAGGTCTTCGGCCTGGATAAAAGCCAGGTGCGCATTTTTGCCGCATTTGTCGGCGGTGCGTTCGGCTCGGGCCTGCGCCCGCAATACCAACTGCCGCTGGCGGTGATGGCGTCGCTGGCACTCAAGCGCTCGGTGCGCGTCACCCTCACGCGCCAGCAGATGTTCACCTTCGGCTACCGCCCGCGCACCTTGCAACGCCTGCAACTGGGCGCGGCCGCCAACGGTCGATTGCTGGCGCTTGGGCATACGGCAATTGGCCAGACCTCGCGTTTCGAAGACTTCAGCGAACACGTGGTGGAGTGGAGCGGCATGCTCTATCACTGCGACAACGTGCAGATGACCTACAAGCTGGTGCCGCTGGATGTGTTCACGCCATTGGACATGCGCGCGCCCGGCGCCGCCCTGGGGTTGATCGGCCTGGAATGTGCCATGGATGAACTGGCCTGCGCCCTGGCCATCGACCCGGTGCAACTGCGCCTGATCAACTATGCCGAACGCAATGGCAACGAAGACAAACCCTGGTCGAGCAAAGCCTTGCGCGAGTGCTACAGCGAGGGTGCCGAACGGTTCGGCTGGAAGCAGCGCAACCCAGAGCCGCGCAGCATGCGCGACGGCCGCCAGTTGATCGGCTGGGGCATGGCCGGCGGCGTCTGGGAAGCGATGCAGATGAAAGCCAGCGCCAAGGCGAGCATCGATGCGCAGGGCAAACTCACCGTCAGCAGTGCCACCACGGATATCGGCACCGGCACCTACACGGTGATGACCCAGATTGCGGCGCAGGCCAGTGGCGTGGCGATGTCAGATGTACGTTTTGTGCTCGGTGATTCCTCCTTGCCCACGGCGCCGCTGCAGGGCGGCTCGTTTACCGTGTCCTCCGTCGGCACCGCCGTTCAGCAAGCCTGCCAAGCGCTGACCGCCAAACTGCTGACCATCGCCCGGCAGACTTACCCGGTCTTCAAGGCTGCCGAGTCTGTGCGCTTTGAAGACGGCCACTTGCACGCGGGGGACGTGAGTGTGACGTTGGCGCAACTGGTCAAGGACAGCGGCGAAGAGGCGCTGCAGGTGCAGGTCGACAGCGCGCCGGACAAGAAGCGCGAGGGCTATGCCACCGCCACCCACTCGGCGGTATTCGTCGAAGTGCGGGTGGACGAAGACCTGGGCACCATCAAGGTCAGCCGAGTCGTCAGCGCGATTGCCGCCGGGCGGGTGGTCAATCCGAAGATGGCGCGCAGCCAGATCCTTGGCGGCGTGGTGTGGGGCATCGGCATGGCGCTGCATGAAGAGACCCAGATCGACCACCGATTGGGGCGCTACATGAACCACAGCCTGGCCGAATACCACATCCCGGTGAATGCCGATATCGGCGACGTTGACGTGGTGTTTGTCGATGAACACGACGAGATCGTCAATGCCCTGGGGTCCAAGGGCGTGGGGGAGATCGGGATTGTCGGGGTAGCGGCGGCAGTGGCGAATGCGATTTACCATGCCACCGGCAAGCGGGTGCGGGAGTTTCCGATCACGTTGGACAAAGTGCTCTGAAAACACCGCATAACCCATGTGGGAGGGAGCAAGCCCCCTCCCACATGGGCCTTTTACCAAAATAAGGTCCCGTGGTGACGCTCAGACTTTCGCTTCTTCCACCGGCACATGCATCCGATCCCGATTCGCCAACGTCGGGAACAGTTTGATCCACACCCCGGTCACCACCAGCGTGCCAATCCCGCCCATGACTACCGCGGGCACGGTGCCGAACCAGTGGGCGGTAATCCCGGATTCGAACTCACCCAACTGGTTGGACGCGCCGATAAACAGGCCGTTGACCGCACTGACCCGTCCGCGCATTTCATCCGGCGTCTCCAACTGCACGAAGGACGCGCGGATGACCATGCTGATCATGTCCGCCGCGCCCAGCACCACCAGCACCGCCAGGGAAAACCAGAACGAGGTGGACAGGCCGAAGGCAATCGTCGCCACGCCGAACACGCCGACGGCGGTGAACATCACGCGGCCCACCTGGCGGTCGACCGAAAACCGTGCCAGCCACAGTGACATCAACAACGCGCCCACCGCCGGCGCCGAGCGCAACAGCCCCAGGCCCCAGGCGCCGGTCAGCAGGATGTCCTTGGCAAACACCGGCAGCAGCGCGGTGGCGCCACCCAGCAGCACGGCGAACAGGTCGAGGGAAATCGCGCCGAGAATGTCCGGGCGGCTGCGGATAAAGCGAATGCCGGCCAGCAGCGAATCCAGGGTGGCCTTGCCTTTGTTCAGCGGGGTCTGGCGGGCGGGCAGGTTGAGGGTCAGCCCGCAGGCGATGAGGTACAGCACCACCGTGGGGCCATATACCCAGACGCTGCCGAACGCATACAGCAGACCGCCCAGCGCCGGGGCGACGATGGTCGCCAGTTGCTGGGCCGATTGCGACGAAGCCACGGCCCGCGGGAACAGCGCGCTGGGCACGATGCTGGGCAGCAGCGCCTGGGTGGTGGGCATTTCGAAGGAGCGGGCGGCGCCGAGCAGGAAGGCGAGGATAAAGATCATCTCGCGGGTGACGTTGCCGGTCAGGCCGCCAATGGCCAATGACAGGGCGATACATGCCTGCACGGTCTGGCAGATGGCGGCGACTTTGCGTCGCTCATAGCGGTCGGCCACATGCCCGGTGTGCAGCATGAACAGTACGCGCGGCACGAACTCCACCAGGCCGACCAACCCCAGGTCCAGCACATTGCCGGTCAACTGGTAGAGGTTCCAGCCGATGGCCACGGTGAGCATCTGGAAGCCGCTGGCGGTGAAGATCCGCGCCAGCCAGAACGCGATGAAAGGGCGATGGTGACGCAACAGCAACGCGGGTTCACTAGGCATCGGGAATTCAAGTCAACGGCCGGAGGGAAGGGCGAGATTAGCATCATGCTGTAACAATTAGTTGCAAGAACAGCACTGAGGCAAGCTGTCACGCGGCAAAAGACCACATAACTGGACACACAAAATGGGACTACTCTTTCAGCAATGCTTGATCCAGATCAAGGCCTGCATGGGGCTTGATCGGGCGGCCGTAAGGCCAGAATCCCTGCGTGGTGGGTTAAAAAAAGAAACGAATTGAAATTCGCCACACTCCATATCCGTGGGGGCAGTGGGTGCAGGCTCCCGCCAGCAGCCGGTATTACCTGACAGAGGAAGACTTATGTTCGGTTTGGAGGCGCTCGATCTCGCCCGAATTCAATTCGCGTTCACCATCTCGTTCCACATCCTGTTCCCGGCGATCACCATTGGCCTGGCCAGTTACCTCGCGGTGCTGGAGGGCTTGTGGCTCAAGACCCGCAACGACACCTACCGTGACCTCTACCATTTCTGGTCGAAGATATTTGCCGTCAACTTCGGCATGGGCGTGGTCTCCGGCCTGGTCATGGCCTACCAGTTCGGCACCAACTGGAGTCGCTTCTCGGACTTTGCCGGCGCCGTCACCGGGCCGCTTCTGACGTATGAAGTGCTCACGGCCTTCTTCCTCGAAGCCGGTTTCCTTGGTGTGATGCTGTTCGGCTGGAACAAGGTGGGGCGCAACCTGCACTTCTTCTCCACCGTGATGGTGGCCGTGGGGACGTTGATCTCGACCTTCTGGATCCTCTCGTCCAATAGCTGGATGCAGACCCCGCAGGGCTTTGAGATCGTCGATGGCCGCGTGATCCCGACCGACTGGTTCGCCGTCGTTTTCAACCCGTCGTTCCCCTATCGCCTGGCGCACATGGCCACGGCCGCCTTCGTGGCCACGGCGTTCTTCGTCGGTTCGTCGGCGGCCTGGCACTTGCTGCGCGGCAAGGACAACCCGGCGATCCGCAAAATGCTCTCGATGGCGATGTGGATGGCGCTGATCGTGGCGCCTATCCAGGCGGTGATCGGTGACTTCCACGGCCTCAACACCCTTGAGCATCAGCCGGCGAAAATCGCCGCGATTGAAGGTCACTGGGAAAATAAAGGCAATGAACCCACCCCGCTGATTCTGTTCGGCTGGCCGGATATGAAGGCTGAAAAAACCAAATATGCGGTGGAAATCCCCTACCTGGGCAGCCTGATCCTGACCCACTCCCTGGACAAACAGGTGCCGGCACTCAAGGAGTTCCCGCCTGAGGATCGCCCGAATTCGACCGTGGTGTTCTGGTCGTTCCGGGTCATGGTCGGCCTGGGCTTTTTGATGATCTTCACCGGGCTGTTCAGTTTGTGGCTGCGGCGGGGCGGCAGGATGTACACGTCCAAACCGTTCCTGTACCTGGCGCTGTGGATGGGCCCCTCCGGCCTGATCGCAATTCTTGCCGGTTGGTTTACCACCGAAATCGGCCGTCAGCCGTGGGTGGTCTACGGGTTGATGCGCACGGCGGATGCGTCCTCGGGGCATAGCCTGGCGCAGATGACGATCACCCTGGTGTTGTTCGTGGTGGTGTACTTCGCGCTGTTCGGCGCCGGGTTGGGCTACATGATGCGCCTGGTGCGCAAAGGTCCTGTGACGTATGAAGTCACCGAGCCGACCCACGGTGGCCCTGGCCAGAAACGTACGCCGGCCCGTCCTTTGTCCGCTGCCGATGATGGCACCGACAACGACTCGTCATCCCAACAGCACGACGACATCCAGCACAAGGGGCATTGAGATGGGTATTGATCTTCCGCTGATCTGGGCTGTGATCATCATTTTCGGGATTATGATGTACGTGGTCATGGACGGCTTCGACTTAGGGATCGGCATCCTGTTTCCGTTCGTGAAGGGCAAGACCGACCGTGACGTGATGATGAACACCGTGGCGCCCGTGTGGGACGGCAACGAAACCTGGCTGGTACTGGGAGGCGCGGGGTTGTTCGGCGCGTTCCCGCTGGCCTATTCGGTGGTGTTGTCGGCGTTGTACCTGCCGTTGATCCTGATGTTGATCGGGTTGATCTTCCGGGGCGTGGCGTTCGAGTTCCGCTTCAAGGCCAAGGACCACAAGCGGCACCTGTGGGATAAGGCGTTCATCGGCGGTTCGCTGGCGGCGACGTTCTTTCAGGGCGTGGCGTTGGGAGCATTCATCGATGGGATTCCGGTGGTGAACCGCCAGTTTGCCGGTGGCTCGCTGGATTGGTTGACACCGTTCACGATGTTCTGTGGCGTGGCGCTGATCGTGGCTTATGCCTTGCTAGGCTGCACCTGGCTGATCATGAAGACCGAAGGCAAGTTGCAGGAACAGATGCACAACCTGGCGCGGCCGTTGGCGTTCGTGGTGTTGGCGGTGATTGGTATCGTCAGTATCTGGACGCCGCTGACGCACGCGGAAATCGCCGGGCGCTGGTTCACCCTGCCAAACCTGTTCTGGTTCCTGCCGGTGCCGGTCCTGGTATTGGTCACCATGTATGGGTTGATCCGCGCGGTGGCGCGTAATGCGCACTACACGCCGTTTCTGCTGACGCTGGTGCTGATCTTCCTCGGCTACAGCGGCTTGGGCATCAGCCTGTGGCCGAACATCATTCCGCCCTCGGTATCGATCTGGGACGCGGCCGCACCGCCGCAAAGCCAGGGCTTCATGCTGGTGGGCACCTTGTTCATCATCCCGTTCATCCTGGGCTACACCTTCTGGAGTTACTACGTATTCCGCGGCAAGGTCACCCACGAAGACGGTTATCACTAGGAGGTCGTCCCATGTCCGGCAAACCGACGTTGCAGGAGATTGAACAGGCCGAGAAACAGCCGCTGTGGCGGCGTCTGGGGTGGCTGGCGATGATCTGGACCGGCAGTGTGCTGGCCCTGTTTGTGGTGGCCAGCCTGATGCGCATGTTCATGAATGCGGCCGGCCTGACCACTCACTGACATCCCGATCCGCGTCTTGCGGCCCGCTGCCTGCTGACTCAAGGGGCAAGCCCTGCTCTTGTTCCGCAAGGGCAGGGTTTTTTTATTTGCGCGCCTTGAGGATGACGAATTTTGGTGTCGCCGCCACTTGCTCGACACCGCGGAACAAGCGCGCCAACTTGCTGTGATAACCCAAGTGACGGTTGCCGACTATGTAGAGGGCACCGCCGACCACCAGGGCTTCGCGGGCCTGCTGGAACATGCGCCAGGCGAGGAAGTCGCCGACCACCTGCTGCTGGTGGAACGGCGGGTTGCACAGCACCACGTCCAGGGACTGCGGCTCCTGGCCGGCCAGGCCATCGCCGGCGCGGACCGTCACGTCGCGAGCGCCCAAGGCAGCCTGCCAGTTTTGCGCCGCCGATTGCACGGCCATATACGACTCGTCCACCAGGGTGTACTGCGCGTCGGGGTTTTGCAGCGCGCTGGCAATCGCCAATACGCCGTTGCCACAGCCCAGGTCCGCCACGCGCGCGCTGCCCAGGTTTTCAGGCAGGTGCGGCAGGAACGCGCGCGTGCCGATGTCCAGGCCTTCGCGGCAAAATACATTGGCGTGGTTGAGCAGTTCGATGGCGGGTGTTTCCAGGGTATAGCGCGTGGGGTAGGGCGAGACGCCCGCCGGCCGATCTGCAAGGGTCGCGATCAGCAGCCGTGCTTTTTTCACGGCCAACGAGGCATGCATCGGCCCGATATAGCGCTCCAGCAATTCTCCGGCCGCCCGTGGCAGGTGCTTGACCATCGCCCCGGCGATCACTTCGGCGCCCGGTGCCAGTTGGCCTTGCAGGCGGATCAGTTGCTCCTCCAACAACGCCAGGGTCTTGGGCACGCGGATCAGTACGCGGTCGAAAGGCCCGTTCGGGGTTTGGCTGGCAGGGATAAACGTCACGGCATCAAAGGCTCTGGCGTTGCGCACCAGGTTTTTTTCCAGCCCCTGGGCGGCGAGAAATGAATCACCGCTGGACACCACCTGCACCCGACCTTCAAGGCTGGCCGCCAGGGCGCCGAAGCTGTCGTTGAGCACCAGCACGCGGGTGACGGCAGCAGGCTGTTGTTCTGCCAGGTAGCTGAGCAGGTACTCATCGGCGGCATCGAAGGCTTGCAGCGGATCGTTGTGCTGTTCGGGCTGGCGGATCAGATCGAGCTGGGCGAAGGGGCTGTCGAGCAGGGGCATGGCGGGAGAGAACTCTGGGTAATCGAACCATCTGGGTGAACGGCGACGGGAGGCTGGAAGCCGCGTCCTCACCCGGAACTGGTCGAGAATGTTACGTTTTTTCCGCAAGGATTACATGAGGTCGTTAAAGAAACCGGCTTTGGCGGCCTTCATGATGGCCGCGATTTTATTATTGACCCCCAGTTTTCTCATTGAACTGCAGTTATGAAAGCCGACGGTACGTTCAGACAGGCACAGAATCTTGGCGATCTCGCCTGCAGTCTTGCCCAGGGCTGACCAGCGCAGGACTTCCAGCTCGCGCGGCGTCAAGTTATTACAGGGCACGGCATCCGGTTCGTTCGCGTACTTGTGCGCCACCACGGTATGCATGGCATGGCAGAGCCATAGGGCATTACCGGCTTTTTCGTAAAGCTCTTCGGGGCTGATCTCCCGTTTGCTTCGGCTCAGCGTCAGCATACTGAATACGCCTCTTGGCCCATGCAGTGGTTGGGTCCACCCCAAGTGCACGCCACAGGATTGGGCGAGCGTCCACAAATGAGGGGTGCCCTGGAAGGCGGTTTCTTTCCAGACAAACGGCAGAACGGAGCGCTGGCAGTGGGCGACGACAGGGTCTACATCTGCGAATTTGGCTTGTTTATAAAGGTGACTCCATTCGTTTGGATAGTTGCTCTTTTCAAATATGATTTTTTGGTTTGCAAGTTGTTGGGTACTCATTTTAAAGGAACAAAATTGGAAGCCGAGTGAGTACGTCTCGTTGATAACCATTTCGAAAACACTGGTGATCTGGTCCTCGTCTTCCAGTTTGGGGAGCCGTGTGTTTCGCCAGTTAAGCATCGGTAACTCTCCATGAGTATGGGGTGTCTTGGGGTACGTCCTGATCCCATTGCGACACGGAACTGAGTGTAGGATAAGGACTACTTTTTGAGGAGAAAAAAACGTTATATAGATGGAATTACTTAAATTTTAAAAGTTATACAAGTCTTGATTTGTTGTGCAGGTAATTGCGCTGTGGAGGGAAACATTAGTTGTATTAGGAAGTTATCAGTAGTGGCTAATCAATGGCAGTTGGCAGTCGTGTTGCAATGAGCGGCGTATGGATAAGAGTGCTAATAGCCAAATAATTAGTGGGGTCGTGACTTGAGTTTTTATACTAATTAGCCGCGTTGAAAGTATGGTTTTATCACCTCATCGTCTACCGTGAACATTGCCATGCAATCTCACTACAAATCATCGGTGTTAGCGCGTACCGCTTTGAGGGACACTAGAGGCCTGTGCAAAACGGAGTGCCCCATGACGGCCAGTGCTGAAAAATTTACCCGCCAGACATTGCTCGATGTGCAATCGCTGACCCCCAGCCTGTTTACCCTGCGCACCACCCGCGATCCGGGATTCCGGTTCACCGCCGGCCAGTTCGTGCGCCTGGGCGTGACCAAGGCGGATGGCAGTACGGTCTGGCGTGCCTATTCCGTGGTGTCGTCACCCTTTGATGAACATTTGGATTTCTTCTCGATCGTGGTCCCTGGCGGCGAATTCACCAGTGAGCTGAGCCGCCTGCGGGTGGGTGATGAGTTGATGGTGGAGCGCCAGGCCACGGGTTTTCTGACCCTGAGTCGGTTTGTGGACGGTCGTGACCTGTGGATGCTGGGCACCGGCACCGGGGTGGCGCCATTCCTGTCGATCCTGCAGGACTTCGAGGTGTGGGAGAAATTCGAGCGCATCATCCTGGTCTACAGCGCACGCGAAGCCAAAGAGCTGGCGTACCAAGCGTTGATCAAGACGCTGGGTGAGCGTGAGTATCTGGCCGAATACGCCCACAAGCTGACGTACATTCCTATTGTCACGCGGGAGCAACACCCGGGCGCTTTGAACGGACGAATCACCACGCTGATCGAAAATGGCGAGCTGGAGCGAGCGGCCGGCGTGGCGCTGACCCCCGAGCACTCGCGCGTACTGATTTGCGGCAACCCGCAGATGGTCGACGATACCCGCCAACTGCTCAAGCAGCGCGACCTGCAACTAAGCCTGAGCCGCCGACCGGGCCAGGTAGCAGTGGAAAACTACTGGTAAACAAAAGGCGCCCCAAGAGGCGCCTTTCTTTAAACCACGCCAGGCCTAGAGCGGCTTGTCATTTTGCGCCTTGAGCAGATCGCGGATCTCGCCCAGCAATACCTCTTCCTTGCTCGGCGTTGGCGGCAGGCTTGGGGCCACTGCCTCTTCACGCTTTAGGCGGTTGATCGCCTTCACCCCCATGAAGATTGCGAACGCGACGATGATGAAGTCGATCACGCTCTGGATAAACTTGCCGTACGCCAGGACCACGGCGGGTGCATCACCCTGGGCAGCCTTGAGCGTCACCGCCAGGTCGCCAAAGTCCACGCCACCGATCAACAGACCAATCGGCGGCATCACCACGTCGCCTACAAACGAGGAAACAATTTTGCCGAAGGCTGCGCCGATGATAATACCGACGGCCATGTCGACCACATTACCTTTGACCGCGAAGGCCTTGAACTCACTGATCACGCCCATAGGTTATTCCTTGTTACAGATGAGGAGGGTGGAGCTGAGTGTAAGTCAGTCATGGCGGGCTTGCCGGACACAACGGTTAACACTGTTAGTTTTAATCGACACATTAAAACGCAAATAGTTTGCAAAGTGCCACCAATCGCGCGCGAAATACGCGCCATTTCAGGGGCTTACCACATTATTTTCTCAATCGCCCTGGTGGGCTTTTTCTATTTATCTTCTGACTCGCGGGTCACTAGCCTCTGGCAAGCACAACTGAATGTGCATTAAAAAAACCAGAGGAAACCTTGATGAATACTCCCATGAGCCGTGGGCCAGCCCTGGCGCGTCACGCGCTGGTATTGGCGACCGCCAGCCTGCTTTCCCTGTCGGTGCAGGCCGCCAACCTGACCCGCGATAACGGTGCCGCTGTCGGCGACAACCAGAACTCGCAAACCGCCGGCGCCAACGGCCCCGTGCTGCTGCAAGACGTGCAGCTCATCCAGAAACTGCAACGCTTCGACCGCGAACGCATCCCCGAGCGCGTGGTGCATGCCCGTGGTACCGGCGCCCACGGTACCTTCACGGTCACCGATAACCTCAGCGACCTGACCAAGGCCAAAGTCTTCGCAGCCGGCGAAGCCACGCCTGTATTTGTGCGTTTCTCCGCCGTGGTGCACGGGAACCATTCGCCGGAAACCTTGCGCGACCCGCGCGGCTTCGCCACCAAGTTCTATACCGCCGAGGGCAATTGGGACTTGGTCGGCAATAACTTCCCGACATTCTTTATCCGCGACGCCATCAAGTTCCCGGACATGGTCCACGCCTTCAAACCGGACCCGCGCACTAACCTGGATGATGACTCGCGTCGCTTTGACTTCTTCTCCCATGTTCCTGAGTCGACCCGCACGTTGACCGAGTTGTACTCCGACTCGGGCACCCCGGCCAGTTATCGGGAAATGGACGGTAATGGCGTACATGCCTACAAGTTGATTAACGCCAAGGGCGAAGTGCACTACGTCAAGTTCCATTGGAAGAGCCTGCAAGGCATCAAGAACCTGGACCCTAAACAAGTCGCCGAGGTGCAGGGCCGTGATTACAGCCATATGACTAACGACTTGGTCACGCACATCAATAAGGGCGACTTCCCCAAGTGGGACCTGTATGTGCAAGTGCTCAAACCGGAAGACTTGGCCAAGTTCGACTTTGACCCGCTGGACGCCACCAAAATCTGGCCGAACGTACCCGAGCGCAAAGTCGGGCAAATGGTGCTGAACCGCAACCCGGCGAACGTGTTCCAGGAAACCGAGCAGGTGGCCATGGCCCCGGCCAACCTGGTGCCGGGCATCGAACCGTCGGAAGACCGCCTGCTGCAAGGCCGGGTGTTCTCCTACGCCGACACGCAGATGTACCGTCTGGGCGCCAATGCCCTGCAATTGCCGATCAACGCCCCGCGAGTCACCGTGAACAACGGTAACCAGGACGGCGCGATGAACGCCGGCAAGACCACCACGGGCGTGAATTACCAGCCAAGCCGCCTGATGCCGCGCGAAGAGCCGCAAACCGCGCGCTATAGCCAGTCGGCGCTGACCGGCAGCACCCAACAGGCGAAGATCCAGCGTGAGCAGAACTTCAAGCAGGCCGGTGACCTGTACCGCTCCTACAACCAGAAAGAGCGCCAGGACTTGATCGACAACTTCGGCGGCTCCCTGGCCACCACCGATGATGAGAGCAAGCACATCATCCTGTCGTTCCTCTACAAAGCCGACCCTGAGTACGGCACTGGCGTGGCCAAGGTTGCCAAGGGTGACCTGGCGCGCGTGAAAGCGCTGGCTGCAAAACTGACGGACTGATTCGTTGGTTCCGGTCGACGCCCGTTGGGGCGTCGACCTCTGACAGGAGAACCCTTATGCGTATTGCTATTGGCCTATTGATGGCCATGCTGGCCCTTGTCGCCCATGCCGAGTCCCCCGAGCCTGCGGCACTCAAGGCACAGCTTCAGGATTATTACTTCGACGCCGCCCGCCGTGGCGATGTCGACATGCTCAACACCTTTATCGACTCCGGTTACAGCCTCAACACCCAGGACGACAAGGGCTACACCGCCCTGATCCTGGCCGCGTACCACGGTGAAGGCGCCTATGTGGACCGTTTGCTCGCCGCCGGTGCCGACGCCTGTGTGCAGGACAAACGTGGCAACACCGCGTTGATGGGCGCGATCTTCAAGGGCGAGCTGAAAATCGCCCAGCGTCTGCTGGCAACCGACTGCAACCCGGACCAACGCAACGGCGCCGGACAGACCGCCGCGATGTACGCAGGCCTGTTCAAACGCGTGGAATTGCTCGATGCCTTGAAAGCCAAGGGCGCCGACCTCAACGCCGAAGACCCGGTCGGCAACAGCGCTTCACGATTGGCCAGCGGTGAAATCCGGACCCCGGCGTCGCGCTGAGCTATCATCGCGGTTTTTCGGTTGGAGGTTCTCAAATGGCAAAGGCCAAGCGCATGTACGGCTGCACGGAGTGCGGCGCGACCTTTCCCAAGTGGGCCGGCCAGTGCGGAGAGTGCGGGGCCTGGAACACCCTCACTGAAACCATGATCGAAAGCGGTGGCGCCGCGGCTCCCACCGGGCGTGCCGGCTGGACCGGGCAACAGGCGCAGATCAAGACCCTGGCTGAAGTCAGCGTCGAAGAAATCCCGCGCTTTTCCACCGCCTCCGGCGAACTCGACCGAGTGCTCGGCGGTGGCCTGGTGGACGGCTCGGTGGTGCTGATCGGCGGCGACCCCGGCATCGGTAAATCGACCATCCTGCTGCAAACCCTGTGCAGCATCGCCAGCCGCATGCCGGCGCTGTACGTCACCGGCGAAGAATCCCAGCAACAAGTGGCCATGCGCGCCCGTCGCCTGGGCCTGCCCCAGGACCAGCTGCGGGTGATGACCGAAACCTGCATCGAAAGCATCATCGCCACGGCGCGCATCGAAAAACCCAAGGTCATGGTGATCGACTCGATCCAGACGATTTTCACCGAGCAACTGCAATCGGCACCGGGCGGCGTGTCCCAGGTGCGTGAGAGTGCGGCGTTGCTGGTCCGTTATGCCAAGCAGAGCGGCACGGCGATCTTCCTGGTCGGGCACGTGACCAAGGAGGGCGCCTTGGCCGGGCCACGGGTGTTGGAGCATATGGTCGACACCGTGCTGTATTTCGAAGGCGAATCCGACGGGCGTTTACGCTTGCTGCGGGCGGTGAAGAACCGTTTCGGCGCGGTCAACGAGCTGGGCGTATTCGCCATGACTGACCGGGGGCTGAAAGAAGTCTCCAACCCTTCGGCGATTTTTCTGACCCGCGCCCAGGAAGAAGTCCCAGGCAGCGTGGTAATGGCAACGTGGGAAGGCACCCGCCCGATGCTGGTGGAAGTGCAGGCGCTGGTTGACGACAGCCATCTGGCCAACCCACGCCGGGTAACGCTGGGTCTGGATCAGAACCGTCTGGCGATGTTGCTGGCGGTATTGCACCGGCATGGCGGTATTCCTACCCACGACCAGGATGTGTTCCTCAACGTGGTGGGCGGGGTCAAGGTGTTGGAAACCGCCTCCGACCTGGCGTTGATGGCGGCGGTGATGTCCAGCCTGCGTAATCGGCCATTGCCCCACGATTTGCTGGTGTTTGGCGAGGTCGGCCTGTCCGGCGAAGTGCGCCCGGTGCCCAGCGGCCAGGAGCGCCTCAAGGAAGCCGCCAAGCACGGTTTCAAGCGCGCGATCGTGCCCAAGGGCAACGCGCCGAAGGAAGCGCCGGCAGGGTTGCAGGTGATTGGGGTCACGCGCCTGGAGCAGGCGTTGGATGCACTTTTCGAATAAATCAGGAAGGGACGCTATGCAACGATCGAGTTATGGGGCAATTGCAGCGCTGTTTATCGCCTTGGCCGTATCGCCGGCCATGGCGTGGGCGGTCGAGCTGCCTGCGGGGTATCGCCTGGCGCAAAAACGGGTGACCGCGCAGGGCAGCGAGTTGCAGGTGCTGGAAGACCAGCGCATCAGCGCCCAGATGCATAAGGACAATTGGGGCGGCGGGCAGCTCGAGGACGCGTTCGAGGAGCCCGACGATCTGGCGGAGCATCCGCTGCTTGAGGCGCGGGTGCGCCTGGTGTCGGCCTCCGGTGAGGAGATCGCGCAAGAGGGCCTCGGCTATCCGTTGGCCCAGATCAAGAAGGCGCCGCTCAAGGGGTTGCCTGAGCCTGTATATTTTTTGACCATCGATGAAACCGCGCCGATGGGCACCTACAGCGGCCCGGCCACTCAACTGTTGCAGCCGGTCCAACAGCAACTCAAGCCGATGAGCTACAAGAGCGCTGACGGCAAGGTCCAGCCCTTGACCCTGGCCCACACGGGCAAGGCTGACTGGAAGGTGGCGACACCGACTGCCGGTGGGGTTGATGAACTGTTGCAGGTGTCGTCGTTCATGGAAGGCGATGGCGAGGATGACTTCACCACCCGCTACCAGACCTATCGTTTTGTCGATGGGCAGTGGCAGGGCGCGTTGAGTCAGAAAAAAGGCTATTGGGACATGGAAAGCGAGTTTCCAGCGCGTGCGGCGTTTCCCTGAACCATCACGCTTTCAGCAACGCGCCCAACTCCCGCTCCAATTCCTCCTGATCGCCGAGGTTCAACTCGATCAGCCGCCGCAAGTGGCTGATCGAGTCCAGGTCGATTTCCTTGCACACAAAGCCTAATTGGTCGTCGTCTTCGCGGGTCAGCTTTACTTGCATTTTTATATGCGCCTTCGGATCCAGGCGGATGTCGACTTCGAACGGCAGTGCCTTATTGCCTTTCCAGGGCTCGGGTCGTTTTATCGACAAGCCCTTCAGCGACAAATCATGTAATTTCACTGACCATTCGTGGCCGTTTTGCCGAAGTTCAGTCTTGGCATCAATCGCGATCCGGCGGAAACAGCGGCGGTCGGACGGGTGATCGGTCATGGTGAAACCCTCAGTGGATGGAAGCAGTGTAGCCCTGCGCCATCATTCGGCCTTTATTTCGGCTTTTTTTGCCGTTGCAAGGCTCTAGACCAACGTAGGGGGGTGGCCTTTAAAGCCAACAGCGCTAAACTCCGAGTGGCTGTCCTTTCTGTCCACCCTGGCTGGAATATAAAAATGAAAAATAATAATAGCCTGCTACGCCACCTACCCTGGCTGGTGCTGGCAATCGTAGGAGCGTGCGCCCTTGGCGTAGTGGCCTTGCGCCGCGGCGAGGCGATCAATGCCTTGTGGATTGTGGTTGCCGCGGTGGCCATCTACCTGGTCGCTTATCGCTACTACAGCCTGTTCATCGCTAACAATGTGATGCAACTCGATCCACGGCGGGCCACCCCCGCAGTGCTCAACAACGACGGTCTGGACTATGTGCCGACCAACAAACACATTCTTTTCGGTCACCACTTTGCGGCGATTGCCGGTGCCGGCCCGCTGGTCGGCCCGGTATTGGCGGCGCAAATGGGTTACCTGCCCGGCACGCTCTGGCTGATCGCCGGCGTGGTGCTGGCCGGTGCGGTGCAGGACTTCATGATCCTGTTCCTCTCCACCCGTCGTAACGGCCGTTCCCTGGGCGATATGGTGCGTGAAGAGATGGGGCGCATCCCCGGCACCATCGCGCTGTTCGGCTGCTTCCTGATCATGATCATCATCCTCGCGGTGCTGGCGCTGATCGTGGTCAAGGCCCTGGCCGAGAGCCCATGGGGCATCTTCACCGTGATGGCGACCATCCCGATCGCGATGTTCATGGGCATCTACATGCGCTATATCCGCCCGGGCCGTATCGGTGAAATCTCGATCATCGGCGTGGCGTTGCTGCTGGGTTCGATCTGGCTGGGCGGGCAGATTGCCGCTGACCCGGTCTGGGCCAAGGCCTTTACCTTCACCGGGATCCAGATCACCTGGATGCTCATCGGCTACGGCTTCGTGGCGGCGGTACTGCCGGTGTGGCTGATCCTGGCACCGCGTGACTACCTCTCCACCTTCCTGAAAATCGGCACCATCATCGCCCTGGCGATCGGCATCCTGGTCACCATGCCCGACCTGAAAATGCCGGCGCTGACCCAGTTCATCGATGGCACTGGCCCGGTGTGGAAGGGCGGCCTGTTCCCGTTCCTGTTCATCACCATCGCCTGTGGCGCGGTGTCGGGCTTCCACGCGCTGATCTCCTCGGGCACCACGCCCAAGTTGCTGGCCAGTGAAAGCCACGCCCGCTACATCGGCTACGGCGGCATGTTGATGGAGTCGTTCGTGGCCATCATGGCGATGGTTGCCGCCTCGGTGATCGAGCCTGGGGTGTACTTCGCCATGAACAGCCCGGCGGCGATTGTCGGCAGCGACGTGGTCAGCGTGGCGCAGACTGTCAGCAGCTGGGGTTTTGCAATTACCCCTGAGGCACTGTCGGCCGTGGCCCATGACATCGGTGAAACCACCATCCTGGCGCGTGCCGGCGGTGCACCGACCTTGGCCGTGGGTATCGCGCAGATCCTGCACAGTGTGCTGCCGGGTGAAAACACCATGGCGTTCTGGTACCACTTTGCGATCCTGTTCGAAGCGCTGTTCATCCTGACCGCGGTTGATGCCGGTACCCGTGCCGGTCGCTTCATGCTGCAGGACCTGTTGGGTTCCTTCGTGCCGGCGCTCAAACGCACTGAATCCTGGACCGCCAACCTGATCGCAACCGCCGGTTGCGTGGCCATGTGGGGTTACCTGCTGTACCAGGGCGTAATCGACCCACTGGGTGGCATCAACACCTTGTGGCCGCTGTTCGGTATCTCCAACCAGATGCTGGCGGGTATTGCGCTGATGCTGGCAACCGTTGTGCTGATCAAAATGAAACGCCAACGCTACATCTGGGTGACGCTGTTGCCGGCCGTTTGGCTGCTGATCTGCACCACCACGGCTGGCTTCATCAAGCTGTTCGACGCGAACCCGGCGATCGGTTTCCTGTCGCTGGCCAAGAAGTACAGCGATGCGCTGGCCGGCGGCCAGATCCTGGCTCCGGCCAAGAGCATCGACCAGATGCAGCACGTGATCTACAACGCCTACACCAACGCGACGCTGACGGCGCTGTTCCTGTTCGTGGTGTTCAGTATCCTGTTCTATGCGCTCAAGGTTGGCATCAAAGCCTGGGGCCACAAAGAGCGTACGGATAAAGAAGCCCCGTTCCAGGCCGTACCTGACGCATGATCGAGGATTGCAACCATGTTCAATGACATCAGTCGCCTCGGTAAATACCTCGGTCAGGCCGCGCGCCTGATGGTCGGCATGCCCGACTACGACACCTACGTCGAGCATATGCAAACCAAGCACCCCGACAAGCCGATGATGGACTACAAGGCGTTCTTCCGGGAACGCCAGGAGGCCCGTTACGGCGGCAAGGGTGGGCCCAAGTGCTGTTGACCCGATAGTTCGGGCCAGTGGTGATCTACTGTGGGAGGGGCGGTGCGACGATTCGACTTGCTCCCGATAGCGGTGTGTCAGTGGCATATAAGTGCCTGACACACTGCTATCGGCGGCAAGTCGAATCGTCGCACCGCCCCTCCCACATTTGTTTCAGTGTTTCTTCAAGGAGAATTTCTTTTGTCCTCTCCCATTCCAGTGACCGTCCTCAGCGGTTTCCTCGGTGCCGGCAAGACCACCTTGCTGCGCCATCTGCTCAAAGCCGAGCACGGCCTTAAAATCGCCGTGATCGAAAACGAATTCAGTGACGCCGGCATCGACACCCAGCTGTTGGGCGCAGAGCCGGTGCAGGTCATGACCCTGTCCAACGGCTGCGTGTGCTGCACCATCCACACGGACCTGACCAAGGCTCTGTACCTGTTGCTTGAGCGCCTGGACAGCGGCGAGATCGCCTTTGACCGTCTGGTGATCGAATGCACCGGCCTGGCGGATCCTGCGCCGGTGGCCCAGACTTTTTTCATCGATGAAGAATTGCGCGAGCGTTACATCCTCGACGGCATTATCACCCTGGTGGACGCGGCGCACGCCGAACATCACCTGACCCAGACCATCGCCCAGGCCCAGATCGGTTTCGCCGACCGCCTGCTGGTAAGCAAGCGTGACCTGGTGGACGACGCCACCTTCGAGGCGCTCAGTGATCGCCTGACCCGCATCAACCGCCGTGCGCCGATTCGCGTGGTCGAGCACGGCAAGATTGATTTAGCCGAACTGCTCGATGTACGCGGCTTCAACCTCAACGCCGGCATGAGCCTGCGCCCGGTGAGCCAGGCACCGTCCATCGACCGCATCTCCAGTTTGGTGCTGCGTACCGAGCAGCCGCTGGATATCGACCGCCTCAGCGAGTTCATGAATGAGCTATTGGAAGACCACGGCAAGCAACTGCTGCGCTACAAGGGCGTGCTGAACATTGCCGGGGAAGACCGGCGCATGGTGTTCCAGGGCGTGTTGAAGCTCTATGGCTTTGACTGGGATACCGAATGGGCCGAAGGCGAGACGCGCGAAAGTGTGATTGTGTTTATTGCCGATGAGTTGCCGGAAGACAAGATTCGTGAAGGCTTTGCCAAGGTTCACCAACCCTGACCGTATTTCAGCTTGAGGACATCGTTATTTCAGGCACAAAAAAGCCCGGCTCAAGAGCCGGGCTTCTTATTCAAACCACTGCAATCAAGCGCCGTACACCGGCAGCTTCTTGCAGATGGCCTTGACCTTCTCACGCACCGCGTCGATCACGGCTTCGTTGTTCAGGTCGGCCAGGATGTCGCAGATCCAGCCGGCCAGTTCCTTGCACTCTGCTTCCTTGAAGCCGCGAGTGGTCACAGCCGGGGTGCCGAAGCGCAGACCCGAGGTGACGAACGGCGAACGTGGGTCGTTCGGTACGGAGTTCTTGTTCACGGTGATGAAGGCTTTGCCCAGAGCGGCGTCAGCATCTTTACCGGAGATGTCCTGCTTGATCAGCGACAGCAGGAACAGGTGGTTCTCGGTACCACCGGACACGACATCAAAGCCGCGCTCGATGAACACGCCGGCCATGGCCTTGGCGTTTTTCACCACTTGTTGCTGATAAGTCTTGAACTCAGGCTGCAACGCTTCCTTGAAGCAGATCGCTTTGGCGGCGATCACGTGCTCCAGCGGGCCACCCTGGGCGCCCGGGAATACGGCGGAGTTCAGCTTCTTCTCGATGTCGGCGTTGGCGCGCGCCAGGATCAGGCCGCCACGCGGACCGCGCAGGGTCTTGTGGGTGGTGGTGGTCACGACGTCGGCGTAAGGCACCGGGTTCGGGTAGACACCTGCGGCAACCAGGCCGGCCACGTGGGCCATGTCGACGAACAGGTACGCGCCCACTTTGTCGGCGATTGCGCGGAAACGCGGGAAATCCAGGATCTGCGAGTAGGCAGAGAAACCGGCCACGATCATTTTTGGCTTGTGCTCGACCGCCAGGCGCTCGACTTCGTCGTAGTCGATCAGGCCGTTGGCATCGATACCGTATTGAACGGCGTTGTACAGCTTGCCGGAGGAGGAAACGCTGGCGCCGTGGGTCAGGTGACCGCCGTGGGCCAGGCTCATGCCCAGGATGGTGTCGCCACCTTGCAGCAGGGCCAGGTATACGGCGCTGTTGGCTTGGGAGCCGGCGTGCGGCTGAACGTTGGCGTAATCGGCGCCGAACAGCTCCTTGGCACGGTCGATGGCCAACTGCTCAACCACGTCGACGTACTCGCAGCCGCCGTAGTAGCGCTTGCCTGGGTAGCCTTCGGCGTATTTGTTGGTCAGAACCGAACCTTGAGCCTCCATGACCGCGGGGCTGGTGTAGTTTTCCGAAGCGATCAGCTCAATGTGCTCTTCCTGGCGCACGGCTTCTTGCTCCATGGCGGCGAAGAGATCGGCGTCGTACTTGGCAATGGTCAAATCACGGCTGAACATGGCGGTCCTCAAGGATCGGGGGCAGAAAAGGAGGGCATTCTAACCCAATGGGTTTTAGATGGCATATGAAAGGACATCATGTCGCGGACAAGCGGGGCTCATCTGGGGATGGGCGGGGTCTGTGCCGGCCTCATCGGGAGCAAGCCCCACCACAGCATGTCAGTCGAACATGAACAGCGCATCATTACTGAACTGCGCCTCGAACCGATGCGCCGGCATCGGCCGCCCGAACAGGTAACCCTGCACCTCATCGCAGCCATGCTCACGCAGGAAGTCCAGTTGCTCATGGGTTTCCACGCCCTCGGCAATCACCGCCAGGTTCAAGCTGTGGGCCATGGCGATAATCGCGCGGGCGATCTGTGCATCCTGCTCGCCGGACGGCAGGCCGTCGACGAAGGTGCGGTCGATCTTCAAGACGTCGATAGGGAACTGCTTGAGGTAGTTGAGCGAGGAATAACCGGTGCCGAAATCGTCCACCGCAATGCTCAGGCCCAGGTTTTTCAGACTGTCGAGAATGTGCAGGGCTTCGTTGACTTCGCGCATCAGGATACTTTCGGTCAGCTCCAGCTCCAGGCACGCCGGTGGCAGGCCGGTGTCCTTGAGGATGGTGGCGATGCGGGTGCCCAGTTGCCCGTCGGAGAACTGCCGCGCCGAGATGTTCACCGAGACTTTCGGCACGCGCACCTTGTTCTGGTGCCAGGTCTTGAGCTGGCGACAGGCCTCGCTGATCACCCAGTCGCCGACGTCCACCACCAGGCCCAATTCTTCCAACACCGGGATAAAGTCCCCCGGCGGCACCAGCCCGCGACGTGGATGACGCCAGCGCAGCAGGGCCTCGGCACCGGTCAGGCGTTTGCCGTCGCCGCTGAACTGCGGCTGGTAATACAGGACGAATTCGTTCTGTTCCAGGGCGTGGCGCAAGTCGCTTTCCAGCTCCAGGCGTTCCAGGGCGCTGGCGTTCATGTCGGCCTGGTAGAACTGGAAGTTGTTCTTGCCGCGCTCTTTGGCGTGATACATCGCGGTGTCGGCGTTTTTCATGAGCTGGCTCAGTTCGTTGCCGTCCTGGGGGCTGAGGGCGATGCCGATACTGGCGGTCACGAAAAACTCGCGGCCTTCGAGTACGAAGGGTTTGACCAGGCTGGCGAGGATCTGCTCGGCCACATGAATCGCACGGTTGAGCGCCATTTCACGATTGACCCGCGGTTGCAGCAGCAACGTGAACTCATCGCCGCCCATGCGCGCCACGGTGTCGTCTTCGGCCACGCAACCGAGCAGGCGAGTCGCCATTTCCTTGAGCATGCGGTCGCCGGCGGCGTGGCCGAGGGAGTCGTTGATCGGTTTGAAGCGGTCAAGATCGAGGAACATCAGCACCACCCACGACTTCTGCCGCTCGGCGGCCTGCAACGCGGTGTGCAGGCGGTCCTGGAACAGCGTGCGGTTGGGCAGGTGGGTCAGGGCGTCGTAATAGGCCAGGCGGTGGATGCGCTGTTCGCTGGCCTTGCGTTCGCTGATATCGCTGAAGAAACACACGTAGCTGGCCAGGTCGCCCTCATCGTCGAACACCGCGGTAATGCCGACCCAGGCCGGGTAATGCTCGCCGTTGCGGCGTTTGAGCCACACTTCGCCTTCCCAGGTGCTGTGCTGGTGCAGTTGCTTGAGCACGTAGCGCAGGTGGGCTTCCTGCTGTTCATCGACGGTGAGCATGTTCGGCAATTGGTCGAGTACGTCGCTCACCGCATACCCGCTGACCCGGCTGAACGCCTCGTTGGCCTGCACGATATAGCCCGCCGGGTCGGTGATCAGGATCGCCGAGGTGGAGTGTTCAAAGACCGTGGCGGCCATGCGCAGGTCTTTCTCGGCGCGGCGTTGCTGGCTGATGTCGCGGCCCACACCGAGGATGCCCTCGAATGCGCCGTGTTCGTCCCACACCAGCACCAGGCGCAACTCGATCGGCACTTTGCGGCCGTCGGCGCGCAGGCAATCGAACAGGAACAGCTGGGTCTGCACTTCATCGCGCAGGGTGTTCAGCGCCTGGACGTCGCCAAGCGCGCGGCTGACCCGCTCCATCAGGCTGTAGATGCCGGCCAGTTGTTTTGGGTTGGCGATGATCGATTGCCAGCCGTTCTTGAACACCCAGTCCACGTCGTAGCCCAGCACGGCATTGACCGATGGGCTGACGTAGTTGAGGGCCAACCGGCTGTCGGTGGAACAGATCACGTCACTGATGCTTTCGGCCAGCATGCGGTAGCGTTGTTCGCTGTCGCGCAGGGATTCGCTGGCTTCTATCTGGTCGGTAATGTCCTTGGCCACGCCGATGATGCGCGTGACCTGGCTGCTCTTGTCCCTGGCCAGGGCCTGTTCGCGAATATCGAAGCGTCGCCATGCGTTGTTGCGATGGCGAAAGCGCAACTGGCAGTGCAGTTGGGCGCAATAGCCGGCCTGGCGCTGTTGCTGGCGCAAGTCGTGGTAGTGCTCGGCGTCTTCGGGGTGCAGCAGGATTTCCCAGAAGTACTCACCCATTTGCTGCAGTTCGGCCTTGGTATAGCCGAGGGTGTGGCCCAGGTGGTGGTTGCTGAAAATCATGCGCTGGCTGATCACGTCCTGCACATACAGGTGGTCGGGCACGGTACGCACCACGTCCGACCAGAAACCTTCGCGCTCCACCAGCGACAGCTCGATCAGCTTGCGGCTGGTGATATCGCTGATGCTGAGGATCACTGCCTTGAAATCGTCCTGCTGCTCCGGCAAGCGCATCACCAGCCACAGGTATTGCTCGTTGCCGACCACGTCCTGACACTGGATTTCCAGCTCCAGCTGGTTCTGGTGGGTCTGCACCGCGTCGAGTATCCGGTGGCCAATGGAGGTGGCGTTGTCCGGGCAATCATTGATAAGCCGTTCCCAGGCGTCCTCGCAAGACGACACGTTCAGCAGGCGCACCGCCACCTGGTTGACCTCGGTGATGCGCAGCTCCTTGAGCAGTCGCTTGTGCCCATCGGGATGGTCCTGCAACCAAAGACGCAGTTGCTCACGGGTCTGCATGTACGGCTTGTCAAAAAAGCTGTTCAGGCCCGAAAGGTCGAGCACGCACAGGGCCACGCCGGTGCCTTCGAAAATATCCTGGTAGCGCCGTCGGCCTTCGTGTACCTGGCGTTGGCGGCGACGCATGTTCAACAGCACGATCACCGGGATCAGCGAGAACGCCAGGCCCAGCAGGCATTTGCCGATAAACGCCGGGAGCAATTGTTCCAGCACGGCGGAGCGGTCGAACAACCCGCGCAATTGCCAGTCGCTTTTGCTCAGGGGCGTGACCAGTACGCTTTTGCTCAGCTCGTCCGGCGTCAGGGTATTGGCCCATTGCGTCGGCAGGCCACTGTCACGACTGACCAAGCGTTGGTTCAGGCGATTTTCGATGACCCACATGGGGCGCTGGCCGTCGTTGTCCTGGTGAGTGAGATTGGCCAGGTAGTCGGGCGCCAGGCGCAGCGCCCAGTAGAGCCTCGAACCTCCGCTGGGCTGATGCAGCAACAGGTAGATGAGGGTGCCGTCGTCATTGTTGCTCAGGTAGTAAGACTGGCCGTGGCTGCGCTGCACCAGGTCTTCGAGAAAAGGGCTGTCCTGGCTGTCGGTGGCGCTGTCGCTGATCATGGCGCCGCTCGGCGCGAGCACGGCAATGCTGCGCAGCTCCGGCAGGGAGCGTTGCAGCGTGCGGGTCAAGGCTTGTTGCTGTTCGGCGTCATGGGGCGGCTCGACCATCGGTAGCAGGTTCAACGCGATCTTGGCGCTCAGGGCCATGTTCAGGCTGATCTGTTCCGCCAGGTCGGCGCTGTAGTCGATGGTGTATTGCTGCTGGTTTTTCTGGTTTTGCTGCAACTGGTCGAGCAATTGCCAGAATAATAAGGCGAGCAGCATGAGGACGAGCGTCGCCAACGCGCCTTTGAGGGTACCGTGCAGAGGCGCTCCCGACGCTATATGAGCGGCGCGCAAGGGGGCTGGCGGGGTGACTTTGGACAAGCTGTGATCCTGCGGTTTGGCTGGATTGGAGCGCGACGTGCACTATAAGCTGGACTCCGAAGGGCGGCTAGCATGCCCTGGCTTGTGGCAAAGTGCCAGCCCCGCTCGGCTGAACGTTATTGTGTCTGGATGTGTCAGTCGTCCGGTTCAATCGATTTGTTGTCCTGGCTGAGCATTTTCGTCCGGGTGGCGGTTACGTAGCTTTGTGAAAGGCAAATGCCGTTCACAGGGATACGTCATGAATAGTTTTCTGCACACTTCAAGCCAAGATGAAAATGATCATGCACGGTTCGAAATAATTAGAAGAAGCGAGCAAAGTGCACCGGAAACATTAGCGTATATCAGGGAAATTTATCAGCGCCGCTACGGGGCCGAGATGACGCCCGGTTCCGACTGGCTGGTGGCGCGTCGCAACGTGGTCAGCGGTGCGTTGACCGCCTGCGCGGGCATCTCCTTCGCGTCGCCCACCCAGCCCCTTTTTTCCGAGCGCTATTTCGATGCGCCTATCGAAACCGTACTGGCCGGCCTGAGCAAGCAGGTCCTGCGGCGTGAGCACATCGTCGAAATCGGCTCGCTGGCGTCTGACGACTCCCATGCCGCGGCGGAAATCATCAAGGCGCTGCCGATACTGGCCTGGTTCATGGGCGCGAAAGCCATTCTGTGCACCTCCACGCGCAGGTTGCGCGTCTTGCTCAAATACCACGGGATCCCTTTGCGGGTCACGGGCGAGGCTGAAAGTACCCGGCTGTCGCCGCAGGAGCGGCAGCAGTGGGGGACTTACTACGCGCAATCGCCGCAGACCGGCGTGATTCTCCTCGAAGAATGCTCACACCTGTTCAACCAGTATTGCGGTCGGTTGAAGTTTTCGGCGTTTGACCACTTGGCCGCCCACACCGAGCAGGTGGCGGCATGAAGGTCCTGAATGAAATCCTCGCCCAGGCCGTGCGCACACCGGATGCGCCTGCCGTGGTGCAGTTGGCGTCCGATTGCGCGGCGCCCGAGGCGGTAGCGCTCACTTATCGGCAACTGGTGGTCCAGGCGCAGCGCTTGGCGGACACCCTGAGCGATGAAACGCCTGCGGCCGGTCAGGTCGGGCTGGTCATGGTTAACAGCGTCGAGTGGGTGTTGGCTGATCTGGCATTAATGCTCGGCGAACGCGTGGAGGTACCCGTGCCCCTGGCGTTTTCCGTGGATCAGGCGCGGCATCTGTTGCAGGGGTGCACGCAGGTTCTGGTCGATGAAATGGGCGCACGCACCCTGGACCTGTGGCGTAGCGCCGGGCTTGTGCTATCGGCGCCGGTTCGCCGCGTGTCGGTGGCCAATGAGGCCTCGCCGGGCGAAATACCGTGCCCTGCCTCGGATAGCGACGCCGACAGCGTGATCAAGGTAATTCACACCTCCGGTACGACCTCGCGCCCCAAAGGCGTGAAGATTCGACGCGACGGCTTGGGGGCGCTGGTCGAGGCCCTGTGGCAGCGGGCGCGGCGCGATGATTATCAGCGCTACCTGGTGCTGGTGCCTTTGAGTCTGTTGATCGAGCAGGTCACGGCGCTCTATATGCCCTTGACCTCCGGCGGCGCGGTGCTGCTGCCCGCGCCCGGCCTCGCGCCCCTGGGCAGCCCGGGGGTGATCGCCGAAGACCGACTGGACGTGATCCGCCAGGCACGCCCCACCGCCATGACGCTGACGCCGGCGCTGGTCGAGGCGATTGCCCGGCGCGCCGACAGCCTGGGGCCCGCCGAACGTATCGAACACCTGTTCGGCACGCCGCGCTTGCCGTTGCTGGCGGCCGGTGGCGGCCCTGTGGACGTCGAGGTCCTGATGCGCCTGCAGCAAGCGGGCATTGAGGTGTTTCAAGGGTATGGCCTCAGCGAAAACAGCTCGGTGGCGACCTGGAATTTCCGTGGCGCGAACCGCCTGGGCAGCGTCGGGCAAGCGCTGGCGCACGTCACATTGCGCCTGGGCGCAGACGGTGAGCTGCAACTGCGCAGCAGTTCGCTGTTTGCCGGCTACACCAATGAAGACCCCAGCAGTTGCGCCATCGATGCCGAGGGCTGGCTGCACACCGGCGACCTGGCCCGGATCGACGCCGATGGCTTCGTCAGCATCATCGGTCGCAAGAAAACCATGATCATCACCGGCAATGGTCGCAACGTCTCGCCCGAATGGCTCGAAGCTGCTTACCGGCAAGTACCGGGCGTGGAGCAGGCGATTGTCTACGGCGACCGGCAGGCGTTCATGGGCGGGGTGTTCATCATCGACGTCCAGGCCGACCCGGCCGACGTCGGCGCCGCCATCGCAGCGTTCGCCCGCACGCACCTCAACGAGATTGAACAGATTGCGCAGCCATTGCTGATTCCGCGCAGCGAGGAGGTCATGGGTCGATTGTTCACCGTGACCGGACGGCCCCGTCGCGACCAGGTGCCTGCGTTTCTGGATGCCCATACCGCGAGGATTTGCGCATGACGCTCACGACTTCCCCCCACACCGCCCACGCCGGCCTGATCGTTACGCCCCAGGGGCCGCGGCAACTGGATGCACTGGAACCCGAGGTGCTCAAGCAGTGGCTGATGACCCATGGTTATCTGGTACTGCGTGGTTTTGAGCACAGCATTGACGCGTTCTCCCGGTTGGTACGGCAAAGCAGCAGCCGGATCAGCCTGGACCCCGCACGCAGCTTCGATGGCGATACGGCGCAGAAAGTCGACGCTGGACTGGACGCGGTGGGCCTGCACTGTGAAAACGGCAACAGCCCTTTCTGGCCGGATCTCTGCTGGTTCTATTGCCAGGTCGCGCCGGCGAGGGGGTCGCAGACGACCTTGTGCGACGGCAAGGCGGTGTATCGGCACCTGGCGCCCGAACACCGTGCGGCGTTCAGTGAGCGCGACATCCAATACGCTCGTCGTGTCGAGGCTATCAAGTGGAAGACCTATGCCTTGCATGCGTTGGCGCAGACGGAAGGGGCCCCCACCCATATCGAGTCCGTGGTGTTGCAGGACCTGGTGTCGCTCACCGCCGGCAACGCCGGCGCGCAGATCGAACTCAATGAAGACGATTCGATCACGTACCGCTTTCGCACTCCCGCCATCCGCCACAGCCAGCTTTCAGACGAGGCTGGGCCGAGTTTCGCCAACAGCATTTTTGGCCCTTCCAACCATTACGAAGCACCGCTCATCACCTTTGCCGATGGTGAACCGCTCGATCCT
This sequence comes from Pseudomonas lactucae, assembly GCF_036688725.1. Lineage (NCBI taxonomy): Bacteria > Pseudomonadati > Pseudomonadota > Gammaproteobacteria > Pseudomonadales > Pseudomonadaceae > Pseudomonas > Pseudomonas lactucae. The sequence continues at coordinate 50,374 of NZ_JAQQPT010000006.1, read as the reverse complement.
GCGCTGCTGCAGGCGGTGGCGGCGGTGTGCGAGCGCTTTACCGTCGACGTCGGCTGGCAGCACGGCGATGTGGTGCTGATCGACAACACCCGCGTCATGCACGGGCGTCGAGCGATCGACGACCCGGCCCGTACCATCTTCAACGCCCTTTCCTATGCCCATTGAGAACTCGCCGATGAACGCCCTGAAAAACATTAATGAGCTGGCCCATATCAACTACCTGCACCCCAACCGCATGGAATGGACTGCCGCCCGCACCGACGCCGAGTTGCAGTTTCTCTCCACGGCCCTGGTCGGGGAGGCTGGCCAGGAAGAAAAAGCGGTGGCCTACCTATACAAAGAGCTGGGGCAACTGGCCGAAATCGAGATGCACGTGGCCAACACCATGACGCGGATTCTCTGCGAAGCCCAGTCCGACAACGACACCCTCGGCGCGGGGGACTCCCTGTATGGCGCGTTGTCGTGTTTCGCCGCCGAAGAAATCAACCACGCCAGCAGCTTTTATCAGTACATCCGGCATTTGTCCGGGCGCGACATCAAGCTCAAGGACAACTTGTTCAACGAGCGCCGGGCGCTCTACGACGAAAATGATTCGCCCAGGATCAAACTGGCCGCCCTGTGTGCAACCGCCTATGTGGGCGAGTCGATCATTACCGTGTTCGAACGTCGGTTGAAGGTGCTCGACCCGATGCAGCGCAGCCTGCTGACGCGCCTCCTGCATTTTCATGGCCTGGATGAGGCGCGGCATATCCAGTTCGATCATTTCGTCTTCGAACATGTGATTCCGTCGTTCACCGCCTCCGAGCGTCGGCGCATGCACCAGTTGATCCACGACACCGAGGCGATGAATACCCATCTGGCCATCACCAGCGGCGAGCAGATCAAGGCGGCGTTCAACCTGGATTACACGCAGAACAATAAAGCTGCCGAGACCCAGTTGGATATGACGCTGCGGTTCCGGGAAATTGTGCAGTCACAGGACCTGATTCGCACCGTCGATGAACACATGGACGTGGACACCGCGGATATCGTCAAAGCGTTCTCTCGCGCCAGCACGATACATACCCAGTACTTTCATTGAGGGGTGCCCCATGAAGTCGCAAACACTTGCTGCACAGACGTCGGTGAGCCAGGGGAAGTACCCGCTGAGTGTCATGGCGGTGCTGGTCGCGCTGTTTTTGGCCGCGATGGACAGCACGGCGGTCAGTACCATCCTGCCGCAGATCAATGCGCAACTGCAGGACACCACGCTGTATCCGTGGATTGTTTCCGGCTTCCTGCTGCCACTGGCGCTCGTCGCGCCGTTGGCGGGGGCCCTGGCCGACCGCTTCGGGGTCAGTACGGTGATGAAAATCAGCCTGCTGCTATTCATTGGCGCCTCGGCCTGGATCGCCAGCAGCCAGAGCATGCTCATGCTGATTGTCGGCAGGGCGCTGCAGGGCACGGGCGCGGGCGGGATCATCGTGCTGTCCTATTCGCTGCTGGCGTCCCTGTTCGAGGGGCCTCGGCGCGCGAATATGCAAGGGATGCTCAGCGGCGTATGGGGCCTGGCCGCCATTCTGGGGCCGGTCGCCGGGGCGGTATTGGGCAGCACCTTGAGCTGGCGCGCGGTCTTTTGGCTGAACCTGCCGCTGGGGGCGCTGGCCTTGTTGGCGCTGTGCTTCGCCCCGACGGTGGGGCGTGGCCAGTCGAGCCGGCATGTTGACCTGCTGGCGCAGGGGGCGCTGGCCATTTTCGCCTGTGCCGGGCTGTTCCTGCTCAGCGGCCATCCGCTGGCATGGATGGCGTATCCGCTACCGACGCTGGTGGTCATCATGCTCATCAGCCTGCTGGTATTGCTGGCGCGCGTGCGCAAGGTTCCGCGCAGCGCCCCGGTGCCCCTGGGCTTCTTCGCGCAGCCGGCGCTGGGGTCGACCCTGGTGCTGGTGGTTACCTCAAGCATTGGTCTTTATGCCTCGGTGAGTCTGTTGCCGGTTGCCCTCAGTCAGGGCGACGCCGGTGGCGCGTTGTCGAGCGGTGCGCTGATCATGCTGGCCGCACTGGGCTGGGTGGCCGGCGCGACGTTCTGCGGCAAGCGCCTGGCGCGCGTCGGGTTCAGGCCGATGGCGGCAGGCGGCATGTCGATGCTGCTGCTCGGGTGCCTGTGCGTCGCGGCGGGCCTGCGCTGGGCATTCTGGCCGGCCATCGCCGTCGGCCAGGTGCTGATCGGGTCCGGCATGGGGTTCACCGCGACCACCACCCTGGTCTTTGCGCAAAACAGCGCCCCAGCGGATCAACTGGGCGCCTACACCTCCACGGTGCAATTCCTGCGTAGCCTGGGGGCGGCGTTCGGGGTCAATGGCATGGTCGCCATAGCGCTTCACCTGCCCCCGGAAAGTGCCTATCCAGGCACCTTCCTGCTGCTTGGTCTTGTCATGGGATGCGGTTTACTCTTCGCCTACGGATTGCCTGTACAACATGGATTACGAGAAGACTGACTGGGGTAGGCATGCATTACGATGAAACACATTATTCAGCAATGGTCGTTGAAAGGCAGTTAACCAATATCGAGGGCGAAGGCGAGCCCCACAGGCACCCGGTCGGGCAATTTGTATTAGTGAAAAAAGGCATGCTGTACGGTCATACGCAGGATCAGCGCTGGTTGCTCAAGCCCGGTATGGCCGTCTGGATTCCGCCGCAGACCCTGCACGCCGGTGTCGCGTACAGCCAGGTGGACCTCACGGTGCTGTACCTGGGCCGCGAACAGTCGAAGGATTTTTCCACCACCCTCAAACTGATTGAAGCCTCGGCGCTGGTCATTGCCCTGTGTGATCGACTGGCCGAGGAAGGCGCCCGGCCGCTGACAGAGGTTCAGCGCAGTTGCATCCTGCAGCTGTTGTTGCAGGACATCACCGAACTGCCGGCCAGTAACATGGTGCTGCCCTTGCCCAGTGACGGCCGGCTCAAACGCGTGACTGATCAATTGATTGCCCGGCCAGGGCGGCGCAAGAGCCTGGCGGAGTGGGGCGGCGAAGTCGGCGCCACCGAGCGCACCCTGACCCGCCTGTTTCGCAAGGAAACCGGCTTGTGCTACACCCAGTGGTATAACCGCCTGTTACTCGTCGAGGCCTATCGCGGCTTGATGGTCGAGCACACCAACGAGCGCCTGGCGCACCACCTGGGGTTTGCTTCCAGCGATTCGTTCGGTCATTGGTTTCGCCGCGTCACCGGCAGCAGCCCCGGGAAAGTGCGCAGCACTTTGCAGGGCGCTGCGGCGAAGGCGGCTTGAAACTGTCCGTTTCGTTCGGCTTTATGGCGGACTGAGCCATTTTGGACAGAATGGCGCTGCCTTAGGCTTGAGGCTCATATCTGATGAGGTTGAGCCTGATGATCGAGTACGACGCAATTAAAATCCTTCACGCGCTGGCAGCGGTCGCGGCGACCGGGCCGCTGCTGGTCGCCCCCTGGTTGTCGGCCCGGCTCAAACACTGCAGCACTGACAACAAGCCTCTACTGCTGCGCGGGCTGGCGTTCACCGATCGTTTTTATAATGTGGGCGGCTGGGGGCTGATCCTGAGCGGCATCCTGATGTTCTGGCTCAAGGACTGGAAGCGCTGCTTCGAGCTCTGGTTTTTGCTCAGCGTGGCCATCTTCGTGCTGGATTCAGCGCTGGAAAAGCGTTTGCGCGACCCGGCCAACGAAGTGTTGCAAGCCTGCAACCCGGATGCCGAACAATGGCAACCGGCAGCCCGGCAAATCCATCGCGGCGTGCTGGGGCAAGCGCTGTGTACCTCGGCGATCCTGCTGGTAATGCTGTTGCACAGCACGTTGGACCTGAAGGTGCTGGCGCTAAAACTATTCTGATGCACCTTGAGCGACACCGGTCGGCGTTCTGCATCTGTGCACAGGGGCATCTTGGCGTAGAATACCGGCCTTTGTTTACACCCGTTCATCAGAGGGCTCCATTTTGGCTCAATACGTCTTCACCATGCATCGGCTGGGCAAAGTTGTCCCACCGAAGCGGGAAATCCTGAAAAACATCTCGTTGTCCTTCTTTCCGGGCGCCAAGATCGGCGTACTCGGCCTCAACGGTTCGGGCAAGTCGACGCTGCTGAAAATCATGGCCGGCGTCGACACCGAGTTCGAAGGCGAAGCCCGCCCGATGCCCGAGCTGAATATCGGCTACCTGCCGCAGGAGCCGCAGCTGGATCCGTCCAAGACCGTGCGCGAAGTGGTCGAAGAGGCCGTCAGCGTGATCAAGGACGCCCAGGCGCGTCTGGACGAGGTCTACGCCGCCTATGCCGAGCCGGATGCCGACTTCGACAAGCTGGCCGCCGAACAGGCCAAGCTCGAAGCCATCCTGCAGGCCGGCGACGGTCACAACCTGGAGCGCCAGCTGGAAGTCGCTGCCGACGCGCTGCGCCTGCCGGCGTGGGACGCCAGGATCGAGCACCTGTCCGGTGGTGAAAAACGTCGTGTGGCTCTGTGCCGCCTGCTGCTGTCGGCTCCCGATATGCTGCTGCTCGACGAACCGACCAACCACTTGGACGCCGACTCCGTCGCCTGGCTGGAGCATTTCCTTCACGATTTCCCAGGCACCGTGGTTGCGATCACGCACGACCGGTACTTCCTGGACAACGTCGCCGGCTGGATCCTCGAGCTCGACCGTGGCGCCGGTATCCCTTACGAGGGCAACTACTCCGGTTGGCTGGAAGCCAAGTCCGACCGTCTGGCCGCCGAATCCAAGCAGCAATCGGCCCACGAAAAAGCCATGAAGGAAGAACTGGAATGGGTGCGCAAAGGCGCCAAGGCCCGCCAGTCCAAATCCAAGGCCCGTCTGCAACGCTTCGAAGAAATGCAATCGCAGGAATTCCAGAAGCGCAGCGAGACCAACGAGATCTACATCCCGGCCGGCCCGCGCCTGGGTGACAAGGTCATCGAATTCAAGAACGTGTGCAAAGGCTATGGCGACCGCGTGTTGATCGACAACCTGTCGTTCTCCATGCCAAAAGGCGCGATCGTCGGCGTTATCGGCGGTAACGGTGCGGGTAAATCCACGCTGTTCCGCATGCTGATGGGCAAGGAAACCCCGGACTCCGGCAGCATCGAGATCGGCGAAACCGTGCAACTGGCGTGCGTCGACCAGAGCCGCGACGACCTCGACGGCAGCAAGACCGTGTTCCAGCAGATTTCCGACGGTTCCGATCAGATCCGCATCGGCAACTATGAAATCCCGTCGCGCACCTACGTCGGTCGTTTCAACTTCAAGGGCGGCGATCAGCAGAAGTTCGTCAAGGACCTGTCCGGTGGTGAGCGCGGGCGCTTGCACCTGGCCCTGACCCTGAAAGAGGGCGGCAACGTGTTGCTGCTCGACGAACCGTCCAACGACCTCGACGTTGAAACCCTGCGTTCGCTGGAAGAAGCCCTGCTGGACTTCCCGGGCGCCGCCATTGTGATCTCTCACGATCGGTGGTTCCTTGACCGCGTCGCGACCCACATCCTGGCGTACGAAGACGACTCGCAAGCGGTGTTCTTCGAAGGCAACTACACTGAGTACGAAGCCGACCGTAAGAAGCGCTTGGGCGACGCGGCGGCCCAGCCGCATCGCGTACGTCACAAAAAACTGGCCTGATTGGGCTGGTTTGAACAAACGGAGCCCTCGGGCTCCGTTTTTTTTGGGGTATTTTCAGGAATACCGCGTTGAATTCATTCGCGAGCAAGCCCGCCCCCACATGTGATCGGGTTCCAACCTTGAAATGCGGTCGAATGTGGGAGGGCGCTTGCCCCCGATAGCGGTCTACCTCTTGGTGCGTCCCTCAGATTTTAAATCCCCTTTTAAGTGCATAAACCCAAGTAAAACTGGATACAGTTATATCCAATGCACCATTTAAATTCACAAAGGCGACATTTTGCCCTGTCGCGGTGCGAAACGAATTGATAAAGTCCGGCCCAATCTCTGTTTAACAACAATCAATTTGCCGAGACTGTTCATGACCGAATCCGTCGAATCCTTCCTCGCCCGCCTCAAGAAACGCGACCCCGACCAGCCGGAATTCCACCAGGCTGTAGAAGAAGTGCTGCGCAGCCTGTGGCCGTTTCTTGAAGCCAACCCGCACTACCTGAACTCCGGCATTCTGGAGCGCATGTGCGAGCCGGAACGCGCGATTACCTTCCGGGTGTCGTGGGTGGACGATCATGGCAAAGTCCAGGTGAACCGTGGTTTCCGGATCCAGATGAACAGCGCCATCGGCCCCTACAAGGGCGGCCTGCGTTTCCATCCGTCGGTGAACCTGGGTGTGCTGAAATTCCTCGCCTTTGAACAGACCTTCAAAAACTCCCTGACCTCGCTGCCCATGGGCGGCGGCAAAGGCGGCTCGGACTTTGATCCAAAAGGTAAGAGCGACGCCGAAGTCATGCGCTTCTGCCAGGCATTCATGAGCGAGCTGTACCGCCATATCGGTGCGGACGTGGACGTACCCGCCGGCGATATCGGCGTGGGTGCCCGCGAAATCGGCTTCCTGTTTGGCCAGTACAAGCGGCTGAGCAATCAGTTCACCTCAGTGCTGACCGGCAAAGGCATGACCTACGGCGGCAGCCTGATTCGCCCGGAAGCGACCGGTTTCGGTTGCGTGTACTTCGCCGAAGAAATGCTCAAGCGCGACGGCCTGCGCATCGAAGGCAAGCGCGTGGCGGTGTCCGGCTCCGGCAATGTGGCGCAATACGCGGCGCGCAAGGTGATGGACTTGGGCGGCAAGGTGATTTCCCTGTCCGACTCCGAAGGCACGCTGTACGCCGAAAGTGGCTTGACCGAAGCGCAATGGTCGGCGCTGCTGGAATTGAAAAACGTACAGCGCGGGCGCATCAGCGAACTGGCCGAGCGTTTCGGCCTTGAGTTCCGCCAGGGCCAAACGCCTTGGGAGCTGGCCTGCGATATCGCGCTGCCCTGCGCCACCCAAAACGAGCTGGATGCCGACGCTGCCCGCATCTTGTTGCGCAACGGCTGCATGTGCGTGGCTGAAGGCGCCAACATGCCCACCACCCTTGAGGCTGTGGATATCTTTATCGCGGCGGGCATTCTGTTCGCACCGGGCAAAGCGTCGAATGCCGGTGGCGTGGCGGTGAGTGGTCTGGAAATGTCGCAGAATGCCATGCGCCTGCTGTGGACCGCCGGAGAAGTGGACAGCAAGCTGCATGGCATCATGCAGTCGATCCACCATGCTTGTGTGCATTACGGCGAAGCAGACGGCCGGATCAACTACGTGAAAGGTGCGAACATCGCAGGGTTTGTGAAAGTGGCCGATGCGATGCTGGCGCAAGGCATCGTTTAAACCTCGGGTTCGACACGCAGCACCTCGATCAACTGATCGCCGACGGGGCGTTTCCACAGTACCTCGTCGCCGACCTGGGCCCCGAGCAATGCGCGACCCAGGGGCGATCCCCAGTTGATCAGGCCGGCGTTGGCGTCAGCCTGGTCTTCGCCGACCAATTGAACACGCTGCTGTTCATCCTGTTCATTGGCAAACGTCACCCAACTGCCGATCTGCACCTTGTCGCATGAGGTCGCCGGCGGCACGACCTGAGCGCTTTGCACCCGTTGGTTGAAGTAACGCAAATCCCGCTCAAGATCCGCCTGGCGCTGCTTATCGGCCTTTTCGCCCTTGGCGGACTCGGCGCTGTACTCGAGTTGCAACTGCGCAACCTTGGCTTGCAACTGCGTCAACCCTTGCGCGGTGAGGCGATTGGGCTGCTCACTGACCTGGCGCTCCACCGGCTGATCGGCCTGGGCGGCGGCGTTGTCTTCATTTACAAAAGCTCGGCTCATGGTGTTCTTCCTCTATGGAGCTTGGGCCATGGTCGCCGCGCTTTAGTTTCGACGGATGTCTGAGAGCGACCTATTGCGAGCGATAGGCCCGCGCCGCATCGCGATCCTTCTCCTGCTGCCAGGCGCGTTCGCGGTCGTCCCAGTGGTTGTTCTTGTAGTCGCGCAGTTCCTCGTTCTCGCGCATGGCCTTGCACTGGCGGAAACCGTCCTCCCAGCCTTCGGCGTAAAGCCGGTCCTTCAGATAGCGCGGTACGTTCTTGCGAAACACCCCGGTAATCACCCCGGCTGCCTGACGGCCGCTGCTGCAACCGTCGTCAAAGCCATCGGCAAAAGCGGGTGGATAACCGCGGGCGAGTAATTCCTGATGGGTGGACTGGCAACCCGACAATCCCACCACCGCACACAGCAATACCGCATACCGCCACATGACGTACTCCCTGGCCGTTTCACGGCTGATAAGGGAAGTTTAGAAGGGGATTTGTCGGGAGGGTGTGAAGGCGAGGTGATAACGGTGTTGGGTCTACGCTGTTTTCGAAATCAACGCCGTACCTGTGGCGAGGGAGCTTGCTCCCGCTGGACTGCGCAGCAGTCCCATTCTTTCTAAACAAAGAGCGGGGCCGCTTCGCGGCCCAACGGGAGCAAGCTCCCTCGCCACAGAGACCGTGTTGTTCCTTAACTTGCCCCCATAGCGGTGCGTCAGATACGCCGCAAACGCAGCCTCGCCAAGTTGGCGTCAGTAGTGATACCACTTCACTTCAAGCATCACTTCATTCACCGGTGTCGACAAGTGGCTGTACTCACGCTGGGCGCTCAGGCGCAGGCCGAGGTTACGCGACAGTTCCCACTGTTGGTTCAGGCTTAGGCTGCGTCGCACTTCGCCATTGGTGAAGAAATCGCCTTTGGCTTCCAGGCTCAGGTTGCCCAGCGGGTTTTTCCACAGCACGCCGGTGTTGAAGCCGGCGGCGGGGGAGATGGCTTCGCTGAAGTCGTTGTTGTGCTCCACACGCACGGTACCGAGGGCGAAGCCGAGCATGTCGTCGCGCAGTTGCCAGGTGCCGCCGGCGCCGCCGTTGACGTGGGCCACCAGGGTTTCGTCGTCGTGTTTGCCCGGCACACGTTCCAGGCCGCCGGTGACTTGCCAGGACCACGGCTGCAACAGGGCATTACGCGGCGTCAGGGAGCGGATGGTGGCCAGGTCCAATTGTTGCAGTTGCCAGTGGTTGCCTTCGTACTGGCGCAGCTTCATTTGCAGGATTTCGATCTGCGCGCCCAGGGGGAAGCCTTCGGCGTTGTCGTTGAGGTCGTGATAGGCCATGCGCAGGCCGTATTCGCCGAAGGCCTTGTCGCCACGGGTGCCGATGCCGGCTTGCCAGGTGCGTGATTCATGGCCGTTTTCCGGCAGGCCGGGGGGCGTGATCTTAAGGTCCGGCGCGGGGTTCTGGTTGATCGCACGCAACAGTTCGAAGCTTCGTTGGGAGCGTGCGGTGTCACGCTCAAGACCATTGGCGCGGTAGCGGCCCAGGCGATAGGCGGCGTCGATGATCAGCGCCTGGCGGTCGCGGGGCAGGGCCTTGAAGGCGGGCGCCTGCAATTGCGTCTGGTCGTCGCTGACCTTCAATACCCATTGTTGCTCGTCACCGTCCAGCGGCTTGGCGCGTTCCAGCAGTTCGCGCTCGCGTGAAGGCCGGTAGTCGATTTTCTCGACCAGGCCCGCATCTTTAACGGCTTTGACCGTGTCGGTCGGGATGGCGGTGAGCGGGAATTGTTCGGTCAGGCGCAGGCCGGGGCGGGCCACTTGCAGCAGTTCCAGCAGGCGATAGGAGCAGTTTTCGTCGAAGAAGAAGTAGTCGAACTGGATCTGCTTGAGCTCCCAGACGTGCTCGACCATGCGCTCGGTCTCGACCTGGGTGAGGTTGAGGCGGTATTCCCACAGGTCGCGGTTTTCGAGGCTGCGGTACTCGGAAAGTTTTTCCTGGTACGGCACCAGCGCGAACAGGCCGGGGTAGCCGCCCATCAGGCCTTTCCAGGCGTAGAGGATGCTGTTGTCGGAGCCTTCGATGTAGGCGCCGAAGTTGATCGCGTAGCTGAGCAGCGCCGTGTTGTTGCTCTGCACGTCAGCCTGGTCGATACGCAGCAGGGTGTGGCCGAACATCGATGATGGGCTGTTGAGGTAGGCCGCCGGGAAGATCATCACCGCGCTGTGGGGGGCGACGTCCTTGAACCATTGCTTGAATTCTGTGCAGTCCACGGCCGGCAGGTCGGTCAGGTGCAACTGATCCTTGAGCCATCGGGTACGTGCGGGGTAAACGCATTGGGCGTGTTTTTCACCCAGGCTGGCCGGAGCGTAAAGCGCTTCAACGGTGGCCTTGAGTTCGGCGTCCGGATGGTGGGCACCCTCGGTGGCGAGGAAAAACTTCTTTTCGCTGACATAACTGCGCCAGCCTTTGAGCTTGCCGGCTTCGTAATGGCCCAGGGACAGCCAGAACGGATCGTTGGCCAGTTGCTGCAAACGTTGATCATCAAGATGCGGTGCCGCGTACAGCGGGGCGCAGGCGAAGAGTGCCATCCAGGCAAAGCGTTTGAGCATAGGGGCAACTTAAGTCGGAAATTAGAGAGACCCAAAGGGGGGCGGGTCCAAAAATAAAACCCGCGCCTGGGGAGGCGCGGGTGGGTCGAGCTTAAGCCTGGGTGGCGTATTTCGCCAGACGGGCGTCACCTTTCAGTACTGCCAGGGTGTTGTTGTGCACATCATCAGCGGTTACGTCGGCCTTGCTGAAGATTTGCTGGAAGTGTTCGTGAGTCACGGCAGCAAAGTGCTCGCGATCTTCCGGCGCAACGCCCAGTACCACGGCGTAGGTGGTCAGTGCTTCACCATTACCCTTGGCCATGTCTTCGGACAGTTCGTTCATCATGCCATTCATGGCAATCCAGGACTTGCCGCCGTAGGTCAGCGCGCTGTTGGTGCTGCAACCGTTGGTGCCCGAGGTCATGCCGAAGGTGGCGTTACCCGAAGTGCCGTTGGTGGTGGACGCCAGGAAGTGAGCTGGGGTACCGCGCTGGCCTTCGAACAACATGTTGCCCCAGCCGCAGTTCGGGCCACCTGGTGATTCAGCCATTGCATTGAGGGAGACAACGGTGAAGAGAGTACCGAGAAGGATCCGTTTCATAGCTTTGTTCTCTTTGTGTGCAAACCAATGGACAAGGGTTCAGGCACTTTCATAGCGCCCTAGGGGCCAGTTATTAGTCCAACCCGCGCAGTTTGGAGTTTAGGCACGTTCCAAGGGTTCCGTGGTTTTTTATAAAACAATCAGCATTGTCGCGATTTTTTTGTAGGACGCATCCCGTGTCCAGGCTTTCCCAACGGCGCGCCTTGCCAGAGCGCGCAAGGGGGAGCCAGAATGCCGACATCTGCCCCGCCTGATGTAAGGAAGCCCGATGCCTGATCCTGTTGCTGCCAGCTTGCGTCTAGCGCCCGAAGCGCTGACCCGTCCTTTCTCCGCTGAACAGTTCAGCTTCTCGACCACCAATGATTTGGAGCCCTTTCGCGGTGTGCTTGGCCAGGAACGTGCGGTCGAAGCGTTGCAGTTCGGTGTGGCCATGCCACGCCCCGGTTACAACGTATTTGTGATGGGCGAGCCGGGAACCGGTCGCTTTTCGTTCGTCAAACGCTACTTGAAGGCGGAAGGCAAGCGCATGCAGACCCCGGCGGACTGGGTCTACGTGAATAATTTCGATGAGCCCCGCGAGCCCCGCGCCCTGGAATTGCCAGGCGGCGCGGCGGCGGCGTTCATCGCCGACATCAATGGCCTGGTCGACAACCTGGTCGCGACCTTCCCGGCCGTGTTCGAACACCCGACCTATCAGCAGCGCAAAAGCGCCATCGACCGCGCCTTCAACCAGCGTTACGACAAGGCCCTGGACGTGATCGAGCGCCTGGCCCTGGAAAAGGACGTGGCGCTGTACCGCGACAGTTCCAACATCGCCTTCACGCCGATGCTCGACGGCAAGGCGCTGGACGAAGCCGAGTTCTCGCAGCTGCCGGAAGTCGACCGCGAGCGTTTCCACACGGATATTTCCGAGCTGGAGGAACGCCTGAACGAAGAGTTGGCGAGCCTGCCGCAGTGGAAGCGCGAATCGAACAACCAACTGCGCCAGTTCAACGAAGAAACCATCACCCTGGCCCTGCAACCGTTGCTGGCGCCGCTGTCGGAAAAGTACGCCGAGAACGCAGCCGTTTGCGGTTATCTGCAAGCCATGCAGGTGTACTTGCTGAAAACCGTGGTCGAGCAACTGGTCGATGACGCCAAGACCGACGCCCAGGCGCGCAAACTGCTCGAAGAGCAATACTGCCCGAGCCTGGTGGTGGGCCATCCGGTCAACGGTGGTGCGCCGGTGGTGTTTGAACCGCACCCGACCTACGACAACCTGTTTGGCCGTATCGAATACAGCACCGACCAGGGCGCGCTCTATACCACTTATCGCCAGTTGCGCCCCGGCGCCTTGCACCGTGCCAATGGCGGGTTCCTGATTCTCGAAGCCGAAAAAATGCTCAGCGAGCCGTTTGTGTGGGACGCCCTCAAGCGGTCTCTGCAATCGCGCAAACTGAAGATGGAATCGCCTTTGGGCGAGCTGGGCCGCCTGGCCACCGTGACCCTCAACCCGCAGATGATCGCGCTGCAGGTCAAGGTGATCATCATCGGCTCGCGCCAGTTGTACTACGCGTTGCAGGACGCCGATCCGGACTTCCAGGAGATGTTCCGGGTGCTGGTGGACTTCGACGAAGACATCCCGATGGTCGACGAAAGCCTGGAGCAGTTCGCCCAGTTGCTCAAGACCCGCACTTCGGAAGAAGGCATGGCACCGCTGACGTCGGACGCGGTGGCACGGTTGGCGACCTACAGCGCACGGCTGGCGGAGCACCAGGGGCGTTTGTCGGCGCGCATCGGCGACTTGTTCCAGCTGGTCAGCGAGGCGGACTTTATCCGTCACCTGGCGGGCGATGAGATGACCGACGCCGGCCACATCGAGCGCGCGCTCAAGGCCAAGGCCACGCGGACCGGGCGGGTATCGGCACGGATTCTCGACGACATGCTCGCCGGGGTGATCCTGATCGATACCGCCGGTGCGGCCGTCGGCAAGTGCAACGGGCTGACGGTACTGGAGGTGGGCGATTCGGCCTTCGGCGTGCCGGCGCGGATTTCCGCCACGGTGTACCCGGGCGGCAGCGGTATCGTCGACATTGAGCGCGAGGTCAACCTCGGCCAGCCGATCCACTCCAAGGGCGTGATGATCCTCACCGGCTACCTGGGCAGTCGGTATGCCCAGGAATTCCCGCTGGCGATCTCGGCGAGTATTGCGCTGGAGCAGTCCTACGGTTATGTGGACGGGGACAGTGCGTCCCTGGGCGAGGCGTGCACGCTGATCTCGGCGCTGTCGAAAACTCCGCTCAAGCAGTGTTTTGCCATCACCGGCTCGATCAACCAGTTTGGTGAAGTGCAGGCGGTGGGCGGGGTCAACGAGAAGATCGAAGGCTTCTTCCGCCTCTGCGAAGCGCGCGGCTTGACCGGCGAGCAGGGGGCGATCATTCCCCAGGCCAACGTCGCCACGCTGATGCTTGATGAGAAGGTGTTGCAGGCCGTACGCGCCGGGCAGTTCCATATCTACGCCGTACGTCAGGCGGACGAAGCCTTGAGCCTGCTGGTGGGTGAGGACGCCGGTGAGCCGGACGCCGAAGGGCAGTTCCCGGAAGGCAGCGTCAACGCCCGCGTGGTCGAGCGTTTGCGTGCAATTGCCGAGATGATCAGTGAAGAAGACTTGAAGGAGGCGGAAAAGGAGTTGGCGCAGCAGGCGTTGGCTGAGGCCAAGCCGAGCTGACGGGTGGCGGTGCTGATCGGGCTATTCGGTTAAAACACCGAATTTGCAGAATGAATCAGATCCCAATGTGGGAGGGGCGGCGCGACGATTCGACTTGCTCCCTCCCACAATGGAAACTCGGCGCTTCCAGGCCTGTGGCCGCCATAAAATTGACTCTGTTCTGGGGGCCGACACCGTTGGTCCCTACAACCTTGGTTTGTCGTGTTTTTCTTCTATTCTTTACTTCAGGGATATCCACAGGAGTCGCTGGATAGAAACAGCCTCGCCATGGGCCGGGGTTGAACACCGATCTACCGAGGGTCGCCGCCATGTCGCGCAACCTCTGTCTTACCCGCCAGTGCTTAGGCCTTGTCACCCGTATCGAATGTTCCATTCGCCCGCTCGCGGGGGATACCGGAATGTGGACCTTGTTGTTTGCCGCCGGCATGTCCGGTGAACAGCCTTCCACCATCAAGTCCGAAGGTCCGTTTCATGGGCCCTTTGCGGCACAGGCCATTCTGGCATCCATCGTCGACAGCTTGACGATGTACGGCTATGAGCCGGCGTGCGATCCGCCGATCTGGTGCCTGCACATGCAGGCCCATCTACGACGGCTCAATGGCAACGCTGAGCGGCTTGCGCTGTAGGCCTGGTCATTTGCTTTCGGGCTTGTCCAACTTGACCTCGAAGCCATATTGCACGGTGCTCAGGTCGGTGCGCTGGTAGCTTTCCAGTGCCGTCGGCCGGCCGTAGAAATAATGCACGTCAAACATCGCCGTGCCGTATTCCTCTGCGCGGTGGCTGACGCCGAGGATTTCCTTGAGGTACTGGCCGCTGGCGTCCTTGGCGTAGAAGCGCCAGCTGTCGGCGGGGAACGCCTTCTGATCGACGATCAACGCGTTGTCCTTGATCGACAGGCCCTTGGGCAGCTTGGCCGCGTCCATCTCGCCCTTCTCGATGGTTGCCAGGAACAGCGGGATCGAGCCGACCACGAAGGCCGGGTTTTCCGGGAATAGATTGAGATCGTAGGTGAGCGTGCCGCGGGCCGGGTTCAGCTCGTAGGCTTCGGTGGGCAACTCGATGGGTTCACCGCGTTCGCCTTTTTCGTCGGCGGCAAAGAAGGTCACCGGCGATTCGCTGCTGTTGCGCTCGGCGCCCACCAAGTCATCGTTGAACGTGAACGGATGGTCGAACACGATATGCGCGGCGCTGGCATCGTCGATGGACTGGCTGATGGTGACGCTGCTTTTGAGTTGCTCTTCGGTCATTGACGCGTCTTGGAGCCAGCCGGCGGCGCTGTCGTCGTACACGGTCACTGGCATCGGCAGCGGTTGTACGGTCTTTTCCAGGCTGTTTTTGTCGAAGCGCCGCACCGGCAGGTCGAGGTCTTTGCGGGTCACGGTGGCGTTGGAAAAGTCCAGTACGTTGACCTGCAGGTTGTCGATCAGGCCGTTGAAGTAGACCCTGGCGTAATGGGTAGTCTGTGTGTGCTCGAAGGCTTTTTGCTCGTCGGAGAGCTGTTTTTCGAACGCGTCGGACCAGGCCTTCTGTTTTTGCATCTCGGCCAGTTGTTTCTCATAGAACGCCACCTGCGCGGCGCTTTCGTTGATCGAGCCCGAGCGTGTGAGAAATTGCCCGGTGGTGTCCCGTGCCTGAACCAACAGCGGGTTCGGCGATTCGTCGGCCACCTCGGGGGCGAGCGCGGCGCTATTGGTCAGTTCGATCTCGGCGTAGTTCTTTTCAAGCAGCAGCAAATGGACGGTGACATTGCCCTCGGTGCGTGGGTGGCCTACGTCTTTTTTCGACAGGTCGAACGTCAGCACCTTGCTCGGCGCGACCACTTCGACCACACCTTTAAGGTTGACCGGCTGCGGCTGGCTCTTGTTTTCCGTCTCGATGCCGTCGATGAACGGGTAGGTCACCGTCAGGTCATCGGGGTTGGTCAGGTTTGAGCTGCTGGGGCTCAACTGGATGCCGGGGTCGGTTTCCGACCATTCCGGCTGGAAGGGAATGACTTTGTTGTTGCTCAACGTGACTGACTGCCATTCCAGCCCGTGGGGGAAGGGGAACTGGTCCGGCATATTGAAGTTGAACGGGAAGACCGGCTGCAGATCCGTGAGGTAGTCAGAGTGCGAGTTTTTGCGCAGCACGAACAGGCCATTGATGTAGGTATCCACCAGCGCTTGCGGCGTGGGGTAATGCTTGAGCAGGGCCAGTGCATCTTCGCCGTACTCGGGTTCGATGGGCTTGGTGGCGAGCTTGCCCCGTGCGCGCTCCAGCAACAGCAGCGAACCGCCGAGGTCGGCGATGGCGTCGCGCAGCTTGGGGTCCTGAATGCTGTCCAGGGACTGTTCGAATTTGGCGGTTTTCTCTTCAAGGGTCGACTGTTTCTGCTCATCGCTGGGAGAGCAACCGCCACCCATCAACAATGCCGCACACAGGCCGATACCGGCCAAGGGAGAGCGCACATCCATCATCTGAGTTTTTTCCTGTCCGACATCATCGAGCCGAGTTGATGGGCTCGACACTAGCAGAAAAATTCTCTTACAGATGCCGCCCAGGTCAGTTTTCTCGTGGTGACAGGCGTCTTGCAGCGGCTGGTATACTCGCCGCCATTTCTAGCCAAGCTGTGTGAGACCCCATGGAACGCTTTATTGAAAATACGATGTACGCTTCACGCTGGCTGCTGGCGCCCATTTATCTGGGGTTGTCCCTGGGCCTGCTGATCCTGGCGCTGAAATTCTTCCAGGAAATCATCCACGTGCTGCCCAACGTGTTTTCCATGCTGGAGGCGGACGTGATCCTGCTGCTGTTGTCGTTGATCGACATGGCGCTGGTCGGTGGCTTGCTGGTGATGGTGATGATTTCCGGCTACGAGAACTTCGTCTCGCAGCTGGATATTGATGACAACAAAGAGAAACTCAACTGGCTGGGCACCATGGACTCTTCGTCGCTGAAGATGAAAGTGGCGGCCTCCATCGTGGCGATTTCGTCGATCCACTTGCTGCGCATCTTCATGGACGCCAAGAACGTCGATCCGCAGCACCTGATGTGGTACGTGATCATCCACATGACCTTCGTGATCTCGGCGTTCGCCATGGGTTACCTGGACAAGCTCACCAAGCACTGATGCCCTGGGCCGGCCTTACTGCTCGACGAAGTAGTAAGGCTGGCGATTGATGGCCATCTGCTTGATCACCTTGACCTGAGGGTCCAGCCCATTGGTGTGGTCCAGCAACGCAACGTTGCCGGGCTTGGCGGCCAAGTAGTGTTGCAACTCGGCCTCGGTTTGCAGGATCGGCAGATAGGCCTGCAGGTAAAACACGCTGGCCCCGGCGATACGCTCATTGGGCTGAAACAATACGACTTCCTTGCCTTCATCCTTGAGCGCCTGTACCTGGCTGATCACCGGTACGAATGACTGGCGCACATCGGCCTTGGGCGCGAACCAGAACGCCGCGATCAGGTAGCAACCCACCGCCAGTGTGAACACGCCGCCCACCAGCGGCCTGTGGTGTTTGTAGAGTGAGGGTTTGCGAGCTTTCAGCCATTGCAGCAACACCCGCGCATATTCCGCGCCCAGCACCGCGGCGGCGGGGGTGAGTGCCATCAGGTACACCGTGCGTTTGCTCGACGCCAGGGTCAGCAACGTAAATTGCGCCACCAGCCAGACGCTGAAAAACAGGCGATAGCGGTCGCGTACCAGGCTTTTACGGAAATGCCACAGCCCCAGGTACACCAGGATGTTCCACGGCAGGAACGCCTCGGGCAGCTTGGCAATGTAGTAATAAAACGGCTCGTAATGCCCCGCCTCGACGAACGAGCCGCTGAACCGCCCGACGCTGTTGGTCCACAACACTTCGCCGACCGCCTGCATGCCGCCGCGCTGGAACAGAAAGCCCAGCCAGATCAGCAGCGGTACCAATGCCAGCAGCGTGAACACTGCCGGTTTGAGCCAGTCGCCAAGACGCAGGCGCTTGTCCATCAGACTGGTGCTGGCCAGGTACACGAAGATCACGATGCCCGGCAGCGCCAGGCCCAGCACACCCTTGCTCAGGGTGGCGATCACCATGCCGGCGGTAAACAGCGCCCATGCACCGGTATTCGGACCTTCGCGCTCGGGTCTCACGGCCTGATAGAACGCCAACAGGGCCGTGGTCACGCCGAGGCTGAGCAATGAATCTTCACCCACGCCGCGCACGTTGCTCCAGTAACTGGCCATGGTCGCCAGCATCAGGGCCGCGCTGAACGCCAGCGTCTGCGGGCGTCCAAACCGGCGCAGCATCCCGTAGAACAGCAGCACACTGAACAATCCGGCAAACGCCGACGCCAGGCGCACGGCCCAGGTGGTCGCGCCAAACAGACGTATCGCCCCAGCGTCCAGCCACAGGCTCAAGGGCGGCTTTTCCAGGAAGGGCTCGCGGAACAACTGCGGCACCACCCAGTTGTTGTCCAGGTGCATGGCCATGGCGATCCCGGCGACCCGGGCTTCGGTGGAGCCTTGCAGTTCGTGGTTGCCCAGGGCAAAGAAGAACAATAGAGCGGCGAGCAGGAGCAGCAGGGAGACGGGGCGTGTCATGGGGTGTGGCTACCGAGGCAGTGGGCCGCTCGGGGGAGCGGCCGTGGCAGTCGGTTAGTATCTGTGGGTGTTTCTGAACGTTTCGTGAACGAGTGCTGGTTTTTTTGTTATTCAGGTCTTCACGGCGCCTTCAAGCTGGGCAGCGCCGCTTTACCCTGGGCGGTCAATACCGGTTCCAGTTGCTCCCAGGTAAAGGTCAATTCGTTGTCGCACCCGTCGCCGTTGGCGCGTGTCGAGAGCTGCATGCCCTGGGTGTTGAAACTCAGGTCGAACGTGGAATAGCTGGTGACCGCCGGGCATCCCTCATCGGTGCTGGTTTGCTTGGCCAGCCACGTCTTGAATGAGGCCGGCAGCGTCACTTCGCCGGAATAGGCGTCATACCATCGCTGATGCCCGCCCAGCCAGGTCCAGGGATCAACCGACTCGCCCGTCTGCACGTTCCAGGAATGCAGCCCCCAACTGATGCCCCGGGCACCCATGCCTGCGGTCCAGCGGTAGAACTTCACGGTGATCCACTGCGACGACCAATACGTCGGCTCAACCGTGATTTCACTGGTGAGGGCCGAGCCGTTTCGGCCCAGGTACTCGCGACGTTCGCGCAAGTAGTCGACTTGATCGTCGTCATTGATGGCCAGCGCCGCGAGTTGCTGATTGATTTTCTGCACTGGCGCGCTATCTCCCTCAAGCTTGAGCGTGACGCGGGCACCTTGGGTCTTGAGCACATAGCGGTGATCGGCGAAGGATTTTTTCTCCGTCTTGACCGGCAGCGGCGCCGCCTCCAGAGGCGCGTTGTAGGCATCACTGCCGCAGCCGTCGCTTGGCGTGCCGACACGTTGCAAGGTGATCGGCAATGGCTTGCCGCCTTTCGTTTTGCTCCAAACGCCCGCCAGCGTATCGCCGGGGCGATTGTCCAGCGTCCAGAACCCGGTATTGCCTTCTTCGGCCCACGGCGCGTTGTCGCTGGCCTGGGTCAATTGAATCGGCGTGAGGATGCGCTGGTAGTAATAACTGCCATGCTCCCCGTCAGCGCCGTTGAAACAGGCGGTAATGGCGGATTTACCCAGGGTGCCGGTCCAGACGCCGGCCAGGTCGGCAGCGTTGGCGAGCAAGGGCGCGCAGGCGAGCGCGATGACAGCGAAGGGCTTGAACACGGGTATCTGACTTCCGGTTGTCTGATGGGGCGCTCAGGGTAATGGGAAGTCGGGTGGACTCCAAGGGGGGGAGGGGGTTGCGGCGTCTCGCCCCCTGGGGGTTTTAGGGGTGAAGAGCTTGGGTGTCAGTGAATGACTGGGTGTCCAGAATGCGGTTGATCAGCAGCTCGCTCAACACGATCAGTTGCTGAGTCCCCAGTAGTTTGTGACGGTGTGCGCCGTCGAGTTCGAAGGCCAGGTCGGTGGTCATTGCGTTCAGGGAGGCGAGGGTTTCGCTGGTTTGGACCAGCAGGGTTTCGAGCGGGACATCCGGTGCGACGGAGAAGAGGGTGGCTGAAGGCGGATTTGGTGTGATCTTTTTCATGGCTGAAACTCCTTGATTGATGGAGTCGCCAGACATCGCTGCTAAACGAAAAGGGTGGCGACTGTACGCGGGTTAGCAGACCAGGAATCAAGGAACCCAGCGCACCCGAAAGTGCCCCACGCACAGCCGCCATAACGCGAACCAGTCGACGCCATTGGCATCGTTGGAGCGCAGGGTGGCTTTGCAGGCCTTGATATTAACCGAGCTGCTAAACCCGGTCGCTGATTTTGCAGCGACCGGGGAAGGCTATCCGTGTCGGTCAATGCGCGCCAGTTCACCAGTGGCGCGACATCTTGAAGGAAAATTCTGAAGCGCCGTCCCGGCGCCTTCCAATCCCCAGTTAACCCACTCAAACCTGAGAAATAAACAGGCAGAGTCCGGCCGTAAAGCAAATACGAGTCTGCAATGATTTGAATTTCATGATGTTCCCGCCCACGCTCATAAAGCCAAAATAATCGGATGTCGACATTCCAGTGTCTTTGTATTCGCACGACTTATCGGGTCATCGGCTGCTTTGGCATTGGCATGCTGTACAGCGCTGTATATTGCTTAATGCGCTTTGGGTGCATCGTCGTCGAGCCATAAACGCTCGATATTTTTGAAACCATAACGTTGCGGCGGCACCCGCGCAATAATACGATCGGGTTGGTTAGGGGTGCTCAGGTCTATTATTTGGTGGGGGATATAGATATTTAACGCCGGCAGGAAAAACACTTTTATTTTTGGCGTCAATAATGAGTCGGCATGTTGTTCTATCACCACACCGATACCGCCGCTTTGCAATTGCACGATAGAACCGACGGGATAAATACCCACGGATTTTAAAAACGCGCGGAATACGTCATCGTCAAAATGCCCTTCCCATGTCGACATTTGCTGGATAGCGACGGCAGGGTCCCAGGCCTGGTTATACGAACGGTCCGAGGTAATTGCGTCGTAGACATCGCAGACCGCGGCCATCCGCGCAACAAGGCTGATCTGGTCACCGGACAACTGATGGGGATAGCCGGTGCCGTCGATTTTCTCGTGGTGATGCAGGCACACATCCACGACCATCTCGCACATCTGCGCAGTGGCCAATAGTGTTTTTTCACCTTCAAGCGGATGGGTTCGCACCACCTGTAATTCGTCATTGCTCAAGCGACCAGGCTTATTGAGGATGGCGCCGGGAATCGCCATTTTGCCGATATCGTGCAGCAACCCGGCCAGCCCTACATTGTGAATCAGGGCGGTGGACAGGCCCATCTGATTGCCCAGTGCGATCATCAACGCACACACGGCGACCGAATGCATGTAGGTGTAGTCGTCGATACTTTTCAGGCGTGCCAGGCTGATAAAGGCATTGGGATGGCGTGCGATGGAGCTTGAAATATCGTCGACCAGCGCGCCGATATGCTCCAACTCCAGCGCCCGGCCCATGCGGGCATGGCCGAACATTTCGACCACCGCTGACTTGGCGCGGCCACAGATCACCTGCGCGGCAATCAGTTCGTCTTTCATGGATGTTGGCGGCGTCAAGGTGGCCGGTTCTGCCGGGTCAGAGGCGGGTTGAACATCGCACTCCTGGGTGCAGGGGGCCTCCATGCGATCCCGCCAAAATGGCTTTGCCTCGCCGGGTGCTCGATCCTTGAGTTCATTGCCCTTCAAAATGGTATGCCTCTGCTGATGGACTTCTTATTACGCGTCTAGAAGAGGATGCGCGCGCCTCGGATACTGGTGACCCCACAGATGTTGTTATAAGACTTTGGTAGTAAAGGTAGTGTGGGAGCAACGAATAACCACCCGGGCCAGTTGAAGCGGCACTGGTGTCGTAATGACATTAGCATGGGTGTGGTATTTGAAGGGCATTTGAAAAAAAATAACGAGGGGGTTTATCGTTAAAGCAATGGGTGGTTTGTGTTTGTCTATCCAGTTGATGGGGTGGAATTGATAGTTCGCTAACTTGCTAGTTTGGATGTTGAGAATGATTAAGGTTGAAAGGGGGTTGTAATAAGTAAGACGTCCGTGGACGTCTTTAGATGTTAATTTGGCGGGCCTCTGTCTGCTGGCAACCCTTGATCAGATCGCCCGCTCGAGCAACTGCGCCTCGGCGATTTGGCCATCTTGATAACGCAGCAACACCTGGTGTTCACCTTGATTGAATAGCGATTGGTGCAACTGGCGGGTGTCGAATGGACCCTGCGCCAGCGTACCGGCAACGCTGTCCAATTGCGTCGTGAAGTTTTGGCTTAGCGAGGCGTCGAGACTGAAGACGCGTGAGCTGGTCAGTTCCATCTGCGAGCTGTACACACTGCGACTCTGGCTGGCGATAGCGTCGAGCGGCCCCAGACTTTCAAGTACCTTGGCTGCAGCGCTGCAGTGACGTTGCTGCGGATCAGCCATATAGCGCAAGGCGCTGCTCACAACCTGCAACTGAGTAGCTTGCAAGTATCCACTCACCCAACTTTCCATCTTCGTCAGGCTGCCTTTCAGCGCTTGGCGGGCACTGTCTGCCCCGAACAGCTTGTCGGCCTCGATAGCCTGGGCGACGTCCAGCTCTTCTTTCATTTTGCGGTCGAAGAATTGCCTCAGAGCCGTGATCTGGCTGTGCTGGCTTTCGAGGGTCTGCACAGCGTAGTGACTAATGCCGTCTTGCGCGTAGTGGTCGAGCAGGTCCTGGGTATAGTCGACCATTCCGGCGAGCGATTCCCAGCGGGCTTCGTCCAGTTCGTGCAGCACGCTGTCGAGTTGGCGTTTAATGGCGTTCAGCTTTTCGTTGATATCGTGCAAGTGCTTCTGCCCCACGGCTGAGGACACCGCGTTCCACACCGCGCCGCTGAGCAGTACATTCTGCAGGTCTTCAGGCAATGACAGGCTGGCCTGCTCGCTGATCTTGCTACCGGTACGCACGAAAGCTCTGACGCTGCCATCATTGTTGGCGTTTTTGGTCAGTGTCTCGAAGGGCAGGCTACACACTACATAGTTGCCCCTGGACATCTCTCCTAGCGCGGCAAGCCCCGGTACATTGGCCAGCAACGGGCTGAGCGCGTTGATCTGGTCGGTGGGTAGCGCACGATGTACGCCTGCAGGTGGTCGCTGCAGCACGTTGAGTTTCAGCAGTGTTTCGCCTTGGCCGTTCTGCACGACCAGCTCCGAAGCGCCCGGCGTGGAGTCGGGGGCGACAGTGGTCGTAGCAGGTGAGCATGTCACAGGCGCTTCGTGGCGCAGGCGAATCCAGCCCATCTGGGCCACAAATGGCACGGTCACCCGGTAGGCTTCGGCAATGCTGCTATGCAGGCCGAAGCCTAACGTGGCGACGGCGCCTATGGGGTTCAGGCGAAACCCCGTAGTTGCCACAGTGAACAACGCCGCGCTGCTTGCCGCCGACAGACCGACTGCAGTGCCAGAACTGACTGAGAGCGCGTCCTTGAGGTTGAACAGCCCGGCCAGCACCTTGGTACTGGTGGCGCGCTCAAAGCGATCTTCGGGCGCCAACTCACGCCAACCGGCACCGAACAGCGCCAAGGCGATCTGACGTTCCTTGTCGGCGACGGAGCGGCTCGCTGCATCGCTGCCATTGAGCTTCTGAAAAACGTCGTTGACGATTTCGGCATAGGGCACAGCGGACTTTTTCAGGAAGCGGCGCGTCAGGTTCATCGCCGAGTGTCCGCCGAATTGCTGCAGTTCGTGTCCCAGCAGCTCGAGCTGCTGTTGTTCGTAGCCGGCAGGTCGGGAGCTGTGTTTGGCTTGTACCAGCTGCTTCTTGATGTCCGCGTCCAGACCGGCGCGGCCTCTTGAGAAGTCGGTGATGATGTCCACCAACATGTCCACTTCATCGGGCTTGGCGCTGAGCAGGCTGGCGAAGAGTTCGTCGTCGCAATCGATTCCTGTAGTTGCCATCGTGTTCTTGCCTCTCGGTGTCTAAATCAGGTTCAGGGGAGTCGCCGGCCAATATGGAGCGTGGGCTGGATTGCGCTAATTTGCCGTCGGCGGCTGCGTGGCCACTACCAGTTGAACCTCCACTCGACGGTTGAGGGCACTGGCGGGGTCTATGCCCGGTTTGGGGCGTGAGTCACCGTAGCCTGCAACCACCACGCGCCGTGCCTGCTGTGGCTCAATCGCCTGAATCAGCAGCTTGCGAGCCTCGCGTGCCCGTGCGGCAGACAGGGTGTAGTTGTCGTCATACACCGTGCAAAAACGCTCATAGTCGGTGACCGGGCGGGAAACCGGCAGGTTGTCGGTATGCCCCTCTACCAGCACTTGTCCCTGGCCGTAATCCTTGATGAAGGTGGCCACCCGTGCGCTGAGCAGGGTCAGTGCGCCCTGGGCGGCAGGGGTAATGCAGGCGCTCCCTCGAGCGAAGGCATTGTCGGGGAGGGTCAGACGGCGGTTCTGAATGTCGATGTCCACCAGATCCGTTTCGCCGGTGCGCTGCAGGTCCGACTGCATAGCGGCCAGCAGTTTGCTCAGGCTTGCCCGCTGGGCTGCGTCGCCTTTGCTGCGCTCTTCTTGACGAGCGGCCTCCATCTGCTGCTTCTCAACTGCCATCGCAGCCTCGGCCGCTTTGTTTTGCAGCACCGACACCACAAGCATCAGCATCACTACGGCCATTACCCCAGCCATAAGGTCGGAGATCGAGACCCATTCATTGGGTTTTTCTTTCATGGCCGCCTCACGCTGTCAGAGGCTCGTCGGAAGGCTTGCGAGCCAGCGGCTGCTGGGCTTGATCGGCCATCTGCTGGAGCAGGGCAACCGTAGAGCCCGCCGCTTGCTGCAGGGGTTGCAGGTGGTTGGAGAACTGCTGCCCGACCTTTTCCGCCAGCGCTTGGGGCAGGTTGGCGGCCTGCTGCGTGCCTTGCTGCGTGCTGGTTGTCAGCGTCTTGAGTTGGGAGGACAGCTGCGCCAGGTTTTTCACCGCTTCGCTGAGCAGTTGGCCGCGCTGGTGCGGGTCGCTGCGCAGCTCACCTGCCAGTTTTTCGAGCACTAGCAGGGTTTGCGTGCCTTGGGCGAGCAGTTCCTGGAAATGCCCATGCAACTTGTCAAAGCTATCAGGCAGCTCTTTCAACTGTTCGAGCTTCTTGCCCGTGGCTCGCATGTTCCTATTACTCTCAGAGATATCAGTCAGCCCTTGAGTGATCTGTTCTCCCAGCGTCCTCATGTTTTTTTCCATCTGACTGATGGCGCCGTTGAGCTCGTCGTTGGTCGTCGTGAACATCGCGCTGGCGTTGGTCTGAGCCCTGTTGGCCCCTTCGATGTTGCGGCTCACGCTCGCCATCACCTCATTGACCTCACCAGAGAGCCGGACTACGGCCTCGGAAATATTGTCAGTAGCCGATCGCAGGTTCTCCGACATCGTAGTGGTGTTGTGAGTAAAGTCCTGGCTCATCCGGTTGACGTTATCCATCATCCCGGTCTGCAGCTCGTTCATTACGTCACTCAGGCGTGAGATGTTGGCATCGAGACTGCCCTGCATCGTCTGCAGATGGGCATGGAAGTCATCGTTGAGCTTGTCGATGGCCGCACCGACGCTCTTCTCCATGGTTAATACGCTGCCTTCCAAGGCGCTTGCGGATTGGGCCAGCTGCTTCGCGGCTTTACCCATGGTAGTGCCGGCTTGCTCGAGCGTATTGAGGTTGTTGGTACTGGCGGTGACGAACAACTCCAGGCTCTGCTGGCTGGCTTGTGTATGCGCGCCAACTGCCTGTGTCGCTTCGATACCTTTAGTCGAAAGTGTGGCCAACTCATCAAACCGCTCTTGCAGATGAGTCGCCTGCGCGCGGTCTGCGTCGAGTTGCGCGCCATGCTGCTCAGTCAGGGTCGCCAGCAAGGTTTGGCTGTGGCGCTCACGGCGCTCACTTTCATCTCGCACGTGCTCCCATTGCAGGTTAGCGGTCTGTTGTAGGCGCTCCGTCAACTGGTGGCCGTGTTCGAGTGTCTGCCCCAGCCCGGTGAGCTGCTGGCTCGACTGTTCCAGTTGCGCCTGTAGGCGGCCGAGGCCAGCGTCGAGGCCCAACAGGGTTTCTCCTTGGCCCTCAAGCAGGTCCAGGCGCGGCAGGTGGGCGGCGTAGCGAGCCAGTGCCGCGAGATAACCTTCCGCTCCGCTGAGTTGTTGCAACTGCTGCAGTTGCCCCTCCAGATTGGCGGCGGTGCGCGCGAACTGCTCATCGCAGGTTTGTCCACGTTTCAACTCGATCAGCTTAAGCTGCTTGAGTTCATTGCCCAGCAATTGGCTCTGACCGGCAATGGCCTGTACCAGTTGCTCACCGACGGTTGCCAGGGCCTTCCGGGTGAGTTGGTCACGGAGCTCGGTTGCGTTCTTGTGCTGATCCCGGCGGTTGTCGATGTCGCGCTTCATGCGGTCGACGCACCAGCCGGTCCGGCGGCTTTCAGCGGACCAGCGGGCGGAGTCCCACAGTTTCAGCGCGATAAAAGCGATGATCCCCCAGGTCGAGGTTTTGAACTTGGTACCCAAGTCTTTCATCATGCCCGTGAGCTGGCCCAACGAGTCGCTCATTGCGTTCAGAGAATCGGCGTTTCCCTGAAGGATTCCAGAGGCTTTGTCCAAGGCCATGCCCAGGCCCAGGAAGGTTCCCAGCAAGCCGACGATTAACAGCAGCCCGGGCATATTGGCGACGATGCGTTCGGGTAGAGTGGCCACTGCCTGGTTCAACTCACCAAGTGCCCCGTGCTCGATGTCCAGCGCGCCCTTGTGCGTGCCGCCTTGCCAGTTGCGCTCCCATGCCGGAGCGCGGCCGAACACCTCGGCGGTGATCAGCGAAACCAGCATGCCACCTATGATCACCGTGCAGAATACCAACTCCAACGGGTTCCCCAACGATGGCGATAGGAACTCCAGAACCGTGCCACTCACGCTGCCACCTCAACCTGGGTGAATTGCTCGGCACGCTTGCGGCAGTCGGCTTCGAAGATGTTGGCGAAGCTGATGATCAGCGATTGTTCCTCACGCTTGAGGTTCTCCCACTTCTCGCCGTTTTGGGCGCAGCGAATCAGCAGTTCACCCACCTCAAAACCGTCGTCGATAAGGTATTCACGGTCCTGGTCGATCAGGCACTGCTCGTCATTTTCCAGTAATTGCAGGAAGCCCTCGGCTGCATAGACATAGTTGCGCTTGGCGAGGACATCGCTGGCAAGTTTGTCCAAACGGGCCTCGTCTGTAGGCAACAGTTTTTCGAGGTCGGTGAGCACCTTGGCCTCCTCGACCGGCAGTGGTTCCAGCTTCGCTAAATTGTTCAGGCGCTTGACGATCACCTGGTCGCGGGACACGCGCTTGCCCAACTCCTCCCAGGTGTCTTGATGCTGCTTTAGATCCAAGCCCCACACGTTGATCATCTCTTCGAACACGAACGGGATCACCGGCTTGCCGAATCGAGCGGTGGTCAAGCCGTCGAGGCGCTCCATGGCATCGTCATCGAGTTCGGCGTGGCCTTCTATCAACTGGCTGGCGATCTGAATGATGAACAGCGGCTCATCCAGCACATTGTGAATTTCTTTGACGTGCTCCATCTGCTCTTCGTACAGGGGCAGCAGTTTCTGCACGGCTCGAATGCGCAGGTAGTGCTCGAAGTTGACGAACGCTTCATCCTCGACCAGTCGGCTGATCCGAGCACGAACCAGCTCGTAGCGGTTGCTCATGGCCAGGCCTTCGAGCGCTTGGCGTCCCGTCTCATCCACGTGCTCCATCGCGGCTTCGAGGTCGGCGGCACGCTGTTCGGCTTCTTTGACTTCCTGATCGTTAAGCAGATGGCGCTTGATGTCGCGGGCGCGGGCGATAACCCATTTGATCGCCGCATCGACCTTGGCTACAAGCGGATGGTTATCCAGATGCTCCAAGACAGCCAGTGCCTTGTCGAGCGCCATGCTGATGCCCTGAACCCAAGGGATTGGCACATTCGCCGCGATGGTCCTCAGTACCATACGGGCTTTGGAGATATAGGGCTTGGCGGCCTTGTATAGACGCTTGACTTCACCAACGAAGGTTTCGGCCTTGTCAGCCAGCCAGTTGACCGCCTCTACGACCTTCTCCTTGACCACCTGAACCGCTTTGCTGACAAAACCTTTGATCTTGCTCAACCAGCCCATTACCCGTCACTCCTTGAGTTCACGCCCAACAATTTGCGTGCGATATCGGTACGCCCGGTCTGTTCGCCAGGTGTAGAAACTTGTATGTCATTGCGTGCCAGGAGCAATTGCTCGATGGCGCCGAGCACATGCTCAGGCGTCAGCCGTCCACCGCCGCCTTCCAGCAAGGGTTTGGGTAACGCCAGACGCAGGCAGGTGCGGATTTCCCGGCCAGAGAGACCGGCAGAGGGCTGTACTAGCGCCTCAATCAGATCTTCGCGCACCAGGCTCAGAGGGATACCTTGGACCAGCAGCTTGGCCCAGATCGCTCGACGTTCATCATCACCTGGAAGCTCGAAATGAATATGCTGAGATATGCGGCTGACGAACGCCGAGTCGTAATTGCGAGCGAAGTTGCTGGCGAAAATCACGATCCCGGGGTGTTTCTCCAACTCGATCAGCAGGGTCGAGCGCATCGCGTTGACTTCATTGTCGATGCCCTGGGTCACTGAGGATAGGCGGCGACCGAGCAGCGTATCGGCTTCATCGAGAAACAGCACCGCGTCCTCGTTGCGCGCTGCGGCAAACAGGCTGACGATGTTCTTCGAGGTGTCCCCCATGAACTTGCTTTCCAGGTCAGCGATGCTGGCATTGATCAGCCGCTTGCCGATACTGCCGGCGAACGCTTCGGCGGTGAGGGTCTTGCCGGTCCCTGGGGCGCCATGAAAATTGAGCAGCGTGCCTCTACCGTTTGGGTCGACCTGCGCGAAACCCCAGGTCTCATAGATGACGTCGTGATAGCGAATCTTGACTAAAGCCTCATCCAGTTGCTGACGATTACTGGCCGAGAGCACCACGTCCCGCTCAAGGGTGAAGCGCGGTTCGCTGCTGCGTTGCGGTGCACACGCGTCAGCTAGGGCGTCGGGAGCGACGAGTTCAGGACGAAGGTTTTTGTACAGGTATTCTCTGGAAGACATGCTCAGCTCTGCCTCAGGTTATGGGGCAGGCAGATGACCAGGCCTGAGGGCGAATGGCTGAGCAGAGCAAATGTGCGGCGCAGGGGAATGTTCACACGAGAATTCCATTTGTCGAGGTGATGGGTGCGAAATGAATTGTGGCCATTTGCCTGTATCGACCCGCTGCGACGGTACTTGAGGTGGATGTAAAAGAAAAGCGCGTCGGATTCTGAACAAAGCAGGGTTGTTGACTATCCCGAGCAAGGGCATGGTGCAAATCAACGACCGTGGTCGGCAAGCGCTGGCCAACGGCCCTGCGCGCATCACCGTGACTTGGCTGAAGCAGTTTCCTGAGTTCGCCGATTTCCATACCGCCAAACCCCAG
Organism: Pseudomonas lactucae; assembly: GCF_036688725.1. Lineage (NCBI taxonomy): Bacteria > Pseudomonadati > Pseudomonadota > Gammaproteobacteria > Pseudomonadales > Pseudomonadaceae > Pseudomonas > Pseudomonas lactucae. The sequence goes on along the minus strand of NZ_JAQQPT010000006.1, from coordinate 21,227 downwards.
ACCACCGAGGTGCTGAGCGTGATGGGGGGTGTGGCTGTGGAGCGCGCCCAGACGACCCCGGATGAGCAACTGGCTGATGCTCACCAGGCACTTATTCAGTCGCTCGCCGAAGACCTTCTGGCACAGGTGAGGGCTGCCAGTCCGATTTTCTTTGAGCAGTTGGTGGTCGATTTGATGTTGGCCATGGGCTATGGCGGCTCGCGTAAGGAAGCCGGCAAGGCAACCCAGGCTACTAATGATGATGGCATCGACGGGATTATCCATGAGGATAAGCTCGCGCTGGACGTGATCTACCTGCAGGCCAAGCGCTGGAGCAATACAGTGCATCGTCCCGAGATTGATAAGTTTATCGGTGCGCTGACTCGGCAGCGGGCGCGTAAGGGGGTGTTTATCACCACCTCGGATTTTTCCGTGGGGGCCCGGGAGGCGACGCGTGGGCTGGATATCAAAGTAGTGCTGATCGATGGGGTTGAGATGGCTCGGTTGATGGTTGAGAACAATTTGGGGGTTGGTGTTAAGCAGGTTTATGAGGTGAAGCAGCTGGATAGTGACTGCTTTTCTGGGGAGTGAAGGGCCGGGGTAATCTGAATCCGAAACATAACCTATTGTTTTTTATATATTTAATTATTTTTATTTTTTGACTGGAATACTCTTTGGAATACCAAGTCCATTTGCAAGGCTCTGAGGTGTGATCGGCCAGGATTCCACTTGGTCTGAGGGGGCCAACCAAGGCAGGTAGCGCTTTAAGCTTCAGTGGTGCGCCTTTACTCCATCTCGCTCTCGCCATTTAAACCTTATGTTCGCTCGGCTCGTGGCCGGCTTTTATCAGTTCTATGCCATATTTTGCTGGTCATTAGCGGGGGACATAACTGTCCCCCCATCTGTTTCCATTCGGATTCCGCGACACATTCGAACTTGCTAATGATCCCCCTTTTGGGCGGGGTTATTTCAGTCCTAAGTCAATTGGCATGTGCTCTCAGACATCGAGGAAGTGCTTACTTAAGACGCAGTAGAAAACATACGGGCAGGGAGTAGTTTGTCCAGCCATGGCTTAACATATTCGGGCCTCTCAATCCCCTTCAATATTCCGAACCGTGGTGCAACGTGGATCATCTCAAAGCTTCCGCCGCCGCTCCAAGAGGTCGTGTCAGTTACCCCTCCTGGATCTGTCCCATCAACTACGTGCGTCAGTCGAGGAACCATGAAGTCTAAGACCGTTTGAGCATTGCGCTCCGCGACTACCCATCGGCGCCCCATTTTGTGAGCAACAGCTGCCGTCGTCCCGCTGCCTCCAAAAATATCCACCACCAACTCCCCTGGGTTAGAGGCAATGTGGATGATGCGTTCGAGGAGCAGTTCAGGCTTGGGCGTATCGAACACCTCTTCGTGGAACTGCTCGCCGGTGTCGCCTAGCTAAGCGCACCACCCATCTTGAAGTCGGTGGGGTTTATGGAGCGCTTAGTGCGCCAGCCAAGCTGGCAGTTGATAAAGGGTGAAAGTCCCTACGAGAGAAGTTATGGCGAAACACCTCGACCCCGAGTCATGCGTTGTGCACCGTGAGGTGTACGGCGAAGCGTTGGCAGGGGAAACCAGCAGGCCAGCCATTGAGCCGCGAAATCATGAGTCCAGGGCGCCGACGCTGTTATGCGAAGCGGAAGGCCACAGTGTGCATGACGATAATCGCAAGCCATGTTTCACGCCCTGCGCGGTCGTAGACCCTGAGCATGCTGGGAAGTCAACTGTACGGAAGCTGGGAGATCTCGTCCGTGTCTGGTCGTGACAAGCCAGACGGGGCAGGAAAGGTCACAAGCCAAAAGCCTGCTGTCTACGCGGATGAGAAGTCGGATAACTCCGTAGTACCTGAGAAGTTGCCGAACAACGGGCTTGCCTCGGCGGAGGTGATGGAGGAAAGGGAGTTAGCCAAGGGGAACAGTGAACAGCCTTCCGCATCCCGGACGCAGAGCCGGACAAGTGCGTTGTCAGGGTTGCTCGCTGTACGTCAAGCAGCTCGGCGAGATCGCCGGGTAAAGTTCACGAGCTTGCTGCACCACGTGACGGTCGAGCTATTGCACGAGAGTTTCTACAATCTCAAGCGAGACGCGGCCAGTGGTGTGGATGGTCTATCGTGGCGAGAGTACGAGCAAGGTCTGCTCACAAGGCTGACAGCCTTACACGACAAAGTGCATAGTGGCCGCTATCGCGCCCAGCCTGTCCGGCGGGTGTTTATCCCAAAGGCAGATGGTAGCGAGCGCCCGCTGGGCGTAACCGCACTGGAAGACAAGATCGTCCAGACCGCAGTCGTGCAAGTGCTCAACGCAATTTATGAGCAGAACTTTCTCGGACTCTCGTATGGTTTTCGCCCAGGTCGAGGGCAACACGATGCATTGGATGCGTTATCGGTAGGAATACAGAATTCGCGTGTTCGTTGGATATTGGACGTGGATATTCGAGCGTTCTTTGACACCATCGATCACGAATGGATGATGTGCTTTCTGCAACACCGAATTGCGGATAGGCGAATGTTAGCGCTGATAGTTCGATGGCTGCGCACAGGTGTTCTCGAAAATGGAAAGCGCATTCCTGCGAAGCAGGGTACGCCGCAAGGCGCGCCCATTTCACCGTTGCTTGCCAACATCTACCTGCACTACGTGATGGACTTGTGGATCAGGCAATGGCGCGAGCGTACTGCACGAGGTCAGATGATTGCTGTGCGATACGCAGACGACAGTGTGCTTGGATTTGAAAAGCATGAAGATGCATGGAGTTTTCGCCAGGCGTTGGAGGCTCGACTAGCCCAGTTCAACCTGACACTGCGTCCAGAGAAAACACGTTTGCTACGGTTTGGCTGGTTCGCGATCGAAGATCACAAGAAGCGCAGGGAAGGAAAACCGGAAACTTTCGATTTTCTCGGGTTCACGCATATCTGTGACAAAACCAAGAACGGGATGTTTGTGGTTAGACGCGTGACCATCGCCAAGCGCATGAGAACGACAATCAGGGAGATACGGGCGCAGTTACACAAGCGCAGGCATGAGCCCGTCCCGGTAATCGGACAATGGTTGAGCCGTCTGTTTAAAGGTTACTGCAACTACTATCACGTACCCGGTAACACACGGCGACTGGATGCCTTTCGCCGTGAAGTGATCGGTGCGTGGAGGCATGCTCTTAAACGGCGAAGTCAGCGCCACCGTCTGAACTGGGAGCGCATGGCTACATTGGCCCGGCTATTCATACCCTATCCAAGAGAGCTACCAATGCATCCGCATCCCATAACCCGCTTCGGCGTCAAAACCCAAGGCAGGAGCCGTATGCGGTAATTCCGCACGTACGGATCTGTGCGGGGGGTGGCAGGTGACTGCCATTCCTACCGCGACCCCAATATCTACCTGCACTACGTGATGGATTTATGGGTCAGGCAATGGCGTAAGCGTACAGCAAAGGGCGAGATGATCGCCGTGCGGTACGCAGACGACAGCGTGCTAGGGTTCGAAAAACATGAAGATGCATGGAGTTTTCGCCATGCGATGAAAGTTCGACTCGCCCAGTTCAACCTGACCTTGCATCCAGAGAAAACACGCTTGCTGCGGTTTGGCTGGTTCGCGGTCGAAGATCGTAAGAAGCGCGGAGAAGGTAAGCCCGAAACGTTCGATTTTCTCGGGTTCACCCATTTCTGTGATCAAACCAAGAGCGGTATGTTCGTGGTTGGGCGTGTAACCATCGGCAAGTGTATGAGGGCAACACTCAAGGAAATCCGAGTGCAGCTTTACAGGCGCAGGCACGAGCCAGTCCCAGTGATTGGCCAGTGGTTGAATCGGTTGTTCAGAGGGTACTGCAATTACTATCACGTTCCCGGTAATACGCGGCGACTGGATGCTTTTCGCTGTGAAATTATCGGGGCGTGGAGGCATGCTCTTAAACGACGTAGTCAGCGGCACCGGTTAAATTGGGAGCGCATGATTGCGCTGGCCCGTTTGTTCATACCCTATCCACGGGAACTACCAATGCATCCTTATCCCATAACGCGCTTCGGCGTCAAAACCCAAGGCAGGAGCCGTATGCGGTAATTCTGCATGTACGGATCTGTGCGGGGGGTGGCAGGTGACTGCCATTCCTACCGCGACCGGTGGGTTGGCACCAGCGCATGCCAAGAAAAAAATTAACATCGTGCCCGGGATTAGTTAACCACTACACCTGAAACCGTATAGACAGCTCGCGGAGAGTGGCTTACGACAAACAGTCGAACTAAGCCAAGGCCGACTACGGTGCTTGCACCGATAGATGTTCGGCGAAATCGGCTATTCTAATTGTAAAAATAAGAAAGCTGCTAATGTCTTCGCGTGAGATTTATATTATATCGTTAGCCTGCAGAAAAATCGAATCCGCGGGAATGGTAAGCCGAAGGTCGGTCTCTATGTTTTGAGTGTCCCCAATAATGATCCAGTTTACCGAGTCAAGACTAAAATAATTTTTAGCCAATCTTCTTAGGTCTTCAGTTTTTAGCCTAGCCATTACGTCAAGATAACGTGACCAATAATCTGCAGATAGATTATTTTCCTCTACAAAACTTAGGTTGTTCATTAAATGCGAGCTATTCGACGCAGCAGCGCTCATTCGCAACCTCTCACTGATTAAACGTTTATCGAGTTCCTCCTTTGTTATAGGATGGCTATGGACTAACTCATCGAAAGAGTTTTGGATTTCACGAATAGTATCGAGCATTTTGTCTTTTTGTACCGTGGTTTTTATTACGTGCATGCGTGATCCAGGATCTGAAGTGGTAAATCCTTGTACGCCGTAGGTCCAGTTGAGCTCTTCACGAAGCCGCATATTAAGACGAGAGTTGAAGCCGGTTGCGAATATGGTGGTCAAAATGTTGTATGAGGCATGAAACTTTTCGTCAAAAGCAGGTATCACACTCGCTGCAACTATAGTTGATTGATTCGAGCCGGGCTTATCTATAATAAGTGCACGGCCTGGCCGAGTTTTACCTATGCTTTGACGAGAGTGTGTTCGGGTGCCTTGAGATTGAATTACCCATTTGGATGTGTAAAGATTAATGCTGCTCCTCACATAGTCCAAATCCCAATCACTTATTGCTAATATTTTAATTCCCTGGCTGTGTGTTAATAAGTGTCTGTGTTTGACAACCTGTTCATAAGTTATTTTTTTTAACGATCTCGGAGTTCCTCGTCCATTATTGTAGCTGTGATAAGGGTGATCTTCAGGATAAGCGAAGTGGGGTAGCAAGAACTGTATAATTCCGTTGTGTGATGTAAGCTGGGATGCGATATCCAGTATGCTTTTAGTCCTTTTTCTTTCGAACTCATGGATAGGTATCGTAGAATTCAGGATATGATCTAAGAAAATATTTAACGCCCTATGGTAACTTGCGGATAAAGTTTTTAATGTGATCGCAGTTGAGCTCGATCTAGACTCAATTGTAAAGCTAGCACCTATCTTCTGTAATGCCTGAATAGAGCCTCTTGCCTCCGATTCACTCAATAGTAGTCGGCAAGTCAGCGCCGTAAGTCCTTCAGTTTCAGGTACGTCATGAGAGGTTCCAATAGGAATGACAATTCTAATCAATGTGCCCGGCAATGAACTAAGCTGGATTTGACTCAGTTTGATCCCGTTCGTTAATATCGACGAGTATGAACATGGAAACTGGGGTTTTTGTGTCTGAACGATGTCAGGAATTTCACGATTCTCAACTCGATCGGATAGAATTGTTAATGCCGCAAACGGGACAACGTGCATCGTGTATCTATGTTCAGTAAGCCATTGAGTGGCCAGTTCGCTGAACGCTACACCATCGAGGGAAAACAGAGTGTCAAAAAAATTTTTATACGCCATCGGATGGCCGTTTGTAAATGTATACGAGGCTAGCATGTCGGCAATCCCCGTCATGTTTTCCCGACCCCATGTGAAGTCGGAAAGAGATGAAGCTCGGACTTTATCAAGTAGTTTCCCGTCTAAGCCGTTGGATTTTAGTTCCTCAATAATGCTGAGAAGCGACGCTTCTAGAGTGGCCAATGAAACACCCGTTGTCGCGACTGCCGCGACAGTGAACTGACTGCATAGAATGCCAGAGTCAACATAAGCATTTACCTGACTAGCCAACTTTTGCTCAACCACCATTCTTTTATGCAGGTAAGCTTCGTTTCCATCGGCTAGAAGTGTTGCTAGGATTGAGAGTTGAGTGGTGCACTCGTTACCATATGGAGGAATATTCCAGGTAAAATGAACCGACGAATGAGCCGCGCGCGCTTCCAGAACCTCATATTTTCCAATACTGAGCGGTTGATAGTCAATGGCCGGTCGCGGCAGTGGCTCCCCTGCTGGAATAGTACCGAAATACAACGTGACTTTTTGATGGATATCAGCAACATCTAAACAACCTGCAAGCGTCAAGATCGCATTGGAAGGCACATAATAAGTGTTGAACCATTCTTTCATGTCTTCGAGCGTTATGCCTTCTAAATGTTTTTTATCCCCAATGACTGTATGGGCATAGGGATGATGTGCGGGGAAAGTTGCTAAGCTTCGACGTTCATTGATAAGCCCCAACGGTTGACCGTCACGTTCATCCTTCTCGTTGATAACCACTGAACGCTGCTTTTCTAACAAGTCTGATGTTAGGTATTGGCCGAAGTACGACATGCGATCAGATTCGGCAAACAAAACAAAATCAAGTGCTCCCGGAAGCACAGTTTCATGGAAATTAGTACGATCCTTGTTAGTCACGCCATTAACATCGACTGCTCCGATATTCAGCATTGTTTCAAGGAACGATCCCGGGAAGGCCGATGTGCCACCGAACATAAGATGCTCACAAAAATGGGCAATTCCTGTTTTGTCATGAGGTTCATCTTTCGAACCGACCTTATAAGTAATGTTCACGGCAATTACAGACGCGTTCGAATTGGGGTGTATAACTAAGGTCAAGCCATTCGACAATGTGAAAACATGGCTTTCGAGTTCAATGTTTACGTCTGTGCTGGTCAGAGAATGTATATCTTGCATAACGCGCTTTGCTCCTGTCTTGAATTATTTTAACTTGTTCTTAGCAATGATCAGAATTTCCCTTCCAGGCTGACGGTAAAGTTACGCGGTTCACCATACCAGTTACCAGCGTCTCGGGTACCTAAGCTGGAATAGTACGTCCGATCAAAGATGTTGTTTATATTAAGTGCTGTGCTCCAATTTTTATCGATCTTATAACCTAGGCGTGACGAAAAAATGCTATAGAAATCTTGCTCCGCTACGAGCTGATTGCACAGTCCAGTTGACGAATTACAGATTTTTGATGCAACTGACGTTTTAGTTTGTGCGACCACACCTAACCCGAGCTGCATTTTTTTAAGCCATTCATTTCCTGAAAGATTGAAGTTGTTCCATAGTTTGAGTTGGTGTTTAGGGGTGAATGTACTCAGTGGAGATTTTTCATTGCTGTCATAGAAGCTAGTCAGAGTATTAATATTAAATGTATAACCAAAATTTATTGACCACCACGGCTTAGGCTCACCTGATATCTCTAGGTCGACACCTTTGCTGGATTGAGCTCCACCGGTAATATAGCAAAACTCATTATTGTCAAGTCCGCACGTTTGGGCGTTGTAGTCCGGATTCGACATGTTCTTTCGTTCGGATTTGTAAAAAGCTAATGAGGCATTCAAACTGCCTTGTTGGTACCTGACTCCTACTTCTCGCGTGCTGCCAGTCATGGGAGGTAGCGGTTTGTTGTCCGAAGTTGGATAAAAAGGTTGAAATTGGTAAATGTCAGAATCACTAGCATAAACTGAAACTGCATCCGTCAAGTCATATCGCAGACCGTACGTGGGTACCGAAAATCGAATCTGTTTATTGTTCCATATGGCATTACTTTTATTAGTATACTCAAATTCATCCCAGCGCAACGCAGACTGGAAGTGTAATGCAGGTAGAAACGGAAAAAATACAGAGTCAATTTTACCAATCACACTCGATTGGATAAATTGAGAGGCCATACTTCTACCCCTCCGCCAAACAGGCTCTGGCTGTTCAAGCAAGGTCTGATTGCTGGAAAACGTGTTTTGTGCGCTATCGGTCCGGCCCTGATAGTTGCTCCTTGAATAACTGCCTCCCAAACTGATATGTTGTGGTAGTGTAAAGATGTTAAATCGGCCATCCAAGTTCAGATTACTAAGCCAAAGTGTACTACCCGATTCACTTCCTGAAGAAAGTACATACTGCGATTGTTTCCCACTGAGAGATAGAGGCCCATAAAGTGCGCCTGTATAGGCAGATTGATTTTGCGATTGGCGGTTGATAAGTCCCGAAAGATTCCAATTCTCATTGAATTTCTGATCTATTTGCAGAAACTGATTGTCGGTATCTACTTTGAAACTACTCCAGGGCAAAGCATAACTGGTAGAACGCGGAAGGGATGGGTTGGAGGCATCCTCATTCCTCGGAAGACCATATACCCAGGGCACACCTTCCGTGTTCTCATTGCTGGCGCCCACACGTACTACGGTGCTAGGCGTTAGGTCATATTCGAGAACGCCATAAAAAAGTCGCTTTTTTTGGTTAGCAGTATCGTAGAAGTAGTCATTGTTCTGCCCAGTCACTACCGTGCGCGCGCGTAGCTTATTTTCTAGCCCGAGCGGTCCGGTGACATCTAATGAGGTACGGTAATTGCTCCATGACCCCACATTAGTTTGTATTGTAGTTTGGTTATGATCGAGCGGTCTTTTGCGCACCATATTTATGGTCCCGCTGGGGTTACTGCTGCCAAGTGAATTCAAGCTATCGCTTCCACGCAGCAATTCAACATGGTCATACATCGAAATATCAAAGTCTGAGCTATTACTTGTTTTATCAGAAAAGTTAGAATTCACAATGCTGATGGGAGGTGCTCCATCCACGGAGACAGAGCCAATCTGCCATCCCCGGGAATAGTAGCTTTGGTTATTCGATCCACTTTGAGTTGTAGTTATGCCCGGCAGCATCTTCATTGCCATATCTAGATTGGTGATATTTTGATCATTAACTTGTTGCTTGGTCAAAACGCTTACGCTTTGAGTAACTTCTTTTAAGGGTTGCGGAGACTTACCTCCGATTGATATATCTGTGGTGCCGTAACTTTGAGAGCCTTCGGTAGCCGTGACATCCGTGCTTCCGTTGATGCCCGTATTTTGAGTCTGCAACGACCCCTGAATGTTCACTGCGCCTATATTGTTTTTAGTTTCTTCTGGAAGCGGGTAGATTCTAATTACTTTGACTTCGGGCAAAATTGAGTATCCGAGACCCGATCCCGACAGCAACTCTGTCAGTGCTTCGTCTAGAGAATAATTTCCGTGTAGGCCTGCTGTCCTTCGTCCTTGAGTAAGCTGACTCGACACAACAAGTTGAAGACTGTTCATATTCGCAATATCAACCAAAGCGTCTCCCAGATTACCCTCTCCTAAGGAATACTGGGAGGGCGTTGCTGATCTAGCTATGTCACTAGCTAAGATCGAACTGGCGTAGCCACTAGTCAGCATTAAAAAAGATAGCGTCGAAATTGAAATATTTTTCATACGTGTGCGCTCAAATAAAGTATTTCAGAGATATTTCCTTCTTATAGAACGACTGAAAGAATCAAAAACCGCATCTCATCTCAAAATGAGTGGGACTTAGGTTCGTGTCCAACGAATCTGACGCCCTCGATAACCTTGTTTCATGATTATCGATTCGGTAGCGAAAGCAATGTGCTAGGGGGATGTTGCGATGTCCTTGAGGTTTTTGGACGTGACAGTCGTTCTTACAATGTGTGAACGAATCGGTAGGTTTTCAGATGTGCTTTGTCCAATGCGATGCTGTGGTGATGCCTTTATGATGAATGACGCAAAAAAGCTTCGCGCTGTAAGTGCTGATTACCAGCTGTCTCGAATGTTTTTCTCCCGAATATGGCGCCTGACAAAGCCCTTCTGGCACACGCGTGCCAACAATAGACGGTGGTGGGTTATTGGTTTCTTATTGCTCGCCACGACTCCTTTGTTGGCACTCATGGGGTATAAGGTTGCAATGCTGACTGCCGAAATGACGAACGCTATTGTTGCTAGGCAGCGCGAAGAATACGCGCGTCTTTTTTGGCTGGTAGCTATAATTAGCGTTTCAGTTTGGCTAACAAAAACTTCGCTCCAGTATCTATCCAATCGACTTAATGTTCGGTGGCGAGAATGGTTAACAGATTGGTTGGTTGCACGTTATCTTTCAAATCGTACGTATTATGATATTGCTCTAAGAGAGGATCTCGACAACCCGGATCAGAGGATTCAGGCAGATGTAGCTCCTTTTGTGCGTGGTATCTCTCAAATACCTCAGGACATCGTTTCCCAGTTATTTTCTTTGATCACCGGAGGGATAATTATCGCGTCCATTAATCCGACGATGATGGTGTATGTTGTCATCTATGCGACTCTTTCTACGATTGTCATGTTGGTATTGTACACGCCGATGATACGGCTGAGTTTCGCCCATACAGTCGCTGAAGCTGACTTGCGCTATGGTATCTTGCATGTTAGAGATCATGCTGAAGTTATCGGATTTTATCGTGGAGAGTCTGCTGAGTATCATCAAATAAGTTCTCGCCTGCGAACTGCTGTGTATACGGACTTGGCTGTTCTTGATTATAGTTTGAAAGTTTCGATAATAAATCACGGCATGTTTGAAATATGGCAAGTGACTCCATTTTTTCTGATTGTACCTCTGTTTTTCCAAGGACAAATTGAATATGGCGCAATCGCCATGGCCACTACCGCTGCAGGACAAATGCTAAGCGCGCTTACAACTTTATCTAAAAGCATACCTGATTTTGTTCAAATAGCACCCAACGCGGTGCGTTTGGCCCAAATCGTTGAGCGGTTCGATGCGCTTGATGATAATCGTATGAATACCGGCCGCGACAGGTTAACAAGGATTACTTTTAATTGCGTTGAAATCAATCTTATCTACCTTGACACGCCTGGAGGCGAACAGCGGCTAGTTAAAAACCTATCTCTGAAAATAGCTCCACGTGAGAATCTTCTAATTTGTGGTCCTACAGGTGTGGGCAAAAGCTCACTTCTGCGAGCTCTAGCAGGATTGTGGGATAGAGGTGTGGGTGAAATAAAGATGCCTGAAAGAAACCAATGTTTCTTTCTGCCGCAAAAACCATACATGATCCTCGGTAATCTGCGAGACCAGTTGCTTTATCCCAGAAGACTGTCAAGGACGGGTACTGATCAGCTGTTACCAACTGACGAAGACCTTGCTGTAATTCTGAAAAAAGTAAGCTTACCTAACCTGATCGAAAAAAGCGGAGGACTTGATGAGGTCCGGGACTGGAGCAAAGTATTTTCTTTGGGGGAACAACAAAGAATTGCATTCGCTCGAGTGTTGGTCAATAGGCCAAGCTACGTATTTCTTGACGAGTCTACCAGCGCTGTAGACATTGCAACGGAAAATCTTCTCTATTCGATTCTAGTCGATATCGAAGTAACATTTGTGAGCGTGGGGCACCGTCCCTCGATCATTTCGTTCCACAAAAATGTGCTGGAGCTTGATGAGGACGGTGGGTGGATTATCTCACCTGTTAAATCGTCAAAAATTCAGCTCAGCGTTTAAAGTATATCTAATTTAACTTGATTTTTTAGAGGTGTAAGAAAGTATGAATAAATCAAAAAAATCAAAAGAGGCATTTGTAAATTTTTTTTCATCATACGCCATACTTCAGCCAGCGCTTTGCTTTTCTGCCGAAGACGCAAATAAGCTTGTTACAAAAGTACTTCCCATCACTCCATCAGGCGAAATTTCACCATGGTTGCTTTATACGCAGGCTGATTCAGTGGGGCGTGGTGTGATGCTGACCTTGGCATTTTTCTCCATAACATGCTGGGCGATATTTATAGTAAAAAGTATCTGCATATGGATTTCAAGAAATAAACTTGTTTCTGACTTGTCTATTGTCTCAGACTCCCGCTCGTTAGATGATATTGCTATTTCAAAACTTGGCCTAACGTCACAAAATATATTATCAGGTGTTTTTTATGAGATGCATAACATATCCCCAGGAAGTACGGATGAAAAGATCAAGGATCGAGTTAGTTCCCGACTGTTCTTTTTTGAATCCCAAAACGTAAGAAATTTGAGCAAAGGAATTGGCATATTAGCGACAGTTAGTGCTGTGGCTCCATTTGTCGGTTTGTTTGGTACGGTGTGGGGGATTATGCATAGTTTCTTATCGTTAGCTCAATCAAATGTCACCAACCTAAATTTGATCGCGCCGAGTATCGCAGAATCATTATATGCTACTGCGCTTGGTTTGGCTGTGGCTATACCGGCTCTGATTTTTTATAACCTTACCTCTCGTCTTCTTAACGATTATCAGATTTTGTTGCATGAAGTCTCCACGGCTATCAGCGACTTTGCTGAAAATAGTGATAAATTGTAGAGTAAAGTATATGAAATTTATTTCTAAAACTTCACGCTTTGACGCTCAGCATCTACCAGCTATGAGTGAGATCAATGTAACCCCGTTCATTGACGTAATGCTAGTTTTACTCGTCATATTTATGGTCGTCGCGCCGCTATCTACAACAAATATCGAGGTGCAGTTACCTGCCATTGAAAGGCAACGTCAGCCAGAGACTATTTCGCCTCTTACTGTAACTCTAAAAAACGGTGGAAACATTTATATAATGAATAATAAAGTGGCGTCGGCCAACGAGTTTGTCGCAGCGCTTACAAACGAGGTTGGAGGCAAAAAAAATACGCCAGTATTTTTGCGTGCTGATAAAAATGTCAGTTATGGCGAAATTATCGAGCTTATGGAAAATATTCAAAAAGCCGGAGTGTCGAATGTGGCGTTAGTAACTTTGGAAGTGAAAAATGAGTAGAGTTTGGCATACTGAAAAAAATAGATACTCGATGTTTCGCTCGTTTGCAGGGGTAATCATAGCGATCGCATTTCATGTCTTTCTTTTTTACTTTTTCCTTATGAACCATGAAAAAAAAACGGATGTCAAATTACTACTCTCGCCAAAAGCAGCACCAATAGTCGTTGAGCTTGCGCCCCAGATAGAGTCTTTAAATGTCGTCAGCACTGTCAACTCCTCAACTAGCAAATCCTCACCGTCTACCGACCCCAGAACAGCAGGTATCGAGCATCATGTTGTTTCTAAAATACCGGATGCTCAGGTAAAGGTTGCGTCTGGACAGCAGGTTAAGCAAAAGGCTATACCGAAGCCTAAGAGGATAGAATCGAAATCATCAGACAAATCTGAAAAAAAGAATAAGACGATCAAACGGAATAAAGACGATGTTGAACAGGCCACGCAGGTTCAGAAGAATAGTTTGACCACTGTAAGTGAAGCAAATAAGGCGCCGGAAGAAGGGGCGGAAAGTACTAGCTCCGCAAGTGCATTGCGCAATTGGAATTCTATTGTATTGTCTAAACTTCAGGCCGAGAAAAAATATCCTCCATTTGCTCTTCGTAGTCATATGGAGGATACCGTTCTGGTCAGCTTTCGTGTTGATCAAGCTGGAGTCGCTTCTGAGGCACGTGTTATAGACAGCTACGGCTATACACTGTTAGACGAAGAATCGCTTTCTTTAGTTTCGCGCGTGTCGCCCTTACCAAAACCTCCCAAGAGCGCCCTTGTAAATGGGTATGCGAATGTAATCGTGCCTATAATTTTTACAATTAGGTGATCTGTGCTTACGCAGGGGGCGTCTTGGTTAAGTACCTAATAATTTCTAAGGCAAGGTATTCTAACTTAGAAAAAAATCACAGAGTCTGTATCGAGATTTCGATAACCTCCGATTTGAAGAGTTGCCTTTAAGGTTTGAGCTGATTGGTCGGATAATGATTATCTACGAATGGATTGTTGGTGATAATATGGCTATTTTAGATTTTTCAACAGCGGAAACCCATCATGAGCGACGCTAAAAATCTTTCTGTGGAGCGCGCTGACTATCAGCTATCAGGATTGTTTTTTTCACGTGTGTGGCGCTTGATTAAACCGTTTTGGCAGTCCCGAGCAAATATGCGTTGGTGGTTTGTTGGGGGCGTTCTATTAGCTACAACTCCTGTTCTCTCGATAATTTTTTACCACGTTACGATGCTGACGGCTGACATGACCAACGCTCTGGTCGCGAAAAATCGAGATGAGTATACAAAGTTATTCTGGGTTGTAACGGCAGCCGGCGCGGCACTTTGGTTGACCACATCAATTCTTTTCTATTTTTCTAACCGGCTTAATGTTAGGTGGCGTGAATGGTTAACGAATTGGATAGTAGAACGGTACCTAAAAAACCGTACCTATTATGATATATCTTTAAAGGAGGATCTTGATAATCCGGATCAAAGGATACAGGAAGATATAGGACCCTTCGTGAGCGCTTTGTCACTTATTCCTCAAAAAATGATCTCTCAAGTATTTTCATTAGTAACCGGCGGATTCATAATCGCCTCCATAAGCTCTGCCATGATGGGTTATGTGGTTGTTTACGCCATCATTTCTACGCTAGTAATGCTAGCTATATATACGCCTTTGATTCGTTTGAACTTCATTAGCACTGTAGCTGAAGCCGATTTACGCTATGGCCTTTTACATGTTAGGGATAATTCAGAAACTATTGGTTTTTATCGTGGTGAGGCCGCGGAGTATGATCAAATTAGTTCTAGGCTAAAGGTGGCTGTCAGATCTGATCTCGATGTTCTTAATTATAACTTGAAAGTTTCAGCTGTAAACTACGGTATGGGACAGATATGGAGTTTAGCTCCTTTTTTCTTAATCGCTCCGCTTTTCTTCGAAGATAAGATCGAATATGGCGCCATTGCAATGGCTACCACGGCCGCGGCACAAATGTTATATGCGCTCACCGTTTTGTCACAGACCATACCCGATTTTGCCAAAATGGCGCCGAACGCAGTACGTCTTGCTCAGATCATAGAGCGCTTTAATGCGCTTGATGACGAACGCAAGAACCTTGCCCTCGACACTATTAAAATTTTTCAAGCCGATGAAATTTATATTCGCGCTTTAAGCCTAATGACCCCCGGTGGCGAGCAGCATCTAGTGGAGAATCTCAACCTTAGCGTTCCCCCAGGTCATAATCTCGTTATCTGTGGTCCTACCGGCGTTGGCAAGAGTTCGCTTCTTCGTGCGATGGCAGGGCTGTGGGATAGAGGCACTGGTGACATCGGTATGCCTGTTAAAGAGCGCTGTTTTTTTCTTCCTCAGAAACCTTACATGATTTTGGGCAGTCTGCGAGAGCAGTTACTTTATCCTCGAAAAGGAGCAGCGTTGATAATCGAACAGAGCCACGTCACTGACGAGGAAATAGCAGCAGCTCTTACGAAAGTTTGTTTGCCAAAATTGATTAAGAAAAGCGGAGGGCTTAGTTCGGTTCGGGATTGGGGAAAAGTTCTTTCACTAGGTGAGCAGCAGAGGATTGCATTCGCACGCGTGCTGATCAATAAACCGCAATACTTATTTCTTGATGAGTCCACGAGTGCAGTAGACGTTTTGACGGAGGAAGTTCTCTATTCGCTGATGTCAGAGATAGGCGCCACGTACATCAGCGTCGGACATCGTCCGTCAATTATTCGCTTCCACAATAGTATGTTGGAGCTTGATCAATACGGCGGGTGGGCTATAAATCCACTGTAATAGCAGGTGAGTTTATATGATTGGGAGGGTTATGCTTAGTCTGTAAATATAGTTTATTGGTAAATAAAGTGCAGCTTAAATTTGAGCGTTGCAATAATGAGCTTTAGTGGCTGGTTTGATTTTGTGATGGGCTATCTATTTAGGCATCTGTTTTTCGGGTGGAGTGTTACTTGTTTTACTTCTTGTGGTTTTAATTAAAAGACCTGCATGCGTTTGGCGAACTAATTATGCAGGCTGCACGGTTGAGATGGATTTTTTCATAATTATGATTGGAGAGTTATAGAGATGGTTAGTGCCCCCCTTTCTCTTCGTTGATTCGTTTTAGGAATTCTCGACAGTGCAACAGGGTTCGGACAGTGTGCTTTTCTACCAAGCTGCGAGAAATATTGAGTTTGATTGCGATTTCGGAATGGGTCATTCCTTCAATTCGACTCAGGTATAAAATATCTCGGCATTTTGGTGGCAATTCATCAAGCGCTTGTCCCAGCAGCATGATTATTTGGGTGTTCTTACAATCATTTTCCGGGCTACTACTGTAGCCATTGAAAAGGGTGGCAGCGCCCTCCAGCAACTTCATGCGACGACGTTCAGATCTTACAGCGTCAATTGATGCATTAATAGCTATGCGAATTAGATAATTACGTGCGTCATCGTAGGTCTCGAACTCGTTTGCCAGAGACATGACCTTAAGGCAAATATCCTGAGTTACGTCTTGAGCGCCATGCATTGTCCCCGTTCTATGGAGGGCTATCCGAAAAATACTGTCCCGTATTTCTATGAATACATCCAAGGCGTTAACCGTTGCGGACATTCATGGTCCCTCCCAAGAAATATGAGTGAAAAAGGTATGCTGTATTAATGTGCAGGCAAAAGAATTTTTTTGCATAATCTAATGCAAAAAAATCTGTCGGCACCCAGGTGCAATGGATCTTCGATGGTTTTTGCATAGTATTAGGCAAGCGATTATTATCCTCATTTGGGATTTGAGCTGCGTCCTGCTTTCCGATCAGGAATTTTGAGAACTACGAGTTTAACTTGACGCATTAGGTCTTTTTTCGGAAAAAGTATACATTCTAATGGTTGGACGTAGTTGGCTAGACGTCTGCTTGTTAATATCGTAACAGATAGCTCTGCGATGAAGGAATGGGAAGTCCATTCCTTTGCACCATTAACTATGTAGGCGGCCTTTGATGTTAGTACTAGAACGCTGATGCTTCAGTTTTAGAGCCGTGCATCTAGTTTGGACTAGCAGGGTCTTTCAAAATAGTGATTTTCAAAAAGTTATTGTGATTGAGGTTTACCATAATTTCGCGTTAAACGGGCTGATCTGCTGCAAGATTTGCATGCAGCAGTCTGAATATTTTTCTATACTCAGCTGGGGTAGAAGGAAAAATTTCATTGGGTGAGAGACATAGGTTGAACGCATATGACTTTGGGTACTTCGAGTGACGATGCGGAAAAACATTTTGAGGAGGCTGCTTACTGGTTGACGCGTCTCTTATCCGGTGAGGTCACCTCTTCCGAGCGCCGGAAATTTGAAATTTGGCTTGAAGAAGATGAGCGCCATGCTATCGCGATCGCGGAAATACGCCGGTTATGGATTGATCTGAACGTGCCACTGGAGGTTGCTCATTCTTTACCTGCAAGCCCGATAGCCCCGGAGCCCTTGTACCATCATCGTAACCATCACGGAAGAAAAGCAGGTATGGCAATGTGCTTGCTCTTGGCATCTGCGGTCTGCATTACCCAATGGATGAATACCTGGAGGCATGATTATTTTACGGGCGTTGGGGGGCAGGAGACCTTGATGTTAGAAGGGGGGGGGCAAATCTGGCTAAATACAAATAGCGCGATTGATGTGAAGCCTGAGGGTAGAGGACAACGCATCAAGATGGTAAGAGGCGAGGTCTATTTTGATACTCTCCAGCGAGACTACTCACCTCTGACTATTGATGTGGGCGACAAAATAGTCAGCGCGTTCAACTCAGCCTTGAATGTTTTGAAAATTGACGATGATACCATCATAACGGTCGACAAGGGGCAGGCAATTGTCAAAGACTCCGACGGCAAAGCTTTGGTTTTAAATGCTCGCACGCAGTATCGTTCAAATACAAGAGGAGTAGTAAATGAACCGTTAGTTGTAAATGCTGATGCACAATTAAATTGGCGAAGTGGTAAAATAGTTTTTAAGGATGAAACTCTACGATCGGTACTAGATGTCGTTGAGCGCTACGAAAGCCGCTGGATAGTTGTAGACTCAGCTGTGACAGAACAAATTAAGTTAAGCACAGTAATTGACCTTCATAATATTGACGAATGGTACCGCCAGCTCGAAGCATCCTTAGGTCTGGACGTAAAATCGATTTGGCCGGTGGTCTTCATTTATCAGTCCAATTCTGGCTAATCCGCGGAAGATGCTCGTGGTGATGTGTTCGATTAAGTCGAGATGTTCTACAACGCAAAACGTTGTCATGGTTTCAACAATCAGCTGTGGCAGGTAGAGTTTGAAAAGCGTTACGCAATGAGCTTGCAAGGTGTCTAGATAATCCGGGGAGAGCAGCGAGCAAGTGAAATCGGGGAGCTTCTACCCCATCATTGGAGTGCTTCGCAATCGAACCGGATCAGTGTAATACTACGCGCCAATGGTGCATCTCCAGGCAATAGTTGAGAGTAGAAGCACCGCAATAATAAACGTCACTTGCGACAGATAGAACGGCTAGCCACTGCTGTTTGAATGCTACGTAATCGGTGTTATGGGTCACGTCAGCCAAAATAATTGCTGCGGTGACGATTATTCCTATCCGTGGTTTTTTGAAAAGGAGCAGTACCACCAGCGGGTCAAAAAAAGTCAGTACCCCTCAGAAAACACGGCTAGCCCAGTAGGCGCTGTTCCCCATAGCCGTAGTCCCAAAGCAACCCATGCTGAAAATTTGCTCGGATGCCGAGAAATCCCCACAAATCTACTCCAGTCTCTGAGCTTGCCGGTGCACTTGATCGCGCAGCAATAGCTCCATATCCGCCAATTTCGAGCAGGACAATCCGGTGGTGGAGCATCTCAAGTATTCGAGGCCGTGACGCCAGAGTGAGAGCACCGGTTTATGCCTGATGCTGTTGCTCTGGAAGTGTGACGTGACCGACCTGTCGTTCGAGCCTCAAGACCGGCCAGATACAGTGCATAACAGGCCAACGCGGCGATCAGGAGCAGGATCTCGAACGCATTCGATGCAGGTCAAAGTCAAAGCCGAAACGCAGACTCTTCATGTCCCAAAAACCTTACTCAATCTGCATCCGCCTGCGGTAGATACCGACAGTTTTCCGAGCCATCCATTGCGGTTGCGGCCAATTGCTGGCGAGCAGCCAGGGTTCTTGTTCACGGCGAGCGTTCTGTCGGCTAAGTTTGCTGCGCGCGATTCTAGGGCTCTTACCCTTGACTCCCCATTCCCCTTCCAACCCTTACCAGTCCTTTTGCCGTGTGTCCCTTTGTGCGGCAATCGGAATATCGATTTGTGCTGGTGCCGTTTTATAGGACGCGCATGCTGGTACGAAAAAGGAAAGTGTCGGTACACTGTGGTGGGAATTTTATTGGGTCTTGCCATGAACCTCACTGACGCCACGCTCGTGCTGCTGCTCGCAGCACGTATCCATGGAACAGACGAAGCCGTCAGGGCCTCGGCGAAAAGCGTGGTCAAGAAGCTTCCGCGCAGCAAACGCGATCTGATCTACAAGGTGATCGACAGCCGAAGTCCACTCGAACTGGTGGATTACCTGGCGGAGAATCTGGATACGTAACGGCGTACTGCGGTTACGGGATTACCTCATGTTCTTTGCGTCAGAGCTTCGCAGTGTGGGGATTTTTCTGGGCATAGAAAAAGGGTCCAACTCGTGTTGGACCCTATGAAGCGTTTGCAGCGTTGAGGTGACGATCAAGCTCTATCGTTCATTCATCGCGAGTCATCCATTACCGTCTGCTTCCGTTGCTGCTCCAGGTTGAGCACATACTCCGAAGCGCATCGGGCCTGGCCACTGGCACGGAAAATCGCGCGGTTGTCAGCCTTGAGCAGGCCGAGCTAGGAGTCGATATAACCCTCGTGCTGAAGCTCTCCCCGTATACCGGCGTAGGCACATAAAAAAGCGGCGCCCATTTCGGCGATCAACTCTTCAAATGCATAGCCTGGCGAGCCGAATGGGCAGGGTGAGGTCACGCCTTCACGCTGCAACCGAGAGTGGTGTCCGGTCCAGTGCGTCAGCTCGTGAAGTGCGGTGGCGTAATATCCACCTTGATCGTGAAATTGCGCTTTTGTCGGTAGTTGGATGAGATCCCGGAACGGGTGGTAAAAGGCTTCGTCGGCAAATCGGTGAATGATATTTGCGCCCGAACTTCGCAACAAATTTTCTGCAGCAGCGTTAGGGAAGAAAGGATCGCTCGGTTCCGTCTCGAGCAAAGTTTCGTTGAGCGTTTCGAGCCCTTCCGTTTGCTCAATGTTGAACAGAAAATGCGTCCTGAGAATGCCAAAGTGAGCGACCTTGGGCTCACCGTTCTCATCAAGTACAGGTTGGCCTGATTCGGTCCGTTCCTCGCGCTCCATCCGCTTGTAGAGCACTGCCAGAGTGCTGTGCTCACCCTTACGGATGTGCCCGCCGGCTTTTTTGGCTTGATTGAAGGTCAGCCAGCGATCTTGAGTGAACCCTTGCAACCTGGCCTCGGCCCAGAGCAACGGTAAATTGATGCCCGAATGGGGACGCTGGGTGATGGCGTTGATGGGATAGGGCTGGTGATGAGCAACGTCAGTTGAGCCACCTGAGGACCAGGGTTTGATCCAGGGCGCTACGCCTTGGTCTAACGCGGTAACGATCTTGTCTGTCACGTCTTGGTAGATATTGCGCATGGCATTTCCCTCGAAAAACCGGAGGAACGCCTTGCCCGTCGGGGAGGGTTCCCCGGTGGGTGTTGATTGGATTGGTGCAGGACTGCGTATAGCGTGAGTTGGATCAGTGGCCGGGTATGGCCGTTTGCGTTCAGCGTTGCTGCTCTTCCGCAAGCGCTATCAGTAAGGCGTTAGGTTGGTCTGATGCCTGAAGTAGGCTGAGGCTCAGTCGCAGCAATGGTTCATGTTCTGCATCACTCACTGAGCCGAACTTGGCTACCTCAAACACCACGTAGGGTGCGTTTGGATCGGCCAGGTGAGCTTTGAAGGCTGCGCGTACGACGTTGCTCAGCCTATCGAGCTGCAGTTTTTCAGGATGATTTGAACCATCGGGCAATACTGCGTGTTGCCACGCCTCTGGAGTGAACACAACGGGCAAGCGCAGAGTGTTCAGTGCTTCGCTTGTGAGTGAGTCGGACATGGTGTGCCTCCGATGAAAGCGCGAAGAAACCTGTCCCATAGGGGTAAGAATCCCCGCGGTGGGTTGAAGAAAAACAAGAGGGGGTTAGGACGAGCCGAGCTCGAAAGACGCTCGGGAGAGCAGTAGGCTGTTGGCGCTGATTGAAAACTGACCCACCCTGCCGATTGAAAATTGACCCAGGGCGGATCGCTGACTTTTGCATCA
>NZ_JAQQPT010000052.1:0-1361 GCF_036688725.1 Pseudomonas lactucae | reverse complement strand
GAGAGTGTCAGTTTTTTTGTGTGCGGGCCGATAACGGCCTGCCGTCAGGCAGGCCATGCTTTTACCAGGTCGGCCTGATAAATCGATCTCCGTACAGAATCGCAAATTGGTTCATCGCACTCTTCCAGTCATGAGCCGCCGAGCCCCAGTTTGCCGTGATGTTACGCAGCCCAAGCCAGATCAGCTTGGTCGCTGCGTCATCCGTCGGGAAGTGGCCTCGGGTCTTGATGATCTTGCGTAGCTGAGCGTTGATGCTTTCGATAGCGTTGGTCGTATAGATCACTTTTCGAATGGCAGGCGGGAAGACAAAGAATGGAATCACTCGATCCCAGGCTCGTCTCCAGGCCGCCACCACCGTTGGGTATTGCTTACCCCAAGGGCCATTTTCAAAGGCGTCCAGTGCTTCCTCAGCCGCTTCTGCGTTGATGGCCTGATAGATCGGTTTTAGCGCCTTGGCCAGCTCACGGCGCTTGTCCCACGCCGCGTAATCGAGGCTGTTGCGGATCAAGTGGACGATGCATGTTTGCAGCGTTGTTGCCGGAAATACTGCGCTTAGCGCCTCTGGCATGCCTTTGAGACCGTCGGTCACGGCGATCAGCACGTCCTCTACGCCGCGGGTCTTGAGGTCGTTGAAGACCTTCATCCAGAACTTCGCACCCTCGGTGTTTTCGATCCAAATACCAAGAATATCGCGCGTTCCATCGGGTAAAACACCCAGCGCCAAGTAAATCGCCTTGTTGCGGACAAGGCCTTCTTCTCGGATCTTGACCCGCAGCGCATCGAAGAAAATGACTGGGTACATCGGCTCAAGCGGTCGCTGTTGCCACGCACCAATTTCCTCCATCACCTCGTCCGTGACTGAGCTGATGAAGTCATGGGAAACGTCCGTCCCGTATTGCTCAGAGAGGAAAGCGCGGATTTCTCGAACGGTCATGCCTCGGGCATACATGGCGATGATCTTGTCATCAAAACCGGTGTAACGCCGCTCATGCTTGGGGATCAGAATGGGGGCAAAACTGCCATCCCGATCACGGGGAATCTCCAGCCGCAGCGGGCCATCCCCCGTCAAAACCGTCTTGCCCGTTTTGCCATTGCGCTGGTTGGTTTCATCCTCTGGGCGCTGCGCGCCCGGCGGATACCCCAGGTGGTGACCGAGCTCGGCACTCAATGCTCGCTCGATCAAGGCCTTCTTGAAGGCCGCAGAAGCGTCTTCGATAGCCTCTGCGGTCATCAGCCCCTCACCGAACTGTTCGAGCAGCTCCTTGGGGATTTTTGGTAGGTCACGAAGGGGTTTCTTTTTGGTTGGCATACATGCACCTCTTACTCATGTTATGCCCGAACACAAAATTTCTGACACCCCC
>NZ_JAQQPT010000051.1:0-1538 GCF_036688725.1 Pseudomonas lactucae | reverse complement strand
CAGGCCTGCTCGCTATGGAAACGCGGGCGTTCGATCAGGCGAATACGCGAGCCCTGGATCGAATCGGCCACCTCGCCATACACCAGTACGGTGGCGCCGTTGTGCTTGAGTAAGTCGACATGGCCGGCAATCGCCTCGATTTCTTCGGCCACCGAGCGCCGTGCCAGGCGGCTGGAATACCAGCCGGAGACCAGCGCCAGGTCATAAGGGCGCAGCACATCGCCGACGCCCTTGGCGTCCTTGGGGAATTTGCCGTTGAGTTCAAAACCTTCGTAGCCGATCTCCTTGCCTTCGCTCAAGGCGGTGCTCAAGGGCGTTTCGCCGCCCAGGGCCGGCAGGTCGTCGTTGCTCCAGGAGATCGGGTTGATGCCAATTCGGATTGCGGGCATGGCTGCACCTTTTGTTTTTATCTTCAGAATTCACTGGGATCTGCTTTCTGTGGGAGGGGGCTTGCTCCCTCCCACATTTGACCTGATCTAATTTCGGGCACTGCGCCAGGCATTGATGAGTTGTTCGAAGGTAGCCTGTACCCGCGCAATCAAAGTCTCATCATCAATCTCCCCCGCCATCCACGCCTTGCTCGGTTCCTGGAAGATCGTGCGGCCAACCGCGAACCCGCGGCAGGTGGTGCTCTGGCCGGCCTGCTTGAAGCCGTCGGCGAGAAACTCCGCCGAAGCGTTCAGGCCCAGCAGCACCACGCCACGGCAGTACGGATCGCGCTCGTGGATCAGTGCGTCGAGCTGCTTCCAGTCCTCGGCCGACTGCGCCTCGATCTTCCACCACGCCGGGTAGATGCCCAGGTTGTACAGGCGCTTGAGGCTGCGGTAGAGCACGTCGGGATAAGTGGACGGGTGATCCTTGGGCGGGATGACTTCCAGCAGCAGCTCATGCCCGCTGACCAGGGAGGCGTCGTACACCGCCTTGAGTTGCGCTTCCTGTTCCAGGCGCAGCATGGGTTCGTCATCCGGGTGGTATTGCACCAGGCACTTGATGATCTGCTCCTGGGGCCAGCCGATCAGGTTGCTGCCGATCGAACGGCCGTGCTCGAAGGCCAGCGGGCGCGAATTCTGAACTTCTACCGGGCGCGCGATCCACCAACCGCGACCGCTGGCGGCGTTGAGCGCGTCCTGACCGAAGCGCTGGTCGGCCAACAGGCCCACGTCGGCATCGACGCCCTGCTCGGCGAGCTTTTTTTCCACGCGCTCGATGGCCTGGATAAACAGCTGCTTGATCTCACTGATACGCGTCGGGTCCTGCCCGCCGCGTTGTGCCAGGTCGACCAGCTGCCAGCGATGGTCGAAAGCGAAGATGAACAGTTGCTTCCACGCCTTGCGCGGCACGCTGACGCGGTGCAGGCGTTGCAGGGTCACGTCCTGGTCCGGCCGGGTGATCGGCACCGGGCTGTTGAACAGATAATCCAGCTCGGCGGGGGTCGGCATGGCCGGGGCGCAGGCGTGGCGCGACACGACCAGGCCACCGCAGGCGTTGGCCAACTGGCTGCAACGCTCATCGTTGGCATCAACGAGCCAACCACTGAG
>NZ_JAQQPT010000050.1:0-1602 GCF_036688725.1 Pseudomonas lactucae | reverse complement strand
CAGGCTGTGTGAAAACACACTGATGGTGGTTCCAGCAAACGCCCCGACTTGTTCGGGGCGTTTGCGTTTGTGCTCACAGCAGACGAAAAAAGGCTTTTCAGCCCATCAACGCCATCAACTGACGTGCGCCAAGCACGTTAATCGCTCTTTTCAGGTTATAGGCGTTCACCGCCAGGGCCATTTCAGCCCTCGTGCCCTCAAGCTGTCGCAGCAAGAAGCGAGCGTTGCCAAATAACCACTGTTTAAGGTTGCCGAAGGGATGCTCGACGATGGATCTTCGGCTGACCATCATTTCGGGATGCGCCTGCATTCGCTGTTCCATTCGTTCGAATGCCTTTTCGTGCAGGTGGCGTGAGATATATCGGCGTTGGGCGTCGGTACATTGCGCTTTTAACGGGCAGTTTGAGCAGTCGCTGACCGCCGCTTGGTAGATCCGGCCTTTCTTGCTGATCTGTTTAAAGATCAGCCATTTTCCGGCAGGGCATTGATATCGATCTTGCGACGCATCGTAGGCAAATGCTGTTCGGTCGAAAAACACCTGTTCCTTGCCGCTGGAGTTGATTGATCGAGCCACCGGTACATAAGCCGTTATGTTTTCATCCTCACACGCTTGGAACTGCTTACCATTGGAGTAGCCCGCATCCGCGGTGACCGTCAGTTCATCTTGCGAAAGTTGTTCCTTGGCCGCTTTGGCCATCGGTTCAAGTTGCTTGCGATCATCGCTGTCCTGAGTCACTTCATGGTGCACGATCATGCAGTGCTCAGCGTCCACGGCTGTCTGCACGTTGTACCCGACCCGAGGCCCTTTGTGCGTTCGCAGCATTCGCGCATCGCTTTCGTGGGTATTGAATTGCTCAAGCTCCATCGATTTCATCAGCGCCTGGCAGGTCAGGTTATTGGAATGCCTGACCTCAAGTTGCGCCAACGCCGTCTTGATCGCACTGCGGTCAACCCTCTCGCCGGCTTCGGTTTTATCCGCCTCATCCAGCTCGGCCAAGTACTGGGCAATGCGTTTATCCAGCTTCTGCTCCTGGTGTTTGAGCCGTTGCAAGCTCGTATGGCGCCGCGAGGAAGCAACAGCCTGGAACTTGCTGCCATCAATGGCCACCAACTCGCCGGTTATCAACCCCGCAGTGCGACAAAACTGGACGAAGGCCCGGCACGTCGCGATGAAAGCGGGTTTGTTGTCTTTACGGAAATCGGCAATGGTCTTGAAATCGGGCTTGAGTCGATTGATCAGCCACATCACTTCGATATTGCGCTGACACTCGGCTTCGAGGCGCCGTGATGAACGGATCCGCTGGAAATAACCGTAGAGGTAAAGTTTTAGCTGATCGGCTGGATCGTAAGAAGGCCGGCCGGTGCTTTTGGGAAGTGCTTTATCAAAGCCTAGTCGCACCAGATCCAGCTTGGCGACGTAAAGGTCGATAACGCGAACGAGGTGATCCTCGGGGATCAACTCTTCCAGCGATACCAGAAACAGGCTGGTCTGGCTGCGGGACTGTCCCTGGATGTAGGCCATAACGAAAAATGCTCCGTATCTTTCGATACGGAGCATTTTCTTCGAGCGCTGCGCAGATTGCTAGGTTTTCACACAGCCTG